>NZ_JADIZS010000017.1:0-186652 GCF_016704685.1 Candidatus Amarolinea dominans
CACCTCATGCACCCAGTTGTTCTCGTCCGGATAGTCGGCGCACCAACCCAGGTACCAGACTTGTGACCGCCCTTGCAGGGGCGTTGAGGGTTGGATCGTGGTGAGGAAGACCTTCCCTTCCTGGTTCGCGAGCTCCACGTTGATGCCCAACCCTTGCTTCCACATGGCCTGGATGGCCTCGGCAATCTGGCGGAGTCGGTCCGAGGCCGTATGTAAGAAGGTGATGGTCGGAAAACCCTTGCCGTCCGGATACCCTGCCTCCGCCAGCCACTGCCTGGCCTGTGCCAGCGCCTTGTCATAGCCCCAGCCGCCCATCTCTATCGGCAGCGTCCACGGCGCAATGTCCAGGGCGCCCGCGGCGTTGCCAAAAATGGAGCTCGGGGCGAAGGTGTTGGCGGAAATCTGGCCGCCCTTGAGCACGTTCTCGATCAAGCCCTGGCGGTCAATGGCGGCCGAGAGCGCCTTGCGCACCAACACGTTGTCCATCGGCGGCTTGCTGTTGGTGAAGCCCACAAACACACTGCATGCAGCCGGCACGCGGTAGAACTCCTTGCTCAACACAGGATCGGTCTTGACGCGCTCGATATCTCCCAAGGGCACGCTCTCCGTGTCCAGCTTGCCGGCCTCGTACATCGCGAAGGATGGCGCTGAGTCAACCAGCATGCTCATCTCGATGCGTTCGATATTGCCGGACACATTGCTCCAGCCGTACCAGAATGGGTTCTTCTCGAGCACCATGTTATCGTCGTGGAACCAGCTCACCAGCGTGTAAGGGCCATTCGTGACGATGGAGCCAGGCTCGGTCCAGCGTTCGCCCTTCTCTTCAATCACGGCGCGATATTGCGGCCGGTTGACCCACATGCCGGCGATGGCCAGGAAATAGGCAGCCGGGGTATTCACGGTCAACTGCACGGTATAGGCGTCGGGAGCGCTGGCTCCGACACCATCCACCAGGGCCTGCAGCTCGGCCGCGCTTAATTTGGCAGCGTCCGCGGTGTTCAGCGCCTTGCAGCCGGCGATGATGTAGTCCACGTACGCGTAGGTCGAAGCCGTGCGCGGGTCGCACGTGCGCTTGACGCCATAGACCACGTCGGGCGCCGTCACCGGTCCCAGCTTCTGCACCCCGCCGGTCGGCGTGTAGCGCACCCAGGAGACGTCGTCACGCAGCTTGAACGTGTAGGTCAGTCGGTCCGCGGAGAGGCTCCACGCCGTCGCCAGTTCCGGTGCGACGCTGCCGTCCGCCTCGATGTCGGTCAGGCCCAGGAAAAGATTCTCGATGATATCAACCGCCGACACCTCTGCGCCCAGAGAGGGGTCCAGGGTATGTGGCTCGCCGCCCAGGTTGATATGCAGGGTTACTTTGTTGCCGGCCTGGGGCGCCGGGGTGACACCCGTTGGCTCGGTCGGCGCGGTCGGCTCGACCACCGTCGGCGCCGCGGTCGGCTCAACCGCGACGGTCGGCACGATCTGGGCAACCGGCGGGGTTGGCGCGGGGCAGGCCGTCAGCGCCAGGCTCACGGCGATCAGCACGACCAAAGGCATGGCCCATTTCTTGTAAGACATTTTCGGTTCCTCCTTGTGACATGGCGTACAGGTCACTCACGTCTGTTCCCGACGATCGCGCGGTGATTCGCCGTGAACATGAAGTGCGGTGACGATAAGCGGGGTTGCTGATAACAACGACTGCGGATAGTAAACCCCAAAGGCTCCCACATAGCAAGCCCCTGACCGATACAAAACCGATACAAGTATGGTAACTGCTAACCCCGCGCACCAGTTTGGACAGGATTGACAGGATGAACAGGATTCTCGCCTTGCGGTGCGCAAAACGTATCTTCTCAATTTGTAGGGGCGCACCCTTGCGGTCGCCCACGCGGGCACGCTCACGGCGCGGGTAGGCTGAAATAGGAAGGGGCCGCCTGCATGGGCAAGCGACCCCTCGATCCGCATTGGCATTTTCCACCCTCGATGGAAGAAACTCATCTCAGGTCAAGGCACGATTTCTGGCCAGTACCAGACGAACCATTCCGCCTTGCTCTCGGCCTGACCATCGCTGACGACGTAGCCGCCGTGGGCAATCAGACCTTGCGCGTTCCCCCCTGCGGGCCAGTCAATGAAGACCCGCACTTCCTTGCCGTTCACAATCTCGGCCTTGCCGCCTTCAACCAGCGGCAGGCTGGAGATCGTAAGCACGTCCCCATCGGGATCCACGTCGTTTTCCAGGACCGGAATCGTGAGGACCTGGACGGGATGGTACAACAGGATGACCTCATCGTCGTTGGCGATGGGCGGCTGGTTGCGCGGGCCTAACGCCGGCAGACCAGACATCAGAAACAGGGTGACAATCAGCGTAATCAATCGCATCGTAGATCTCCTCGCATTATAAAGTAGTCGGAACGGAGCGCACAGGGCCGGGCAGGAGGTGGGAGTGCTGGCAGCCTGCCCGGCACATCGGGTATCGCCCATCTAGTGGATATGGAACACACAACTGATCTCGGAGGTGCCGTTTGGCAGCACGGTCGCGGCATAGGCTTGCGAGAGCAGGGTGTCCTCTCCGTAGCGAGTGACACAGGGGATCTTGGTTTCGTAATAGGTCAACTTGATCGGATACCGGGGCAGGACTGCGCCGGGTGGCAAGGCGCCGACACAATTCACCTGGACGATATTCTCGGCCACATCGGTGGTCTGCACCTTCGATTCCGTCGTTTCTTGGGGTCTTGCGACGCCATCAGGCAGCCGACATGGCTGACCCATGGACACCAGGTAGAAGGGCGCCGATGGTTTGGCGTTGGCCGCAACCGCGGTCACGCTGAACACAACGATCAGCAGCGAGACAATGGACAACTTTTTCATACGGTTACTCCTTCGTGCGTCATCAAATGGCTTATACTGGGGTTGGCAAGCTCGTGATATGTCGTGACCACCTCCTCTACAAAGAACCACACGGGCGAAGTCAGCCGCCGCAGGGCGGCTTCGCAATCGTTGCAGCGACCTCGGTCGCCCGGACCAGTGACTCTATTAAGCCACAGTCGCTCCCCGGATGACAGCACAAACCGATAGTCAAACCGATACAGATGTGATACAATCACGGCAACTGACTATCGGTGACTGTTCGAACCTTGTGAATGGGGAACCCGATGAACTCGATTCAGACTTTTGGACAGTGGATTAAGCAACGGCGCAAGGCGCTGGGTCTGACGCAGAAGGAACTGGCGCAGCAGGCGGGCTGCGCCGAGGTGACGCTACGCAAGATCGAAGCCGGCGACCTGCAACCCTCAGGACAACTGGCCGCCTCCCTGGTCGCGGTCGCGGGTGTGGCAGACGCTGATCTGCCCGCGAGGGTGGGGTTTGCGCTGGGCGGCGGCGAGAGATATGCGCCGGCCGGCCGCTGGAGCAAGCCGCGGCGTCCGCACAACTTGCCGGCCCAGCTCACCCCGCTGCTTGGCCGTGAGCTCGATATCGCGGCCGTGCGCAGTCGTCTGCGCGAGGGCGCGCGGCTGATCACCCTGCTGGGGCCGCCCGGTGTGGGCAAGACCCGGCTGGCGCAGGCCGTGGCCGAGGAGGTGCTGGAAGAGTTCGAGGATGGCGCCTTCTTCGTGCGCCTGGCGCCGGTCTCCGATCCTGACCTGGTGGCCGCGACGATTGCCCAGACCCTGGGCTTGCAGATGAGCGGCTCGAACTCAGCGGCCCTGCAGTTGCGCGCGTACCTGGAGGAGAAGCACCTGCTGCTGGTGCTGGACAACTTCGAGCAGGTGGTCGAGGCCGCGCCGTTGGTGGACGACCTGCTGCGCCGCTGCGCCTGGCTGCACGTGCTGGTCACCAGCCGCCAGCCGCTGCGCGTACGCGGCGAGCGCCAGGCGCCGGTGCGGCCGCTGGCCCTGCCCGCCGAACTCCCCGGCGCCAGCCAATCCACCGCCAGCCGGCTGAATCGTAACATCAAGCACTAACTGCGGATGAACAGGATTCTCGCCTTGCGGTGCGCAAAACCATCGGTACAGGGGGCCAAATAGGGTGATGGCTGAAGATCGCCACGCTCACGGCGCGGGTAGGCTGAAATAGGAAGGGGCCGCCTGCATGGGCAAGCGACCCCTCGATCCGCATTGGCATTTTCCTACCCTTGATGGAAGAAACTCATCTCAGGTCAAGGCACGATTTCTGGCCAGTACCAGACGAACCATTCCGCCTTGCTTTCGGCCTGGCCGTCACTGACGACGTAACCGCCGTGGGCAATCAGACCTTGCGCGTTTCCGCCGCTGGGGGGCCAGTCAATCAAGACCCGCACTTCCTTGCCGTTCACAATCTCGGCCTTGCCGCCTAGTGGATATGGAACACATCAAGGTCGGAAATTAGTGTGCGGGCTTGAGGTGCTGGCGGCTCCGCGAGACAGGCAGAGCCAGTTGGAACCCTATCAATTCCCTGCCACCGGCGTGAACTCCACTGTACGTATCTGCTCGACCAAGAAGATATTCTGCCACTTGCCCTCGCGGTTGACCCAGAGTGAGCCAACTGTGCGTGGGTTCGAGAAATCTGCGCCGTCGTACGAGCCGTTGAAGTTCAACGGATAGGTGACCATGTAGGCATCGGGCGTGATCATCTCCACGCGTATCTCACCCAGATCGGGCTTGCGAACGACCAGTTTCTCATCTGCGATGCCAGCTAACGCGGCGGCCCGCTCGATGTACGCTCCATCGGGGCCAATCTGGTAAAAGTTGGGGTCTGTTTCGGCATCCAGCGTCTTCCAGTCGCGATTGATGTAGAGGTCAAACGTTCCAAGTTCATGTTTGACCGCCTCCGCCTTCATCTGCTCGATCCATGCTGCAGATTGTGAATTGGCCCCGCTGGGTTGGATCGCTTGACAGCCGCCCAAAAGTACACCTACGATCAACAGAACACAGGCAATGATGCGATAGGATTGACTTGACATGGTTTTCTCCTTAGTATAGGTCACTTGGCATAGAACATTTAGATACAAACGTACAAACAGGACAAAAAAATTTGCTTTTCAGATCGGCTCATTGATCATGAACAGACGATGGCAACCCCGCGTTGGCAGTGATTTCTGTTGGGGGTGTTGGCATGGACTTGAGCCATAGCATAGCAGACGGAGCGTTCTAAAAGCGTTCTTTGGGGCGTTCTTTGGTAACGAATTTGCGGAGAAAGAGGTAGGTTTAGTGAGACAGTGCGTCAGTGCGTCAGTGCGTCAGTGCGTCAGAATGGACAGTGCGACTGTCTTACTGATCCACTGTCCCACTGCTTTTCTGTTCTGTATAACTCAGTCAATCAGCGCGGCCAATTCTGCCAGCAAATTTTTTGCCGCTTGCAGATCGGCCGTGTCAAACCCTTCGCTGAACCAGGCATAAACCGTTGCCAGTTGTTGATAGGCGTGCGTGTGCATGTTTTGGCTTTGCCACAGGCGCGCTAGGCTCATACAGGCGCGTAGCTCCAATGCTTTGGCGTGCTGCTGGTGGGCGATATCAATTGCCTGCTTGTAACAGCTTGCGGCTGCCACGGCGTCGTGCTCCGTTTTCCACAGGAGTTCGCCGCGCAAACGCCACAATTCGGCTTGCCAAAAATGCTCGGCAATCCGCTCCGCAAAGGCGAATGCCTCATCCACCACAGCCAGGGCCTCAGCATAGTAGCCAGCCAGCAACTGGGCTTCGGCCAACACGGCGAGGTACCAGGTGATTTCAATATAGACGCCAGCGCGCTTCATGCTCGCCAAGCCTTGCTGTATGCGCGCAAAGCCCAGCTCGGAATTGCCTTGGCGAACCAAAGACCAGCCAGAGAGGATCAGGCCACATTCAAGAAAGACCATCAATTCGTATTGGGTGGACAGCCTAATCAGCTCGTCGGCCAATGCCTGAAGTGCGGCAACCGAATCAAGGAAGTAATCAATCCACGCCAGAAATTCGAGCGAAATCGCCAGGCTGAAGCCTTGGCGTGTTTCACGCGCCTGGATCATGCCGGCCGCGTAACGGCTGCGCGCTTGGTCAGGATAGCCCAGCATCCACAAAATGGAGGCTTCAGTGCCAATATGATTGATCGCCGGCGGAAAGCCAGAAAGTTGGCAAAAGCGTTGATAGCCCTCATTGTCAGGTTTAGTCACCGGATAGGCAAGATCAGCGTAGGCCGCTTCCAACTCACCATAGAGCCATTTTGTCAGGGCGAGCTGGTTACAGGCATCTTCAATCATGGCTGGTTCTTGCAACTGGTAGGCCATTGTTGTGAGACTTTCGGCAATTTCACGAGTCTCTCGCCATCTTCCTGTATGTGAATAGGACGACCACAGATTCCGTTGTGAAAGATAAAGTTCCCATTTTCGCCCAAGTTGGCGGCTCAATTGTTCCGTTCGCCAATATAATTGTTCCAATTCTTCATCGCTCCCACCGCGCAGCGCCAGCAAACTATGGCCGAGGGGAGCCAGTAAGGAAAGTTCTTGCTCTTGGCGCGCCCTGCTATCTGGCAGCGTCATGAGTAAGGCCACGGCGCGGCGGGCATAATTTATCGTATCATGGATGGCATACTTGGCGTGAGCAGCGGTCGCGGCCTGTTGATAATGACCGATCGCCTGTTTGACCAAGCCGGCTTCTTCGCAATGTACAGCTATTTGCGCCCTCACCAGAGCCAGTTCACCGGCATAGACTTGCTCTAAGGCCTGCGCCACGTGGCCGTGTAAATGCCGCCGCTGCGCTGGGGGAATCTGTTGATAGGCCACCTCGCGTATGCGATCATGGCTAAAGTCATAGTCCTGCACGCCCTGCTCACGCACAATGCGCCGCTGCCACAATTCATCCAGATGGCGGACAAGCGTCTCTTCGTCCCAACCGCTGGCCTGGGTCAACACCGGCAAGGTAAACGAGCGGCCAATGGTGGCGGCCAGTCTGGTCAATTCGAGCGCGGGTGGCGAAAGCTGGGCCAACCGAGTCTGGATGACCGCTTGCACCTTGGGCGGGAGGGATTGGAGACTAGAAATTGGCGACTGAAGATCAGGGCTTGCTGACGGGTCTCCGCTCTCAACTCTCGGCTCTTGCTGTCCAGTCCGCACCATCTCTACAATGAACAGTGGATTGCCTTCGGTGGCGGCATAGAGTTTGGTTAACGCCGCGCTAGCCAACGGCTGCTCTGCCACCGCCGTGGCTAGCGCGGCAGTTTCGGCAGCATCCAACGGCCCTATGGCGATTTCCGTCAACTGTTCGGCGGCGCGCAAGGCCAGCACCAAGGTGGACAATGGGTGATCGGGCGTTGCTTCTTCTGTACGCACCGTACCCACAATGAGCAAACGGGCCTGCGGGTCAAAGCGCAAGAGAAAGTGCAACCACTCCAGGGTTTCCTGGTCACACCACTGGAGATCGTCAAGCACCAAGAGCAATGGTTTGGCGGGAGCCAGCAAGGTACGGGCGAGAGCCTCAAAGAGCCGCTTGCGTTGCCAGCTCTCGCTGAGCGGTCCTGGCAGCGACAAATCGGGCCGTTCAATTAGGATCTCGGGCAAGATGCGCGCCACTTCGCTGAGCCAAATGACCGGTAGTTGTTGGCGCGCGGCGGCCAACGTCGCGCTGCGCAGCCAGTCGGCAATCGGGACATAGGCCAGCCTACCCTCAGCAGCATAGGCGCGTGTGTGGGCAGTGAGCTGCCCCTGCGCGCCGACCCAATGCGCCAATTCTTCGGCCAGCCGCGTTTTGCCAATGCCCGCTTCTCCCGCTACCAGCACAAAATGGGCCTGCCCCGCAGCAGCCAAACGCCAGGCAGCTACGAGCTTGTGCCATTCCAACTGGCGCCCGACCAGCGGTGTGGCAACCGTCAACCTGGCTGCTGGCCTCTTGTTCGTGACCGGTGCACCGTCTGTCTGCAACAGGCCTTCGTAGAGCTCACGCGTGGCTTGGCTGGGTTCGACCCCCAGTTCGCGCAACAAGGTAGTGGCACAGGTGTGATAGACACGTAAGGCAGCAGCCCGCTCACCCACCAATCCATGCAGTTGCATTAGGCGGCGATAAGAAGCCTCGTGGAGGGGGTCGTGGTGCAACAGACGCAAAGCATGAGGAATGGCCGCCCCATACGCACGCTGATCTTCGAGTTCGCCAATCAACCGTTCCATGGCTTGGGCAAATTGTTGGCGCAATCGTTCGCGTTCGGGCAGAATCCAATCGTCATAGCAGCCGGGCAAGAGTTCACCCGCATAGAGGGCAACCGCTTTTTCCAGCCTTGCAAGCGTGGCTTGGCCGATGGCCGGTTCGGTTTGTGTACACAGCGTTTGAAAAGCGGCTACATCCAGCGTAAAGGGCGCGTCATGGCGCCATTGGAGCGTTGCATGGTCAATGCTTACATAGTGATCAACCCGGGGCAAATAGTGGCGCAAATGGTGCACCAACTGGCGCAGATTGGTTTGTGCTTGTTTGTCGGTCGTATCGGGCCAGAAGAGAAAGGCGAGCTGACGGCGGGATTGGGGTACGTGACGATGAAGAAGCAGGTAGGCCAACAAGGATTGCAGGCGCGGCTGATTGAGGCCCGTTACGGGCTGATCCCCGTAGAGCAGGTGAAAATCGCCCAGGAGATGGATGTAGAGGATTGGCATTGGGGTCTCTTGGTCGCTGCATACTGCACGTATCAAGGTGAATTTTGAGCATTGCGTCAGTCGCTTGTGACTCTCTCCACCGATTATGGCGATTGTATCACAGCGAAGCGAAAAAGGCACGCTCTCCACAAACCAATAGTCAAACCGATACAGATGTGATATAATCGGGGCAACTGACTATCGGTGGCTGTTCGAGCCTTGTGAATGGGGTGACCCGATGAACTCGATTCAGACTTTTGGACAGTGGATTAAGCAACGGCGCAAGGCGCTGGGTCTGACGCAGAAGGAACTGGCGCAGCAGGCGGGCTGCGCCGAGGTGACGCTGCGCAAGATCGAAGCAGGCGACCTGCAACCCTCAGGACAACTGGCCGCCTCCCTGGTCGCGGTCGCGGGTGTGGCAGACGCTGATCTGCCCGCGAGGGTGGGGTTTGCGCTGGGCGGCGGCGAGAGGCGTGCGCCGGCCGGCCGCTGGAGCAAGCCGCGGCGTCCGCACAACTTGCCGGCCCAGCTCACCCCGCTGCTTGGCCGTGAGCTCGATATCGCGGCCGTGCGCAGCCGTCTGCGCGAGGGGGCGCGGCTGATCACCCTGCTGGGGCCGCCGGGCGTGGGCAAGACCCGGCTGGCCCTGGCCGCCGCGGAGTCCGTGCTGGACGAGTTCGAGCACGGCGTCTTCTTCGTACGCCTGGCGCCTGTCTCCAATCCTGACCTGGTGGCCGCAACCATCGTGCAAGCCCTCAACGCCTCGTCGAGCGGGCCGAATCCACCGGCCTTGAAATTGCGCGCCTACCTGGAAGAGAAGCATCTCCTGCTGGTGCTGGACAACTTCGAGCAGGTGATCGAGGCCGCGCCGCTGGTGGATGGCTTGCTGCGCCGCTGCTCGTGGCTGCATGTCCTGGTCACCAGCCGGCAGCCGCTGCGCATGCGTGGCGAGCGGCAGGTGCCGGTGCTGCCCTTGACCCTGCCCGCGCAGTTCCCAGGCGTCGCCCAGCTCACCGCTGACGAAGCGCTGCGCTATCCGGTTGTGGCCCTGTTCGCGGATCGCGCCGCCGCGGTGCAGCCCGACTTTACCGTCACGGACAGCAATGCCGCGGCCGTGGTCGAGCTGTGCCGCCGATTGGACGGCCTGCCCCTGGCCATCGAGCTGGTCGCGGCGCGCGTCAAACTATTGCCGCCGGCCGAGCTGCTGGCGCGCGTGCGCGGGACCTGGATGCTTTCTGTGGATGGCCTGCGCGACGTGTCGCCGCGGCAGAAGACCTTGCGTGGCGCCTTCAGTTGGAGTTTTGACTTGCTCTCCCCATCCGAACAAACCCTTTTCACCCAGTTGGCCGTGTTCGCCAATGGCTTCACCCTGGAAGCGGCGGAAGCGCTGTGCGGAGATGAGAGTACAAAATCCCAGGTTGTGGACGGGATCGCGTCGCTGCTGGACAAGAGCCTGCTGCGCCGTGAGATCGGTCCGCGCGGCGAGTCGCATTACAGCTTGCTGGAGACAGTGCGCGAGTATGCCCTGGAACGATTGGCCCTGAGCGGCCGCGAAGCAGAGCTGCTTGCGCGCCATGCGGGCTACTTCGTACAGCTCGTGGAAAACGTCGAGAGGATAGACCCGGACCCCGGACGCATCCAGCTTCACCGCCTGCTCGACAATGACATCTACGACATCCGGGCTGCCCTGGCCTGGGCAATGACTCATGACGTGCAGGCCGCCCTGCTGCTCACCGCCGCCCTCTTGGAGTGGCTCTCCGCACGCGGGCCTTTTGTCGAAGCGACGCGGCTGATCCACGAGGTTTTCGCCCTACCCGGCGCCGCGGAGCGTACGATGGCGCGGGCGAAGGCGTTGTGTGAAGCGGGATTGCTGCTGCAATTTGTGGGTGAGAATGTCGAGGCCCAGGCCTTTGCCGAGGAGAGCCTGGTTCTCAGTCAGGAGCTGGGGTACGGCAAGGGCGAAGCCGATGCCTTGCTGGCGCTGGGGCGCATTGCCACCGGGTGGGGCGACCGGGACGCGGCCCAGCGGCATCTGGAAAATGCCCTGGCACGCTACCGAACCCTGGGCGCGCCAGGCGGCGTCTCCCAGTCGCTGGCGCTGCTGGGTGAAATCGCACTTGAACAGGCAGACCTGCCGCGCGCACAGGCGTTGTGCGAAGAGTGCCTCGCCGTCGCCCAGCGCGCGGGTTTTGCGTACCCCTGGCCGCTCGGCATTCTGGCCAACCTGGCCTGGGCTGAGGGTGATCTGGCGCGGGCGCGCTTGCTCAACGAGCAGAGACTGGCAGGCGAACGCCAGCGCGGCGTCAAAGGCAGCATTGCGCACACCCTCTTGGAACTGGGGACTGTGGCGACTCGCCAGCGCGACTTTCCGGCAGCCCACCTCTTTCTCGACGAGGCCTTTATCCTACTGAAGGAACAGGGCCACGAAAACTATCTGCGCGCTGGCTACCTGCGCCTGGCCGCGCTGCTGCAGGCCGAAGGCGACTACGGGCAAGCGGTTCAATGGTATCGGGAGGGCCTGGCGGGCGCAGCACACTACCCAGCGACGTGGGGTCCTTGCCTTCTGAACCTGGCCTCGCTGGCCGCAGCCCTGGACCAGGACGAGTTAGTCGCCAGGCTGCTGGGCGCGACGGAGACCGTGAATGAGACAGGCACGCGTCTGCTGCCCATCGAGCGCAGCGACTACAACCGGCTGGCTGACTCAGCCCGCGCGCACCTGGGCGCCGCGGCCTTCGACGCCGCGTGGGCGCAGGGCCACGCGCTGACATTCGAACCGGCCGCGGAGGAGGTGGTGGCACGGCTGGAGGCTGCGCTGCAGGTTCAACCACGATCTACCTGAAAGATCCGAAATTCGGGTTAGCGGTCGTCGCGGAAATTCGGACAGGCGGTATCGTCGAAATCCACGTTCTCGCCATCATCGCTGATAGGACTGCAGGCGTCGCAGTCGCTTCCTGTTGGTCTGTTGACGACGATGGTGTTCTCAAGCGTCACGGCGCCATCGTTTTTGATGCTGCCGCTCTCGACGCCAGTGCTATTGCCTGCGAAGAAGCCCCGTCACTTCAAGAACGCGAAAGTAGCAATGACGGTCTCCCAGACCGCCTTGGCATCTGGTTGCGACTTCGGGTATGCCAGATCGAGATGTGATGGGATAACCATTAGAATGTAGAGTCGGTCATCATGAATGATGAAGGTCTGAGAGGTTGTCAGTCTCCCCGGAAGGCCCTCGACGATTTCCGCCGGCTCGCCGCCGATGGTCGTGATAGTGCGCGTGAAGGGCGCGCTGGCGATGAGCGTTGGGGCGATAGGCCGCGTATCAGTGATGGGTACGATAGTCCACCAAATGACCGCATCCACAGCTTGCGCGAGGGTTTGGCCGGCTGCGATAGGTGAGCTACTGATCGACATATTAGCCTGGTCCGGTTCAGGGACACCACTCTCCAGGAACGGTCCATCAACATAAGTCGTACGATTCTCAGGGTTATCAGGGTAATGGATGCTAAAGCGTGACGGATAGTGGAAACAGTAGTCGGCGTCCCGACTGATATACACCAGCGTATCCTGAACGGCGCTGCGGCAGCCAATGGGCAGATTGGGGGTCGAGGTAGTGGCAGGCGCGGAGGGCGTGATGGGAACCGGAGTCCACAACTCCGGGGTGGGCGAGGCAGGCGGTGTGCCTTCTTCCACGGAAGGACGCGGCGATGCCGTAGGAGGCGGAGCCGGTGTTACAGCGGCCCCATCCCGTGGCTCCATACAAGCCGAGAGAACCAATAACAAGCAGAATGCGACAATGATCTGTTTCATTTCACAATACCTTCGCCAAAAAGACTGAGTCCAACACCTTTGTCAGTCAATTCACAGCAGGAGCCGTCGCCCAAGTGGAGCAATGGTGAAGTCCGCCGACACGGGCGTTGGTGCAAGAGACAACGCCGGGGGCAGGACCGCGCTCGACAGCAGCGCCACCGATACGAACAGAACAAACCAATGCTGCACTTTCATTTGACAGCGATGCATGCCGGCAGTACAATGCCGCCCGTTGTCTGATCCCCGACCGATACGATCAAGCTATCTCACCGCCAGCGGCAACGCTGCACGGTGTTCCAGCGGGGCGCCAGTCTCACCCACGGGTCCGTGAGGCTGCAACAGATTTTGTGCCAGCTCCGACGAGCAGTGCAGGCAGAGAAACTCAACGGCGAGTTTGTCTACCTGCACTCTTTGTTTCTGGGGCCAGCGTTCCTTGCTCACTCCCACCAGGTTACCCGCTCGGCTGGCACCAGCGCGCTGAGGGTGACGCCGGCGGCCTGTGCGCGAGTCTCCACCGCGCGGACTTGCGCGGCAAAGCGCGCATTGGCCTGGCGTAAGGCCCGTTCGGGGTCGACGCCGCGCGCACGGGCTTGGGCCACGAGGGCAAAGAGCAGGTCACCAAACGCCTCCTCGTCGGCCGGGATCACTCCGGGATCTGGTACGGGCGCACCGGGCCAACCGAGGCGTGCCACGCGGCGCTGATATATTTCGGCCTGCATCAGGGCCGGCAGCGCGGACGGCACGCTGCCCAGCGTGGATTCGACCTCGCCCTTCGTCTGGCGCTCGGCCGCTTTGATCTTCTCCCAGTTCTGCAACACCTCATCCACATTCTGCACGTCCAGCCCGCTGAAAACGTGGGGATGGCGCCGGATCAACTTGGCGATGATGTGACTGAGCACATCGGCCAGGCGGAATTCGCCTTCCTCGGCTGCAATCTGCACCTGCATGGCAAGATTGAGATACAGATCGCCCAGCTCTTCAGACAGGAGGTGCGCATCCCCGCTCTCGATGGCCGCTATCACCTCGTAGGTTTCTTCCAGCAGCGGGCTGACCAGCGATTCGTGCGTCTGCTCGCGGTCCCAGGGGCAGCCGTCGGGCGCGCGCAGGCGAGCCACGATCTCCTGCAGCGCGTCATAGCCGCCCGCATGGGGCAGTGGCGGAATGTACAACGCGGTCAGGTGATCGAAGAAGCTGCCGGCATGGTCCAGTTCGTGCAAGGGAAGCTGCAGCGTCTGGCTGGCCGGCGTGCCGGCCGCCTGCACCAGGGTCAGTGGATGATCTTCCGGGTAGGTGTTGAGCAGCACCAGCTTGACTTCGCCGGCCAGCAGGCGGCTGTAGAGTTGGCCCAGAATCGCCGGGCGGTCGGGATCAAGCGGCGCGTGGTGTTTGTTGGCAAGCAGCATGGCATCGGCAATTTGCAGGCCGTCCAGGGCATCCACACGCAGCGCGGTCAACAGCGGCTCGATGAAGCTCAGGCCCTCGACGATGCGCACGCTCAAGCCCTGCGCCGCCGCGGCCCGCTGGATGAGTTGGGTGGTTGTTTCGCCCACGGCCGGATGGCCGGGCACCGCGTAGACCACGCCCTGTGGCCGTGCGGCCAGTTCCAGGATGCGGGCGCTGATGGTTTGGTAGACATCGGCAAACGCGTCGGTCTGTTCATAGACCTCATCGAAGCTGACCAGGTGCAGTCCAGGCACAGCCCGCAGCGCGTCCACGGTTGGGTGGCGCGCCGTGCGCAAGTAGACTTCGGGCGCCTGCGTCAAGATTTCCCAGGCCTCGCGGGTCAGGAGACGCGGGTCGCCAGGCCCTAGCCCCACAATGGTGATGTTGTTCATGGCAACGGTTTCGACCTCAGCAGAATGGCAGGCGCAAAACGCCCGCGCCCAACCATACCACAAGCAGCCCGGTCAACCAAATGCGCAAAGGGCGCCGCCATTCCAGGTCGGCACCTCCACAGGGACAGGGGCAATTCGGAAACGGAGCGCACCGCAGCCACGAATGACACGCCCGAAGCAGAGAGCACAAAGAAGCGGCAGGTTCGCCGCCCGTGGGCGACTTCTCTGTGCTCTTTGTGCTCTCTGTGGTAAAGAATTCGTTCAGTCTTAGCGTCAGCGATAGGTTCGACGAATCTCGGCCAGGGCCGGGAAGTCGTAGAAGACGCTGATGGTGTTGCTCAGGCGGTTGCCCACATAGACCAGGTTGTTGGCCGGGTTGACCACGACAGCCAGCGGGAAATCGCCGGTCATCCGCAGACTGATCGGCTCGCGCAGCACGCCGCTCAGGCGAGTCACGCTGTCGTCGTTGGCATTGACCGCCATGATATGGCCGTTGTTGGGGTTGACCGCCAGGCCCGCGCCGCCGTCGCCGCTGCTGCCCACCAGCACCGACTCGAGTTGGGTCGCGCCGCCGCCGCTCAGGCCATAGAAGCGCACCCGCTGATCCGGCTCTCCGCGTACAGCGTAGGAGACCACCATTTGGTTACGCGTGGCATCGAGGGTCATGCCAAACGGTTCGCCGCCCGGGTACAGCGTGAGCAGCGGCTCGATCAGGTTGGTGTTTCCGTTCACCGACATGACGCGGTCAATGTCACGCAACCCGACGTAGATGCGGTTGAAGTTCGGGTGTACGGCCAGTCCCCATGCGCCGGCGCCAACGCCAACCGTGGTCAAGAGAGTGTCATTGACGCTGTCAATCACGGCCAGACGTCCATCGCCGTGCAGCGTCACATAGACGCGGTTGGTGATGGGGTTGACGGCCACCCAGCACGGCTCGCGGTAGGGCGCCATCGAGATGGTGCGGATCACGGTGTTGGTGGCCGGGTTGATGACCGATACGCTGTTGCTGTCGAAGTTCGCCACATAGACCTTGTTGGTCGTGGCATTGTAGGCCACACCAAAGGGGCGGGCGCCCACCGGAATGGTCGTCACGACATTGTTGGCCGCGGTGTCTATCACATAAACCCAGTTGTGGGCCTGGCTGGCCACGTAAAGGCGCTGGGTGCTGGGGTGCAGGGCCATGCCCTTGGGATGGTCAATGCCGGTGATGTCAGGGAAGATGACCGGCGTGGGCGTCGGGGTCGGCGTCGCGGTCGGCAACAGGCGGTTGCGGAAGCGCACTTCGATGCAGGGGCCGGTCTGCGCCAGGGTCACGTTGAATTGAGCCGGCGAGAGCGGTTCCCAGCCAGTCTGCATCTCTTCCCACAGGGTGTAGGTGCCCCAGGGCAGGTTGTCGAAGCGGAAGCGGCCGCTGGCATCGGTGACACGCGTGTAAACCGGCTCCGCCTCATCACTCAGGCGGACGCGGATGGTCCATCCGCCCAGGCCGGCATAGGCCGCGTTGACCTTCGTGCCGGCAATGCAGCCGCGCGGGACCAGGTAGTAATCGTTGGCGCCCAACGGGAGATAGCGCGGGGCCGGGGTGCGGGTCGGCGTTGGCGTGCGCGTTGGCGTACTCGTCGGGGTGGCTGTAGGCGTTGGCGTATGGGTCGGCGTCGGGGTCGGCGTGTTGGTCGGCGTCGGGGTATTCGTCGGCGTCGGCGTCGGGGTATTCGTCGGCGTCGGCGTCGGGGTATTCGTCGGCGTTGGCGTCGGGGTGTTGGTCGGCGTTGGCGTCGGGGTATTCGTCGGCGTCGGCGTGTTGGTCGGCGTCGGCGTCGGCGTGTTCGTCGGCGTATTCGTCGGTGTGGGCGTATTGGTGGGCGTGGGCGTCCACGGCCAGTTGCCAAAGAACAGCGTGGCGGTGACGTTGTTCTGAATCTGCACCAACTGCTGTGCGGGCGAGATGCTTGGCTCATAGCCAGACGGCCAACTGATCTCGCTCACGGTGTACGTGCCTACGCCGAGGTGTGTGAACGAGAGGATGCCGCTGCTTGTGGTGGTGCGTGTGAACACCTCAGAGAAGGGAGGCGGGAAGCGCAGGGTGAAAATTGCGCCGGCCAGCCCATTCTCGCCCGGCTCCTGGACGCCGTTGCCGTTGGCATCCACGAATTTGACGATGCGCAAATCACCCGTGTCCTGGGTGACGAAGAAGACGACCTCGGCCGCTGCTTCGAAGCCGTTGTCCGAGAAATACTCGACCCGTGCGATGTAGCGTTCATGCGTCAACGAAATGGGCACGGTATAGGTCACCGGAAGTTGAAACGTGCGGGTCACGTTCAGCCCACTGGTGTTCAGGTAGGTGGCTGTTTCAATGACCTGGCTGGAGTCAAAGTTACGCAGAGCGTAGGTCACGTGGCTGGGCGTGGCGCCACCATAGCCCAGAACCTCCCAGTGCATCGTTTCCAGTTCGCCTGGGCGCAGGGCGGATGGCGGCGCTGGCGAACGGGTGAGGAGCACCGAGCCATCGGCCGGGTCCAATGCCGGTTGCGCGGACTGCACGAGCAATATCTGCGCAGCGGGTAGGGTTGGCGGCGCGCTGGCGGCCACGCCGATAGCCAGCAAAGCGATCAGGCTGATGCCCACAAGCAGGGCCAGGGTCAGGGTCAGGTGTCGAAGTCGCATTTTGTCGTCTCCTATGTGGAACAGGGGGAATCGAACGGGGGAATGGTGACGTCATTGTACACAACATGACGCCCTGAACCAACTCAGGTGACGCCGCGCCTGTGCTTGCCCCAAAAACAAAGCGGAGGTCGCACAAGTCAGAAAACTCTGCTCGTACAACCCCCGCCTGACTGTTGTGCTTCGACACCTGCCATCGGAGGCGACAGGTGTCGAAGTGATGAGTGACGCTAGTTGTCGGTGAAGATGGTCACCTTGGCCTGGTCACGAGAACCGACATAGACCCGGTTGTTGGTCGGATTCACGTCCAGCATGAACGGGTTGCGGGCCGTGGCTACCGTGCGCAGCAAGGTGAAGGCGTTGGTGGTGCCGTTGTAGCTGTACACCCGCACCTGGTTCAACTTACTGTTGACCAGCAAGACATGGCCTGTGGTCGGGTTGACGATCAGGCCGCCGCCGCCATCTGCTTGATCCTGCGGCATATCCACCTGGCCGGCCGGGGTGAGACCCTGCGCGGTGGTGCGGTAGGCCATCAGGCGGAACGGGATGTCGCCTTCGCCGATGATGACGAAGACCCGACTGAGCGACGGCGCGTAGTGGATGGCGTACGGGATGGCGCCCACAAACGGCGACACCGACTGGTCTTCGAAGGTGTTGCCGGTCACACCGTCAAGCGTGGCGATGTTACCGGTGTCACGGTTAGTCGTGTAGATGCGGTTCAGGGTTTCGTTGACGGTTGCGCCCCAAGCGCCCACGCCACCGGACCACTTGAGCGCCAGGCGCCGCTCATCCACGCCGCTGATGATCCCCATGACATCCCAGGCGTGGCTGATGCTGTAGATGCGATTGGTGGTCTGGTTGATGTCCAGGAAGGTGGTTTCAGGGCCAATCTGCACCGTGGCAATGACGCTGTTCGTGGCGCCGTTGATCACGGAGACGGTTCCGTCCACATAGTTGTTGACGTAGACCTTGTTGGTCGCCGTGTTGACCGCGACACCGAATGGCTCGTCGCCGACACGAATCTTGATGATCGTCTGCAAGGTACTGGCGTTGACCACGAACAGTTCATCGGTGTCGCGGCTCGCCAGGTACAGGCGGTTGGTCAGCGGGTTGATCGCCACACCCTTGGCGTGCGTCAAGCCCGGAATGTCAATATCACCACCGACGGGCGGCGTCGGCGTGCGCGTTGGGGTACGCGTTACGGTCGGCGTCGGCGTGCGGGTTGGGGTGCGGGTCGGCGTCCGGGTCGGAGTGGCCGTCAGCGTTGCCGTTGGGGTTGGCGTCGGCGTACGCGGCAGGATATTGATGATGCCCGGGACATACTGGCGGAACGGCCCTGGCTCGGCCTTGATGGAGTAACCGAGACAGTCACCACGGTTGTAGAAGTCGCGCACCATCAGATAGTATGTCGCCTGAGCAGGCGCCACGAATACGATCTGCGAAGCTACGCCACCGCCGGTGTAATCATCGTTGGTGATGAGCAGCGTAGTGCCATCCGTGTCATAGAGGCGCATGATGGTATCCGCGCCCAGCGTCAGGTTGAACGTGGTAAAGGTGTAGGCGCGATTGGCCTGCAGATTGACACGGAACCAGTCCTGGTCACCGGTGACATGGAAGTTATGTACCTGAGCCGAGCCATTCGTGGGTAGGAGGGTGGCACTGGTGTAACTGTTGTCCGGCTCATACTGATCCGGCTGGCAGAGCGGCGTCGGCGTTGGGGTCGGGGTATTGGTCACAGTCGGCGTCGGTGTACGCGTCGGGGTATTCGTCGGCGTGTTGGTCGGCGTCGGCGTACGCGTCGGGGTATTCGTCGGCGTGTTGGTCGGCGTCGGCGTACGCGTCGGGGTATTCGTCGGCGTGTTGGTCGGCGTCGGCGTACGCGTCGGGGTATTCGTCGGCGTGTTGGTCGGCGTCGGCGTCGGTGTGTTGGTCGGCGTCGGCGTCGGCGACGGTGTGTTGGTCGGCGTCAGCGTCGGTGTGTTGGTTGGCGTCGGCGTCGGCGTGTTGTCGGCGTCGTCGGCGTGTTCGTCGGCGTCGGCGTCGGCGTCGGTGTATTGGTCGGCGTCGGCGTCGGCGTGTTGGTCGGCGTCGGCGTACGCGTCGGCGTCGGCGTCGGTGTGTTGGTCGGCGTCGGTGTTGGCGTCAGCGTCGGCGTACGTGTCGGGGTGTTGGTAGGCGTCGGCGTCGGCGTATTGGTCGGCGTCAGCGTCGGCGTGTTCGTCGGCGTTGGCGTACGCGTCGGCGTGTTCGTCGGCGTTGGCGTCGGCGTTGGGGTATTCGTCGGCGTGTTAGTCGGCGTCGGCGTCGGTGTGTGGTCGGCGTCGGCGTCGGCGTGTTGGTCGGCGTCGGCGTCGGTGTGTTGGTGGGCGTCGGCGTCGGCGTGTTGGTCGGCGTCGGCGTCGGCGTCGGCGTGTTGGTCGGCGTCGGGGTATTCGTCGGCGTCAGCGTGACCGTGGGAGTATTCGTTGCAGTCGGGGTCGGTGTGGCAGTGGGGCCGCCCGGCGTCCACGTTGGCGTCGCGGTGGGGGTGATGGTCGGCGTCGGTGTATTGGTCGGCGTCGGCGTCGGCGTCGGCGTGTTCGTCGCCGTCGGCGTCGGGGTGTTCGTCGGGGTATTGGAGGGTGTCGGCGTCGGTGTATTGGTCGGCGTCGGCGTCGGGGTCGGGGTGTTGGTCGGCGTCGGCGTCAGGGTTGGGGTGTTGGTCGGCGTCGGCGTCGGTGTTGGGGTGTTCGTCGGCGTCGGCGTCGGCGTCAGGGTTGGGGTGTTGGTCGGCGTCGGCGTCGGGGTTGGCGTATTGGTCGGCGTCGGCGTCGGGGTGGGCGTATTAGTCGGCGTCGGCGTCAGGGTTGGCGTATTGGTCGGCGTCGGTGTCGGCGTTGGCGTATTGGTCGGCGTCGGCGTCGGGGTTGGGGTGTTGGTCGGCGTCGGCGTCAGGGTTGCCGTACCGGTGTTCGTGGGGGTCGGGGTTGGGGTGTTCGTCGGCGTCGGCGTCGGCGTCGGTGTATTAGTTGCGGTCCCCGTCGGCGTATTGGTTGGCGTCGGCGTCGGGGTGTTGGTTGGCGTATTGGTCGGCGTCGGTGTCGGCGTCGGTGTACGCGTCGGCGTGTTCGTCGGCGTCGGTGTCGGCGTTGGGGTATTCGTCGGCGTCGGTGTCGGCGTCGGCGTGTTCGTCGGCGTCAGGGTTGGCGTCGGCGTCGGCGTCGGTGTACGCGTCGGCGTGTTCGTCGGCGTCAGGGTTGGCGTCGGCGTATTGGTTGGCGTGTTCGTCGGGGTCGGCGTCGGCGTATCCGTGGGCGTCGGCGTCGGCGTCGGCGGCTTGGGTGTGTCCGTCGGCGTTGGCGTCGGCGTCGGGGTGTTTGTCGGCGTATTGGTCGGCGTCGGCGTGCGTGTCGGCGTCGGGGTGTTCGTCGGCGTCAACGTGGGCGTCGGCGTTGGCGTCGGCGTCGAGGCGCAGCCGCTGAGCTGGATCTCAAAAGTCTGGACGATCCACTCCAGATCGGGCGAATTGGTGTCCTTGGATTCTGCCTGCAGCAACTGCCAGGTGGTCGTGACAGGCACGGTGATGGTTGTGCTGTAAACATCCATATAATTGCCGCGATTGGCAATGTACGGATTGTTGGCGATCAACGTTCCGGTAATGAAGAGGTCGGACGTGATGGGCAAGGTGCCGGTAATACCTTGCTGACCCCACAGGCCAGAACCCTGTGTGGGCTGGACACCGCCAACCACGGACCAAGTGAGAGCCTGGCGCGCGCTGCCAGGAGGAGTCTGATCGTAGGCATCCACACCGGAGAACTCGGTCGGGTCGGTTCCGGCGGCCAGCGTCGGTGGGCCGAAGTGGCCACGGGCGATGTCCAAACCCTCGTTCAGCCAGACGTGGTACGGCAAGCGGCCAGTCTGCTTGTAGACAACAACCAGCGCAGCACCGTTGCTATAGGACCCGATGGTTACGCCGGAGATGAGATAACTGGACGCGCCGGGGCCGGTGACCAGGGCTGTAACGTCGGCCCAATAGGCATGGGCGTAGAGGACACTGCTCCACTTGCCAAAGTAATCTCCGTCGGACGTGACCGGTATACTATTGAGCGTCACATTGAAGTTGGAGCCATTGATCAGTGTCGTGGCGTTGTTCCAATACAAATAGGCCTTGAACACGTTGCCAGGAATGGTGATATTAATCGTTCCTGACGTCAAGCCATCGAGGCCAATTCCGGAGGCAACCACGCCGTAGCCACCGTCCAGTTGGTCAAAGCACGTGCCCCACTCGCGCGCGGTTTGGAGTGGTGCGTCATCAATGCCAATGGGCGCCTCCCGATCGGCGCCTACCGAAGTAACGCCGGGTTGCAGCACCAGGCCAAGCAAGAGCAGGATGATACCGCAAAGCAGCAGCCAGGGCTGAGAGCGGATTACCTGCCGGGCAGATCCGCGGGCGTGCGGCGCAGCCTCCGGATGAAGTTGCAGGGGAGAACGCGGGTGAGTCATAAGCCACCTCCTGTGTCGCGCAATGTCAGTCTGCCTGTGGCAGACCGCAAAAAAGGGCAAAGGCGAGTGTCGGCTCGGCCTTACCGACAATCGCCATTTGTCTGTCAGATTACAAAACGATCCAGTGCCTGGTAACGATGCAAGGCCACGATGCGGTACCGATATTACCTCTTTCTAAGACGCAGGCAGGGCGCTAACGTTGCGCAACAGGCAGAAAGACATGGTGCCAATTCTGCGCTTGCGCCGCCGTGGGGCCGTACCAGGTGCTGCCATCGGGGGCAACTGCTTCGATCCAGTAGAACTCGCCGCTGTTTCCAGCCGGATCCAGGGCCACATAGCTGCTGGCGTTGCCCTGGGCTGGAACGATTTCGTTCGTGATCCGGGTTCGCAAGCCATTTGCTGTGGGGCTATTATACACGTAGTAGCCAACAAGGTTCAACTCACGCAGCGAGGTCCATGCCACACGCACCTGGGCGCCCTCCACACTGGCCGTGAACGAACTCAGTCCAACCCCGGTGGGCACGACATAGCCGAAGTTGAGATTGAGCAGGTTCTGACCGGGTGTCGCAATGGCGATGCGGCTGGTCGGCGTGGTCGGAATGAAGCCAGGCAGCGATTGAATCACAACGTTGTAGGTGCCGGGTGGCAACCCATTGATGCTCCACTGCCCGCTGCTGTTACTGAGGGTAGTGGCGACGGTGGCGCCGCCCTGATCGAGAACGGCGATGACAAAGGATTGCAGACCCATCAGTGGGTTTTCGTTGGGTGAGCCATCACCGCTGATGTCGGCCCACACCAGGCCACCCAGATCCGAGGCGCCTGTCGCCACCTGGGTTGTCACCGTGGCGCTGTTATTTGTTGAGCGCCGGTCGGGCGGGTCGCCGCTCACCTGGGCGGTGTTGGTGATGATCGTGGTTGACGTAATCGTGTTGGTGACGGCGCCGTTCAGGGTGATGGTGCGCTGTTCCCCGGCTGCCAGCGCAGCGACGGTCCAGACCAGGTTGCTGCCCGTTTCAAGGATGACATCGCCATGGCTGGCGCTCCAAGCCACATTGCTCAATTCAGAAGGCAGCGTCTCGGTGATGCGCACACCACTGGCGCTCAACTGTCCGGTATTACTCACGGTAATCGTGTACGTCAGCGGCTGTCCTGGCGCTACAGAGCCGGCCGGCTCCACAGATTTGCTGATGCCAAGATCGGCCGCGGGCAACGCCAGGGTCAGCGCAGGGTCGCCGAAAAGGATGTAGTTGTCCAACAGTTCCTTGAATGGGCTGCTGGTATTGAAAAGCTTGAGCTTGCCGGCGGTGGTGGCCGGCCCGAGCTGTAAGATGCCCTGTTCGAAAATAGCCTCATAGAAGCCGGTGTAAAGCTCGGTGTGGCCGGTTGCCACGCCCAGGCCTGTGGGCGACCAACTGGCAATGGCGCCTCGCCCCAGGGTGCGCACGACCGTCTCTCCCTGCGACTTGTACCCGGGCACGATGTAGTACCCTTCGAGGCAGGTCATGGGGAGCATCACCGGCCAGCGTCCGGCGTTGGTCAGCGTCGCCACGTCACTGGTGCGGAAGTAGCGCTCACCGCCCCAGTAGGGAATGGAGGAGTGGCCGTTGTAGTTGACGAACAAGGCGCCGCTGTTGATGCCATTGAGCAGTGCGGTACGCAGGGCGCTGGCGCTGGTGTAGTTGACACGGAAATAGAGCTTGGATTGGGTGAAGGTTGCTGGCAAGATATGATCTGCAACCAGGTTGCTGTGTTCGGAAAAGTTGCCGGCGCCATCGGCGTCGTCGGCTACGAAGATCACACGACGATTCCACGCTTGATCGGGCGCCTGGGCTTCGTAGCTCACGACGCGATCCACCATTTCTTGAGCTTCAGCCACGGTGTTGACCGGGAAGCGTCCCAGGTGCATATCGGGCATCTTGTTATTGTCTACGTCCACGTAGCGATTATCCGCGGCCGTTTCTCCCATGAAGGAATCGCTCATGGCAAGAAAAGCGGGAACAAAGACCTGATCGGGTATTGCACTGAAGCCCTTCGGGTCGTAGGTTGCGTCCCCCATCAAGAGGACGAACTGCGGGCGGGGCTGCCAGTTGTTGTAGGCAAAGGTCAGAAAATCTTTGATCGCTTGCTGGCTCATCAGGCCGAAGCTAAATTCATCATAGATATCCCGCACATCAACCACGGCCGTGGCGTACTGATTGTGACTGGCACGATAATTGGCCAATTGGGTTGCCTGGGCCAGGAAGTCATGGTGCGTGATGACGAGGTAATCGGCGCCATTCGTTAACGCTTTCAGATTCGAAGGGGTGTCCAGGGTGATGCTGAGGGGCGTCAGAAAGGCGGCGTCGGCCAAACTGAGGCAACGGCTGTTCGGCGCCGCGCGCACATCAGAGAATTCCAGGGTAAAGGGTGCCAGCGCTCCGGTGACAGCGGCGTTGACCAGGCGTGTGGGGTGGTTTGCATCGGTCACATCGAAGGCGTGAATGTTGGAGTCCGTAAAACCGCCAATCGCATAAGCCAGCGTGCCGGCGCTATCGGCGTCACAACGGGCCACATCGCTGCGCGCTGCAGGCACATCATGATACGTCAGTTCAAACCAGTCGGGGTAGATTTGGTCCTGAACGCCGCTGCCAACGACCACGGCCGTGGCGGTCACGGTGTTCGTGATCTGCAAAATGGACTGATCGAAGGCGAGGGTGGTGTTACTTAGTTCGTAATCGTCCCAGGAGACGTCGCCAAGCAACGTGCCATTCAGATAGAACGTCACGAGGTGATCGGGATTGACAAACGGGTTCGACCAGACCCCCCGCAGGGCGACATGCAGGCTGGCAGCAAACGATCCGCTGGCCAGGCCGGGTAGGTTCATTGGGTAACTCAGCGTCTGCGTTGGGCAGGTGCTGGGCGTAGAGCAGAGCAGGAAGAAGTAGTTCGACGAATACCAGTGGTCGCCGCCTTCGGTGCTTGGTATTTTGCCATCGTACAACTGGTTGTCCTCGAAATGCATCGTGGTGGCAAAGGCGGACTGCGGCACGCCGCCGGCTGGCGTCACATCGCGTTGGGTCATGCGCAGGCCGTTGGCTTCGCCAAACACGAGCCAATAGGTGTTGATATCGGTGTACAGCGTGTGAACTGGCTTGCCGTAGAAAGCCACATAGTCGCTGGAATCAAAGATCCCGTCGCCCTCACCGGCCACGAAAATGGCAATTTCTGAACCGCCTGCGAAGATTTGCAGTTGCGCCGGGTTGAGTGTGTCAACCGGCAAACCGGCTGTTTGCAAATCGGTGTAGGTTAGCCGATACATACCTTCCTGAGCCACCTGGAGTTTGTAGCTGACTCCGATAGCCGGGGTCGCAGGCTCAACAGGCGCCGTCATGGCCTCAGCGCCGACAGCAACCGGCGCCATCGCACCGATCACAAAACACAACATGAAAATCACATAGGCTGATTTTCGTATCATCTGTAAGTATCTCCAAACAGCGCTCGAAGAGCGGCTCTCTCATGCAGGTAGGGCGTCAATCCGGGGGTCGGCCTGGCTGCTTATGCCTGGTAGCCGGACAATTTAATTGTAGGCTACTTTACCAGTGAAGTCAACGTCTTTACCTTACCTTTGGCTTACAGATCGTTGATTTTGGCAGGTGGCTTGGATAAACTTACAGAAAGAGGTGTCGGTGCTATCGGGGGTCTCGAACACGGACATCGAAGGGGACGGTCAGCGCGAGCCAGCAGGGGCAAGGCGTTGATGCGGGGACGACAACCGCCTGGCGCCAAAGGCTGGCACGCACTAGCGCCTGGGGGTGAAGACTGGCACGCACTAGCGCCTGGGGGTGAAGACTGGCGCGCACTAGCGCCTGGCGGTGAAGACTGGCATGCACTAGCGCATGGCGCCCACGCGCACGCCTTCGAACTCTTCCAGCCAGGCAAACGTAAATGGTGTTCTCCACTCTTGCCGCATGTTGTAGCGCAAACCATGCGACCAGAGAATCAAGCGCACGGTTTCGGCGCTGATGGATGGCACCAATTGCCTTTCTATCAAGTAATCACGCAGTCTTTGCAACGACCAGCGGTCAAATGGAAGCCCTAAGTCACGCGGGTTCTTGCGCGCCGTGGAGAGAACCCGATCGCGGTGTTCTTCGGAAAATACGGGCGGGCGACCGGGCGATTTGCCAGATTGCAGTCCCTCGACCCCATACGCGTTGAAACGGTGAATCCATTTGCGGACGTTGATCGGGTGCAGATTCACTTCGTCGCCGATCTCTGGTACTGAACGCCCCTGGGCCGAGAGCAGTACGATGCGTGCGCGCTGTGCCCAATCATAGGCGGCATGGGAGATTGCGACATCCGCCAATTTTTGACGCTCATTCTCCGTGAGCTTGCGTACAAATAACATGGTTCCTCCTGAGGTTGGGAGCGTGAATTGAAAAGAGATAATCATCTCCTGGTATTTCACATAGTACGAAACTCCATGCCCAAACTCAATAGCGCGGTGGTACCAAGAAACGCTGGAGGGGTTTTGGGCGCCGATCGCTCTGCCCAGATGCCAGGCAACAAGAAGCCCTGCCTTGTGAGCAGGGCTATGGATGGTCGTGAATTGAGGTTAGCGGGTGGTTCAGTCGAGAAGAATTTGACGAACGGTCTCGGCGCTGATTGACCCTACGATGTTGTGCGTCATGAGATGTTCACGGAGGCGTTGTAACGACCAGCGATCGAAAGCCGAACCAACCTCCCTCGGGTTGGCGTGGGCCAAATCGGCGATCTCCTGGCGCTGTGTCTCCGAAAATACCGGCGGGCGCCCCGGTGACTTGCCAGAACGCAGGCCTGCCAAGCCGCGCATATTGAAGCGGTGGATCCACTTGCGCACGTTAATGGGGTGAAGCCTCACTTCTGCACTAATGTCAGGAACCGTCTTGCTGGCCGCCGATAGCAAGATGATGCGTGCGCGTTGTGACCAATCCAGGGAGGGATTGTTGGCCGCTTGGTCAAGAGCCTGGCGTTCATCTGTTTGGAGTTCACGCACGAAAAGCATGGTCCGTACTCCTTTCGTAACCCCTGTAATCTAATACTGTCTGTCTATGTTGTTGAACGATACCAACCGGATTCAGTTTTGACAACATGATTCTATATTATAGCCAAAGCCCTTGTCACGTCAATTTTTCGCTATTCCCGTTGCAGATCGCGACGAAAAAGCCCGCAAAAAACGGGTGGGATCCGTGGATCAACCACCCGTTCATCTCGTTCGTCATGCGGCTTGTTGGGGCCTGCGTGTTTGCTCAGCGGCTAACCAGGGGGATAAACAAATGCTGGCCGCCCGCATAGCCGGCCACCGGGCCTACGATTGTGTTTCCAGGCTGGATTACGAGTCTGTACCAGTAAACCTGACCGGCTTCGACCTGGTCATCCTCCCAGGTAAAACGGCCATCGGGGTGTGTTGCACTGGCAAGCAGCGGGCTGACCGGAACATAGCCGTCTTCCGCCTGCAACGAGCGTTCCACCTGGTACAGTTCATCGCCACGCTGTGAAATCGCCTGCCAGCTGACAAGGATGTTGTCATCGTTGGCGGCAGCCTCGAAGCTGACAATCATGACAGCCGTGGGCTGCAGGAACCCGAAGTACACATCCAGGATCGAGGCGCCGGCCTCCAGAGTTACCGGTACGTGGCTCGGTGTTGTGATTACCAGCCCCTGTGGATCAACGGCTGCGCTGTAGGCGCCTGGGTCAAGCCCGTCCACGCGCCAGGCGCCCATTGGACCCGACGTGGTCAGCCTGACCACCGCCCCGCTGCCGTTCAGGATGGCCACCGGGATGCCGGCGAGGCCCGCAACTTCGTCGCCATCGCGCAGCCCGTTGCCATTCGTATCAACAAAATTGACGCCGCCCAGGCTTCCTTGTATCTGACCAACGGTAACGGTCAGGTCAAAGGCGTTATTTTGCGGGTTTCCGTCGGGATTGACCGATCTGGCCTGCGCCGCCACACTCAGGGGGGTCCCAGGGTTGAGGGTGACGGCCAGGGTGCCAACCACGTAGAGCGTGCCGGTTTGACCAGCGGCCAGATCGCCCAGGGAGTAGGTCAAGGTGGACTGCGCGCCGGCGGAGCGAACCTCGCCCAGGTTGCCCTCTGTGAAGAAATGTCCACCGATCACTTCGGACGGCAGCGTCACCGTCAGTTGGCTGCTGCGGGCCACCAACTGCCCCTGGTTGGCAAAAGCAACCGTGAGAGTAATCATCTCGCCGGCCCTGGGCTGTGTCGGGGTGGCTGTCATCGTGACGTTGGTCTCTGCCCGCGGCATGGGGAAGCGCAGCGCGGGATCCCCAAAGAGATGAAAGGTGTGAACCAGGCTGACCCACTGGGGGGCATTCGACAGGAGATGCTGCTTCGCCAGGTCAAGCGCCACGCCGAGTTCATTGACGCCCTGCTCGAACACGGCGCTTAGAAAACCCTTGTAGAGCCATTGCTGACCGATCGAGGTGCCCCTGCCGCTGCCGGCCCAGGTGGCGACCGCGCCCCCGCCTGCCTGCGTGACGAGCACCTCACTCAGCGCATCATAATACGGAAAGATGAAGTAGCCGACCTCACAGCCCATGGTGGTGATGACGGGCAGGCGGTTACCGTTGACCATGTTGCTGACGTGCAGGGAGCGCAGGAGCGAGCCGCCCCAGGAACGGCTGTCGCCATGACCGGTATAGTTGACCAAGAAACGCCCGTTGTTGACCGCGCCGAGGAGCGCATTGTAGACCGTCTGCGCCGTGGGATAGGAGGCCGTGCCGTAGTAGATGCGATCCACGCTGTATTCCGGGGGAAAATAGGCCAGGCCCTCATCCGACAGCGCCGCAAAATTGCCGGCCAACGGATCGTACTTGTCGGCAACCAACGTGGCTTTGCGCATCCAATCACTGGTGACAGGCGTTGCTTCATAGGCCAACACCTTGTTGACGATCGTGCTGGTTTGGGCCGCCGTCTTGACCGGGAAGCGCCCGATAGCCATTTCTGGCAGGGGATCACTGTCGAAGTTGACGTAGTCATTGTCGGCCGCGGTCTCGCCATTCAGGGCATCTACCAGCGCCAGATAGGGCGGGATGAAGGTCTGATTGCCACGGCCGGCCACGTCCTTGAAATCGTACGTACCGTCACCCACCAGGAGCACATAGCGGGGCGCGGGAGGTGTCCATTGGGAATAGGTGAATTGCAGGAAATCATGTAGGGCTTCGGCGCTCAGCAGGCCGCCGCCAAACTCGTCATACACGTCCTGAACATTGACCACCTTGACCCGCAGACCGGTGGACGCTCGATAATCGGCCAATGGCTGCACGGCGCTGAGGAAATCGGGGTAGCTGATCACGATGTAATCGGCGCCATTCGCGCTGTTGTGCAGGTCGGACGGTGTGTCAGCCTGAATCGCACGCGGCGTCAGCCAGCCGTTGTCGCCGACGGCTACATAGTGCGTCTCGGCGGTGACCACATCGCTGAAATCAAGGGTGAAGGCGCTGCCTGCCGGCTGCACGCGCACCTGGCTGATGGCCTGGGGCGTGTCTGCATTGGTCACATCGTAAACGACAACCTGGCTGCTGCCAAAACCGGTTGCCTGCAGATGCCAGGCGCCGGGACCATCAGCATCGAATTGGAGGCCAGCGCCGGCGCTGGCAAAGGTGCGCTGATAGGTCAGGGTCATGAAATCAACGTAGCCGCTCTCAACCGCCAGCCCGGTGTCGCCAAAGGCCGTGATCGCCACGGTGTTATCACCCCTGAGCAACCAGCCTCCATCGAAGTTGAAGGTCTTGTTGAAAGGCAGGGCCTCATCCCAGGTGGCTTCACCCAGGAGATGGCCGTTCAGGACAACCTGCACATGATGATCGGGCGATACGATGTAGGAGAAGAACTCGCCCTGGTAGGCCACCAGGAGGCTGGCCGCGGCCGCGACGGGGTTGGTTACCGGAAGCGTGAAGGAGATGGTCTGACTGTGGCCGGCTTCAACCGCCCAGCCATCCCAAAACCAGTGATCGGCCTGGTCCAGGAAAGGGAGTGAGGAGCGGTAGAGCAGGTCTTGCTCGAACATCGCTGTGGTTTGGAAGGCTGACGGCGTCGTACCATTCGCGGGGGTACCGTTGCGCACGGCCATGCGCACACCGTCAGTATTATCGTAGGCCAGCCAGTACGTATTCATGGCGCCATACTTGCTGTCGCGCGCCTGCCCGTAAAAACGGATCTCGTCCGTCGGGTCGAAGCGTCCGTCGCTGGCGCCGGTGATCTCGCTGGCAACTTCAACCGCCGGGTAGCCGGAAGTAAGATGCAGATGCTGCGGCGCCAGGTCTGCCACGGGCACGCCGGCATTGACCAGGTCAGAATAGGTGAGGCGGTACATGCCGGTGCGATCCACAGTCACCCGGTATGCGCTGCCAGACTGCGGCGCTGCAGCAGTGACGGGTAGTGGATGAACAACGGCGGTCAGCAAACTCAGCAGGAACGTCGCGGTAACACAGGTTCTGATCCGGTATGTGACTGTGGCCATGAGGCAATCTCCAACAAACGTGAGCGTAGACGCTCGAATCTGGTCACAGTTTAGATGTCGGAACGCCCTTTGACAATGGTACCCCCGGTGTTTTGGTTTTGCCAGCGCGTAGTACCTTTGATGAGCCATGCCCAAGAAAAGGCGTTGCTTGTTTTGTGGGCTGAAAATCAACGGCTGAGGATGCAAACGCCGGGGATGTTGAGGCTCGGATGGTCTGGCGCAGAAAAAAAGACACCCGGAGTTCTTGCGAACTCCGGGTGTATCTAGTTGAAGGCGAGCGCTGTGTTAGCGCCGAATGCCGGGGAAGAACATGCGCGGGGCGATGGTAGGCGCCAGGTGCCAGGGACCAAGAACCTCATCGCCCGGTCGGGTGACCAGCCAGTAGAAGTAGTCCTTGGACGGGATGGCCGAGGTGTCAACGAAGGTGTAGACAGCGCCGGCGCCTTGCACCAGGATCAGGGCGTCGTTGACGCGTTCGCGTTCGCCGTCAATCGCCGGCGCCCGGTAGATGTCGAAGCCATCCACGCCGTTTTCACTCACGGTCTGCCACACCAGGGTGGCGGAGCCGTTCTGCCAGGCGGCGTCGAAGCGCTGCAGGTTGATGCCGGTGGGGCCAATGTAGCCGAAGTCAACCGACAGGTCGCACTGCCCAGCCGTGAGCGTGATGACGCGCGGGCTGGCCGTGGTGCGAATGAAGTTCGGGCTGATCGCAGCCGGCACACTGATCGTGTAGGTGCCGGGCAGCAGGTTGTTCAGACGATAGACGCCCGCTGGGGAGCTGCCGCTCAGGAAGGAGGCGCTAAAGCCGTTGGGGCCTGAGACGATAATGGGCACGCCACTGATACCTGTGGACTCCGCGCAGCTCAGCGGGTTGTTGGGATCGGCGCAGCCATCCTGGGTACCATTGCCGTTGGAATCGGTGTAGATGATGTCGCCCAGGCAGGAGGGGTTCCAAAAACCGAAGTCAATGGTGGTGTTCGTCTGCGCCGGCGCCAGCACCAACGGTGCGATATGCGTGATGGGGTTGCCGTCCGAGTCCTTCGTATCGTCGCCGCCCTGATCTTGCGGGCTGGCGTTCCAACCAATCAAGACACCGGTCGCCGTGACTACTTCGATGCAGTAGTTGCCGGCCGGCAAGTTGGAGAAAGTATACAGGCCGCTGGGGCTGGTCGTTGTGGTGGCCTGCGGCGATCCGGTGCAGGTTGAATTGGGATAGAGACGCACGGTGGCGTTCGCAATGCCCACTTCGCCCCCATCCTGCACGCCGTTCCCGTTGATGTCGTTCCACACGAAGTCGCCGATCTGACCGGGCTTCCAGAAGCCGAAGTCAATGGTCGGGTTATCGGTGCCAGCCGGCAGCGCAATGGCCGGGCTGTTATGGGTGATGGTGTCGCCGTCGGAGTCCTTGGTGTCGTCGCCGCCCTGATCCTTGGGGCTGCTGTTGAAGCCCACCAGGACGCCGGCGCCGGAGAAGTTGGTTCCGACAATCTGTACACAGTAGGTGCCGGGCACCAGGCTGCTGAAGCCGTAGATGCCGCTGGCGTTGGTCGTGGTGGTGCTTTGGGCTGCGCCGGTGCAGGTGCCGTTGGCGAACAGGTTGACCGTGACATTGGCCAGGCCCGGCTCGCCCACGTCCTGGATACCATCGCCGTCATAGTCGTTCCAGACGAAGTCGCCCAGGCTGCTCGGATCCCAGAAGCCAAAGTCAATCGTCGGGTTGTTCGTGCCGGCGGCCAGGCTGATGGCCGGCGACCGATGGGTCACGATGTCGCCATCCGAGTCGCGTGTGTCATCGCCGCCCTGATCCTTGGGGCTGCTGCTCCAGCCGACCAGGACGCTCGCGCCGCTGAAGTTGCCCGAGGCTACTTCGACGCAGTAGGTGCCAGGCACCAGGTTGCTGAAACCGTAGACGCCGCTGGCGTTGGTTGTGGTCGAACTCTGTGCGCTGCCCGTGCAGGTGCCATTGGCATACAGGTTGACGGTCACGCCACTGATGCCCACTTCGCTGCCGTCCTGGATACCGTTGGCATTGACATCGTTCCACACGTAGTCGCCCAGGCTGCTGGGATTCCAGAAGCCGAAGTCAATCGTGGTGTTGGTTGCGCCCGCGGGCACGGTGATGGCCGGCGACCGATGATTGACGTCGCCGTCGGAGTCCTTGGTGTCATCGCCGCCCGCATCCTTGGGGCTGTTGTTCCAGCCGACCAACGGCCCGGCGCCGCTGAAGTTGATGCTGGCGACTTCGATACAATAGGTGCCGGGCACCAGGTTCGTGAAGCTGTAAGCGCCGCTGGCATTCGTCGTTGTCGAGTTGATGGGGCTGCCGGTGCAGGCGCCGTTGTTGTACAGGTAGACGGTCACATTGCTGACACCGGTCTCGCCGCTGTCCTGGATACCGTTGCCGTTGATGTCGTTCCACACGAAGTCGCCCAGGGTGGACGGATTCCAGAAGCCGAAGTCAATCGTCGGGTTGTTGGCGCCGGCGGCCAGGCTGATGGCCGGGCTGTTGTGGGTGACGGTGTCGCCATCGGAGTCCTTGGTGTCATCGCCGCCCTGGTCCTTGGGGCTGCTGTTCCAACCCAAGAGCACGCCCGCGCCGCTGAAGTTGGTGCTATCCACCTGAACGCAGTAGGTGGCTGGGATCAGGTTCGTGAAGGAATACAGACCGCTGGCGTTGGTGTTGGTGGTGGCTTGCGCCGTGCCGGTGCAGGTGCCATTATTATAGAGATTCACCTTGACGTTGCTGATGCCAACCTCGCCGCTGTCCTGGATACCGTTGGCATTGACATCGTTCCACACGAAGTCGCCCAGACTGCTGGGGTTCCAGAAGCCGAAGTCAATCGTGTTGTCGGTTGCGCCCGAAGCCAATGTCACCGGGGCATTGTGTGTAGACACATCGCCGTCGGAGTCCTTGGTGTCATCGCCGCCCTGGTCCTTGGGGCTGGTGTTCCAGCTGACCAGCGCGCCGGCGCCGCTGAAGTTGCTGGCGGCCACCTGCACGCAGTAGCTGCCGGGCAGCAGATTGATGAATTGATAGAAGCCACTGGCATTGGTGGTCTGTGTGGCCGACGGGGTGCCTGTGCAGGTGCTGTTCGCATACAGATTGACCAGCACATTGGGCAGACCGGTTTCGCCGGAGTCTTGAATACCGTTATTATTGAGGTCGTTCCAGACAAAGTCGCCGATCTTGCCGGTCACACGGACATTAGCCGGGTCGGTGTCGGTGACATTCGGGATGTTGGGCAGAGGGGTGCCGCCCGACGTGCTGGGCGTGCCGGTCGCGGTGCCGGTGTTCAGCGTATCCGCGTTGATCACGGCTGTGGCAGAGACAAAGGTCGAGGTTGCGCCGGGCGCCAACGGACCAGGGATGGTGCCGATCGTGCCGGGAATCTTGTCGTCAGTGATGACAATGTTGACCAGGTAGGTGTCGCCGGTGTTGGTGACGCGGTAGCAGTACTTGACCGTGGAACCCATCGGTACGTCCAGGTTTTCGGCGCCGGGGCAGATGCCAGCCTGGGTTGTTACGGTCTTCTCCAACAGGATCGAGGGCTTGACGATAATGACCTGGGTGGTGCTGGTGCTGGGCGGTGGGTTGCGATCATTCTCGTCTTTGGTCGTCGAGGTGATGATATTGGCCGTGTTGAGAACCGGGATCAACCCGTTCGCCACGGCCGCATTGAAGGTGACCGTCACGGTGAACTGCTGACCCGGCATCAGGTCCTGATTGAAACCGTTGGGCGCTACGCCGGTCAAATCGGTCCAGTCAATAGTGCCCAACGGCTCGCTGAAGGTGTTGGGCGTGGGGTTCGCCGTGTTGTAGTTGAGATGCACGGTGTCGAAAGCGTCATGCAGGTGGACAACGGTCAGCTTGGTGTTACCGGTGTTTGCCACGTTGATGCGGAAGGTAGCCTGGCCGCCCTCAAGCACGTAGCTGTTACTGGTGAGGGTCTTGGTAACCTGGACGGTCGGGCAGGCCAGCGGGATTTCCACCGTCTGCGCAATCCATTCCAGCGCTGCGCCGTTGAGGTCCTTGGACTCAACCTGCACCGCCACAACCTTGTCGCCAATCGGTAGGCTGGCGGTGCTGGCGTGGCTGTCCCAGTAATTACCCTGGGCGCCGACGAACGGGTTGTTGGCAATGAGCGTTGCGCCGTAGATGTCGCCTGGAGGCACTACGAGGCCGGAAGAGTACCACAGCGCAGATTCGTTGCTCAGCGGGTTCAGGTTGCCGCCGCCCACGATGGTGTTGAGTTTGACGGTGCGCACGACGGAAGCCGTGTCAAAAGGTCCAACCACCACGGGAATCGAGCCGGCGCCCGCGGGCGGGCCGCTGCGTGTCTGCACCATGTCCATGCCAGCGTAGAGGTAAACTGCCTGGGCGCCGGCGCTGACATCCTTGTAGACGACTACCAACTCGGCGCCTTCGGTCTTCAGGACGGGCGACGTAAAGGCGTTCAAGCCCGCGACCGTGTAGGTGTGGGCGCCAGCCGCAATGAAGCTGGTGACGTCAGCGCGGAAGGCCCAGGCCCACTTGGATGTTTGCCAGAAGGCCGGGCCGCCCTGGTCAATGGCGACAATCGGATTGATCGCCAGGGCGTCGCGCTGGAAGGTGATGTTGGGGTCGCCGCCGCTGGTATCAGTGGAGTCGTAGCCCACGTAGAACAGATAGGCCTGCACTACCGTGGCGGTGGCAGGGATGGTCAACGACATGGCGCCGGAAGTGGCGCCATTGAGACCCACGCCAGCAACGGCTATGGCGTAGTTTGGGTCTTCGCAGGTGCCGGCCTGGTACAAGATATCGAGCGGCGTGTCGGGATTGCCAGCCAATGCAATCGGCGCCGCGGGGAGCAGGAAAAGAGCGCCGGCAAAGGCGAGCACCAGCAGCGTGCGCACCATCAAGGTGAGCGGCTTGCTGGCTGTCTGTCGGTTGGCTGTGTCAATCATTCGATTCATGTGTGATCCTCCTGAAATACGATCTGTGTTGCGGCCCATGCCCATGCACAGAAAAAAACGATACTCTCTTGTCGGGGTGATTGTAACACGGTGGCATACGCCCAACAACTGTTTTTCGTTTACGGTTTGCTTACAAGAACCGGCGTGGGTGATGCAACAGGAGTTGGTACGCGGATTCACAAGGGTGGACACGGATACACGGATAATGGAGTTCGGTCAGCGGAGCTGGTATCTGGGGATGAAAGCCAACTACTAGTGGCGCGCTTCGACGCGGAGTTTTCCCTGTGAACGGCGCAGAAGCGCCTCGGTGCGCGCCATGACCACACGCATGTTGCATGGGTAAGGATAATGTCCGTCAGCGCCCATCTGGTAGACGCGCACGACATCCGCGTTGGCGAAGGCTGAGGTGAGAATGAGCAAAGGCCCTGTCCAATGGGCACGCAGATATTCGCACAGCTCGAACATAGGCGAATCATCGCTGCGCAGTTCAACGACCGCAATTTGACTATCCCCGGCGGCGCGTAAAATATCTTCACGGGGCAAGCTCGCTGTGACAGCTTCCACCAAATATCCCCGGTCGCGATAGGTCTGGATGAGTAATTCCGAAGTCAACGCTGGTTCGGAGCGGATGATGAGAACACGGTTATGCACTGGATGACGCCCTTCCCAATGACCATATGACAGAATATCGGTTGAGGTACGGATTGGCATGAGTGTGGAGGGAATCTGCCTGGTAGCGAGCGAAAGATGTCGTGACATGACCAACCTACACGAATATACGATTCTTGCATGCGCGATTCCGAACGAGCCGTCCAGATCGTATCATGCATGGCTGCAATGCTTGTCGGGTGTACTGAAAATTCTAAATGATCAGTACACCCGACAGTATAGCTTCACGACAGGCAGGGTCAAGTAAGACGACCTTACGGTTGGCTTACAAGTCTCGTTGCGGGCGCCAGCTTGCCTATGGTTGGCAGAAAGGTGACGAGCGAGGTGGTGATACGCACATCGTAGCGGAAGCCGCACCACGGTTCTCCACTGCCAATGATGCGCATGAAGTATTTACCGGTTATCGCGGCCGTCCAATCAATCCCTGACCACCGGCTTCCCGGCAGATAGTCGTCATTCTTGGCTAACTCGTTACCCAAGCTGTCATGCAGGGAGATGACAGTGTCGCCGCTCCCGGTCAGGTTGAATGTCCGCAGGTAATAGGCGACGCCCGACCTGGCGTCGAAACGAATCCAGTCCACATCACCGGCGCGGTGACAGGTGTGATTCATCTGTACGCCAGGCGCCAGCAGGTAACTGGCCTGCAGCAGGCCGTCGTCCGGCTCGTAGGCGTCAACCACATTGACCAACAGCGAGGCGCTGGCCTGGTTGTTGGCCGTGTTGCTATCAAGCCAGGCGGTACTCAGGTGTACGACGCCCGCGATGACGCTCTGACCCGGCGCCAGATTTGGATCTACCGTGACCGCGACAATGACCTGGCCTCCGGCGCCCAGCGGCAGATCGGGCAGACGCCAGGCGAACGCTGAGCCAGGCACGGCGGTCAACGCAGGGCCGCTGAAGGTGATCACCGGCGCCAGCACGCCGGCGGGCAGCGGGAAGGTCAACAGGCCCTGCGTCGCAATGCCCGCGCCCTGGTTGACATAGCCAATGGTGAAGGTGACCCGATCGCCGGGTTGAATCACACTGGCCGGCGCCGTCAGCAGGCTGACGGCCGGATCGGCCGGCGCCATCTGCAGCGTGTAGGACTGGCCGTTATTGGCCTGGGTGCGCTCGCGCCACGTGGTCCGCAAATGGCCGCCGATGATCAGCGGCAGGTCGGCCGGCGTCACATCTGGGCTGACCTGTGCCGTGACCGTGACCGCGCCGGTGGCGCCGGCCGCCAGGGCGCCCAGGGACCAAACATGAGGCGTGATGGGGTCGGCCGTGATTGGCGCCGACGAGTCAATCGAAACAGCGAGCAGCGACTCCGGCAGTTCCAGGGTCAACTGCGTGTTGGCAGCGGCGGCCGGCCCCGCATTGGTGTAGTGCATGGTGTAGGTCACTCGCTCGCCCTGCGTCAACGGGCCGGCAGGCGCCACCTGATCGCTAACCTGCAGGTCGGTGTCAATCAGCGCGACGTTCATGGCCGGGTCGCCAAAGAGGAGATAGGTGTCAACCAGGTCAAGGAAACGGGGGTCACTGGTGTAGAGGTTCACCTTGCCGACCGTGGTGGCATCGCCCAGGCTGGGGTTACCGTTGATGAAGACCGATGTGTAGAAGCCCCGCTCCAGGTAGTCATGACCGTGAGCCACGCCCAGCCCGGTGGCGGACCAACTGGCAACTGCGCCCCGTCCACTGACACGCACCACGGTCTCCCCCAGCGACGGGAAACGCGGATCGTGGAAATAGCCATCGTAACAGGTCATCGGCAGCATGATCGGGGTTCGCTCCTCGTTGTTCAACAGAGGCACCTGGGTGGTGCTGAACAGGATTTCGGCTGCCCACCAGGGGATAGACGAATGACCCACGTAGCTGACGATGAGGGCGCCCTGGTTGTAAGCATTCAAGATGGCCTGACGAGTCGCCAGCGGCGAAGTGAAAGGCGGCTGCCCGAAATAGATTTTGTTGGCCACATACGGCGCATGCACCAGCACATCGGCCACGGCGTTAGAAAGATTCCAGAAATTACCGGCGCCGTCCGGATTATCGGTGATGAACAGATGCCGCAAATACCAGTCGCCACTCAGAGGCACTGTCTCGTAGTTGACGATCTTGCTCACCAGGGCGTTGATTTCGTCGTAGGTGTTTACCGGCAGGCGCCCGATGGCCATGTCTGCCAGCACGTCACTGCCGGCAACCGTGACCAGGCGATTGTCCGAGGAGGTTTCGCCCAGGTAGGGATCAACCATTTTCAGGTAGGGCGGCATCGGGTTGGGCGCGTTCGTTCCCAGGAAATTCTTGAAATCGTAGTGCCCGTCGCCAACGAGGAGGACGAAGCGCGGCGGCGGCGATTGCCAATTGTAGTAGGCATAGGCAAGAAAGCTGTGCAGCGCCTCCGCGTCGAAGACGCCGCCGCTGAATTCATCGTATACATCCTGGACGTTGATGACCGACACCCGCAGGCCCTGGCTCTGGCGCAGGCTGACCAGGGGCGCCAGTGAATCCAGGAAGGTCTCAGGGCTGATGATGATCATGTCGGCCTGGTTGCTCGTGGCGCCGAGGCTGGAAGGCGTATCCGCGCTCACCGCCCGCGGCGCGGACGCCAGGGCGCTGTTCTGCGCCACATAGCGCGCGGCGCGGCCGCCATCGCTGAAGCGCACGCTGACCAGGCTGTCAGCCGGCTCCAGTGTGTAATCGGTCAAACGCACAGGCGCCAGCGGGTTGCTGATGTCGAGCAGCAGCAGGTTGTTGCCGCTGAAGTCTGCCAGTTGATACACAGGAGAAACGCCGGTGAATTCGATCTGGTCATCCAAAGCTCGCGCCGCCTGCCAGTAACCCACCTCATACCACTGCACGTGACCGGACTCTTGCTCCATGCCGATGTCGGACACGGCGTTGAGCTGAAAGACGTTGTCGCCGGTCTGCAGCAGACTCTGATTATAGATGTAGGTTTGTTGAAACGGGCTGAGGCCATCGAAATAGGCATTGCCGACAAAGATGCCATTGACCAGAAAGCGCAGATGATGGTCGGGATTGATGAAGTAGTCGCTGCTTTGACCGTAAACGTTCGGGCGCAGGGTGGCCGTCAGCGTTCCGCCCGCATCAGGCAGCAGACCAGGCAGCGTGACGGTGATCGTGTGGGTGGGTGCGGCCCCGCGGCGTCCTGTTGACCAACTTGCCCAGTACCAGTGATCGGCGCCTTCCTCGCGTGGGAGGTCACTGAGATAAAAGTGGCTCTCCTGAAAGTGAATCGAGCGCCAGAAACCGGCGGGCGGCGTGCCCACCTGTGGCGGCGCGCTGCGTGTGGTCATGCGCAGGCCGTTCGCGCTGGCTTGCGTCAGCCAGTAGACGTTGATCGTGGTGTAACGCGATTGCGTCTGCTGGCCATAGAAGATGATCCGATCGCTTGCATCGAACCGGCCGTCACTCTCTCCTTCAACCAGGAGTGCCACCTCCTGTTGATCGCGCCACAGGCGGAAATGGCGCGGGTCAAGGCTGTCAACCGGCACGCCGGCGTCACGCAGGGTGGCATAGTCGAGCGCCACCAGGCCATCATGATCTACCTCCACGCGCCAGCGTTCGCCCGTGTCCTGTGGACGGCGAATCTGTGCGGCGGCCGGCCGGGCGGCCAGTGGAACCTGGGCAGGCGTCACGCGCCAGGCCTTACCCTGCTCATAGTTCAACAGTTGGCTGCGCAGAATAGGCTCGTACGGGGAGACTGCCGAGGCGTCTGCCGCCAGGACCGGTTGGCCGACGAAGTCAATCCTGACGCGCAAATGATGTACGATGCGCAGGCTCTGCTGCCCTGGGTTGACCTGGAATGGGCGCAGAGAGAGGCGCACGACGCGCTGCTCACGCAGGTAGCTGTCGCCGTCCACGCTGGCCAGGACAGCGGGCAGCCAGGCATCTTGTTGGGAAAGGTCCGGGTCCTGCAAATAAACATAATCCAGGCCGTCCGGGCGGGCATCGAAGGTGTCATTCGCCGCGGCCGGGCGCGGTGAGGCCGATGGCGCCGGCGCCAGGGCGCCAGTCAGCGGTATCGTCTCGCTCTCCGCCGCCAAGACCGTCAATTTGACGGTGGCGCCAACGGGCACGGCCAACAGGACGTTGCGCACGGGAATCTCAGGAGTGCCGGGGTCCCCCATGGGCGTGGTATCGGGCGCGGACAGGCGCACAAAGGGGGCGCCATCCAGCGTTACCGATTCCAATTCGTAGGCGTTCGTGCGGAGATCAACCGTCAGCCCGCGGCCATCGGTGGTCAACGTCAGGGAATTGTCGCCCAGGGCGGCTGGCGGTTGAGGCGCCGCGACAGGGCCAGGCGGTGGAGCGGCCGCCGTGGCGCCCGCGAGTAGCACGAACAGGAGGCTGGCGGCCAACACGACGGCCACACTCAGCCCAGGGGCGAGTCGTGTCAACATGCCTCCGATTAACCGGCTAGTCGCAACCGATGAACGCGTGCCGGGCGGGCCAGATTGTATAGTCATGATCGAACCTTTCTTTCTGGGAGCCATATACAGAGTGTCAAGCAATCACACCACCCCGAACGGTAAGACGAATACCCATGTCGAAGGAAACGCCGTTCGCTTGTCTGCCATCACCGTCGTGACGAAGACCGATTTTGTAGGGGCATTTGTCAAAGGGTTGCGCTTCGTGTATAATGACGCCCGTTTGTGACCCATAAGACGCTGATGCCAGTCTATTTGGGCCTACGTGAGCCACAGATTTTTTGCGCCACCAGGCATTGGAAATTACCCACAAGACCATTGGTAGATTCAGGCTTAATTGTACCAGCCAGACATGAATATCGGAATAACATCGGAATAACATTGAAATCAAGCCGCGGAGTAGTTTATGCCACTGTATGAGTATGAATGTCGCAACTGCAAAATTCGCTTTGAGCGCGTACAGCGTATGGTGGATGCTTCGCTAACGCTGTGCCCGGAATGTGGCGAAAACGCGCTGGCGCGCGTCATTCAGCCGGTTGGTGTCATTTTCAAAGGCTCAGGCTTTTACGTAACCGATAATCGCAGCAGGAGCAGTACCGGCCCGTCCGCTGCAAAGGCCGAGAGCGGCAAAGATGCGGGCAAAGAAAGCGGCAAAGAAAGCGGCAAAGAGAGCGGCAAAGAGACCGGTAAAGAAAGCGGCAAAGAAAGCGGCAAAGAGACAGGCAAAGAAAGCGGCAAAGAGACGACCGGCAGCGCCGCGGCGCATGAAAAAGCAGAGCGCAGCTCGACCCAGCCTGCCTCCGGCTGAGTCATCGTGCAAAAAAGAGCCTCATGGCAGGCGCCACAAGGCTTGTGTGTGCGACGAAGCTATGGCAATTTCAACCTACAGTTGAAAACGCCCGCTGGCCTCTACCACCTTTTGCTGATAATTAGTGACATACGTAGTCAAACGGCTGTGCAGACGTTGCCAATCGTGACCATTCAGAATATGCTGCATCGTTTCCATATCCTCGGTGACGCCGCCGGTCAGGATTTGGGGGCCATTACCATAGATGGTATACCAGGCCTCCGTCGGTTGGATGCCGAGGCGCATGAGACCGGGGGCAAATTCCCGCACGATGAACTCGAAGTACGGCTGCTCGCGCCCCATCTTGATATCCCAACTCATTAGTAGCTTGATCATGGTGTTCACCTATCTCCTGAGGTGGCATTAGGCAGGTCATGGTAATTCATAGCATACCAGATTCCAGGGCTTTAGGCAAGTTCCCTTTTTGGCGCCGGTTTTCCGCGGCGCCAACAGCCAGACAAACTGCGCCCGTCCATGCCGGCCTGTTGAGCATTTTGCTGCTTGCCCTGCTGCTCTGGCCCGAGACGGGCGCAGCCGCGCGTCTGCCCCAAGCCGCGGCGCCGGCCGACACGCTGAGCGCCAACGCGACCATCACGCTGGGGCCGCGCACATCCACGCGCATCCGCCTGGATGCCATGCGCGTGGATGTGGTCATCCACAGCGACCAGGATAGCACCTGGGCCGACATCACCACCTGGCTGCGCTTTCAGAACCCGCTGACCCGCACGCTGACCCTGGACGCCCTGGTGCAGCCCGCCGACAACACGCCGCCGGCTGAGAGCCTGCAACTGAGCGTGGCCGGCGTCCCGCAGGCGCTGGCCGCGGAGGATGACCGGCGCTGGCGCTGGACGGCGCCGCTGGACGGTCAGACGCGGCTGGAGGCCACCCTGACCTACCGCGTGGCCCTGGGTCGCGGCGCGGCTGCGCGGCTGCGCTACGAGCCGGTGCGGGCCTGGGGCGGGATCGGCAGCGTGCGCCTGACCGTTCGTTTCCCGGAACAGCCGGCTGCAGACCAGTTGCTTGACGTGCGCCCGAGCGGTTATCGCCAGGATGGCGCCCTCTTGACGTGGAGCTATGACAACGCCCCGGAAATCGCCCCGCTTGACCTGATCTTCGTAACCACACCCGCCTGGCGCCAACTGCAAGCCGCGCGTCAGGGCGCTCAGGCTGAAACGCTGGCACTCGCGCGCTGGTACGACCGCCTGGCTCACATCGAAGCGCCACAACAGGCGTTCTTTGCGCGCTTCTACCCGCAGGCTGTGGCCGTGCTCGATACCGCCTGGCGGGAGGCTCCCGCGCAGCCTGAAAGCGCGCTTTTGCTGGCCGACCTGTACCAGCGCCAGGCTGAGCAGGCGACGGAGCCTGCGACCCAGGCTGCCTATCGCACCCTGGCGGCCGAACTGTTGGCCGCGGTTCGCGCCGGCGGCGGCGGCGATACCGAGCTTGACCGCGCCCTGGCCGCGCTCTATTTCGAGTTGGCCCAACAGGCGCAGCACAGCGGCGCGTGGCCGGCGTCCGCCCAGTTTCTCAGCGCGCTGGCGCAACTGCCGGCGGCCGCGCAAGCTGCACTGCCCGCCGGCCCGGTGCTTGCCCTGCGTCAGGAAGTGGCCCTGGCGCTGGCCGCGCAACAACTCAGCGACGGCGACCTGGCCGCGGCGCGGCTGACTATCGAACAGGTCTGGGGGCCGACGGCGCTGACAGCGCCGGACGCTGCACGCGCCGCGTTCGATGTCCAGGTTGCCGACGTGAGCATGGCAAGCCAGCGCCAGCTCATCACCATGACACTGCCGCTGCGCCAGGAGCAGGCGCCGGGAGCGGTTGACGCGCTGCAATCCGCCCTGAGCGGATTGGGCGAGGAAGCGGGCGTGCGCGTACACGTCACCGCGACCGGCTCTGCGCTGATTTTGCAGATGCAGTTGGTCTTCAGCCGGCTTGACGAGCTGCCGGCCCTGCGCGCACGCCTGGCCGCGCGCGTGGCCAATATGCCGGATCTGGCCCTGCTGCACGCCCTGCTCCTGCCATCCGGCGTAACCCTGCAAGAAACGGAGTCCCTTTTCTGGCGCACGCGCCAGATCAGCGAGACCCTGGACCTGCCGCAGGCGCAGCGCATCTGGCAGGCGCAGGCGCAGCGCTATCGCCAGGCCAGCAGCACGTTGGCTCCGTCTCCGCAGCCGGCCGCTACCGCTACCCTGACCACCACCATCTCCCTGGCCCTGATCCAGCGTAGACTGTGGCAGGAGGAGGCAACGGCCTGGGAAGCTCTGGCCCAAGCCAGCGAAGTGCGCTATCGGCTGACGCTGGACAGCGATCTCAGCGGCGCCATTACCCAGACGACGCTTGGGCGCCCAGAGCAGCCGCTGCGCGTCAACCTGGCCGTGCGCGATTATCGCCTGGAAACCATGGCCGCGGCCGGCGGCGCGTTACTGCTCCTGGCCCTGCTCACCGCGTGGCTGTGGTGGCGCGCCGGTTAGCCGACCGGCAGATTAAAAATTCATGAAGAAACGGTCTGATTTTCCGGGCCACAGCCTGAACCGTAGGAGATCGTACTTACGGCCGTGCGCGCTCGCGGTAGACTGCAACAAGAATCGTGAGCATGCTCGGTCATACCCGCGCCGCAAGCCGCGACATCAGGCAGTTCAACAATTCTCACTCCCATCATCACGTCTGCATGAGCAGCGAAAAGCGAGAGCACCGCAATGCAAGCACCAGCGAGTTTGACCCTGCGCCCAGCCGCAAATACCACCGCCTTGGACGAGAACCAACGACTGGCGATTTATGCCAGCGGCGGATGGGTGGCCTTTGTGCTTCTGTCGGTCATGGTCCTCAACCTGGCGTGGTCGGTCAACGCGGCCGGGTGGGCGGCCGGGCTTTCGATCGTGAAATGGGCCGCGCTGGGCGGCATCCTGGCCGGCACCGGGCTGGCGCTGACACGCTGGCCGGGCGCGTTCAGCCGGCTCTACGCGCTGATTGTGGGCGCGGCCTGGATCCTGTTTGTGACGTCTACGCTGGCCCCTGCAGAGCTGACCCTGTTCCAGAAGGTGCAGGTGATCTGGGAACAACTCCTATCCTGGACGACTGGCGCCCTGAGCGGCAATCCGGTTGCCAACAACATGGTGTTTGTGCTGCAAGTCGCGCTGCTCAGTTGGTGGCTTGGCTACCTGGCAGCCTGGGCCATCTTTCGACAGGGGCGCGTTTGGCGTGCGGTCATTCCGGTGGGTCTGGCCATGCTGGTCAACGGCTACTACGGCCCCAGCCACCTGCGTACCTACATGCTCATCTTCCTGATCAGCGCCTTCCTGCTGATCGTGCGCGCCAACCTGACGCGGCAGGAAGAGGCCTGGCAGGAGAACGGGATTCGCTACGCCCGCGACATCGGGTTTGATTTCCTGCGTGACGGCGCCATTTTCACAGTTCTGGTCATTCTGTTGGCGTGGGTTACGCCGACTGCTGCGGCCGGTGGACAGCTCAGTTCGCTATTCGAGCCACTGGAACGACCATGGGAAACGGTGCGCCAGGAGTGGGGACGCCTGTTCAGTTCATTGAACTACCAGCCCAGCTCATTGGCGAGCGCGTTTGGCCGCAGCATGACGCTGTCTGGCCCGCGCACGCTGGGCAACGGCGTGGTGATGGACATCAAGGCGCCCAACGGTAACTACTGGCGCGGCGTCACCTTCGACACCTACAACGGCCGCCAATGGATCAACAACGACCAGAGTACAACCACGATCGGCATGGATATACCGCTCAATGCGCCGGCCTACAGCGCCAGACGCGTCATCACGCAGACGGTGACAACCTATCTGCGTGGCGAGTCGGTGCTTTTTGCGGCGCCGCAGCCGATCGGCGCATTGGTGGCCGGCCGGGCGGATGTGACCGTTCTCCCGCGCGCACCGGGCGCGGGGCCGCTGCCTGAGGCTGGGGCGCAGCCGGTGGACATCTCGCGCATGCGCAGCCGCCAGCAGTTCAAAGAGGGCGATTCCTACCAGGTGGTGTCGTCCATCAGCACCGCCGATGAAACATCGCTGCGACAGGCCGGCGCCGCCTATCCGGTCACGATTCAGCAGCGTTATGTGCAACTGCCGGAGAATGTGCCCCCACGCATCAAGGCGCTGGCGATGCAGGTCACCGCCAACGCGGCCAATCCATATGACAAGGCCGTGGCGCTGGAGCAGTATTTGCGTACGACTATCCAGTATAATGAAAAGATCGCCGCACCGCCCGCAGGCGTGGATCCGATTGACTATGTGCTGTTCGAGACCCGCGAAGGCTATTGCGACTATTATGCGTCAGCCATGACCGTGATGGCGCGCAGCCTCAACATCCCGGCCCGCTTTGTGGCCGGCTACTCGCAGGGCGATTATGATGCGGAGGCCGGTGTGTACCGGGTACGTGAAGCCAACGCCCATTCCTGGGTTGAGGTCTATTTTCCCAACTACGGTTGGGTCGAGTTCGAGCCGACGTCCGCGCAGCCCACCGTCGTGCGCCCGGCGCAGCAGACCGCTCCGCAGGACAAGCAGGATACAGCAGATGATGAGGCGCTGAAGGAAAAGCGCGACCTGCGCGCAGAAGAAGACAAATATGGTGAGGGTCAGGATGTGGCTGGTGGCGACTTGCCCGCCGGACAGAACTTTGTCAGTCTCCCGTTTGCCGGCCAGGTTGGCGTGGGGATTGTCCTGCTGGCGGCGATGGGTGCGGCCGTGGGCCTGCTGTCGCGCCGTTCGCGCCGCCAGCAGCCGGCCGTTCTGGCGCCCGACATCACCCTGCGCATTTACGAGCGCCTGGAACGCTGGGCCACGCGTGCCGGCCTGGGGCGACGCGCGTCGCAGACGCCGTATGAGCATGCCGGCGTGCTGATCAACGCCCTGCCTGAAGGGGAAACGCCGATTCGGCGCATCACCGACCTGTATGTGCAGGAATGCTTCAGCCCGGTGGCCGTGACCTCGCGCGATCTGCAGACACTCTTCGTGGATTGGCAGTCCTTACAGCCGGTGCTGCGTCGCTACTGGAGCACCTATCAGCGCACGCTGCCGCTGCAGAAACGCTTCGACGGTCTGCGGCGCCGCGGCCAGCCGCGCTGAACGGCGGATCAGGTCTGTTTACATTCCAGCAGGATGACCTGGGTTTCCTCCGGCAGATCGGCCGCGGTGATTTTGAGCATCTCCTGCGCAGGTGGTTCGGGCAGCCCCATGGCCTTCAGGAATTTTTCCACCGGATCGAGTTTGCCGTTGTAGAACGGGGTCTGATAATGCATCGGGATGACGATGCTCGGCTCTAACAGGCTGATCACCTCAGCGGCGCGCGCGGCATCAAGCGTGGCGCCGCCGCCCACAGGCACCAGTAGCACATCCACCTTGGGCATCGCTTCCACTTGCCCCTGAGTGGGCACCTGCCCCAGGTCTCCCAGGTGGCAAACCGTCAGCTTGTCGAATTCAAAGACGAAGATCGTATTTTGTTCCGGCAGCGCAGGGCGGTCGCCCTTGTCTGATTTGGCGGCCGCGTGCAGGGTGGAAATGCCGGTGATGAAAATGCCGCTGATCTCGTACTCGCCTGGCCCCACAAGCTCTTTCGGTTCTCCTTTGACCGCGTCAGTGGCGTTGTGTCCCGGGGAATTGTGACTGACTGTCACCACGTCGGCGCGCAGTCGCGGCAGGGTGTAGCCGATTGATTTCTCATAAGGGTCGGTCATGATGGTGACCTGGCGTTCGCGCAGGCGAAAACATGAGTGACCGTACCAGGTGATTTCCATGTGCTTGAGTTCTCCTCATCCTCATCATCCTCATCATTCTCATCGTCTTCATCATTTTCATTATCAACGATCAGAGGCCGCATTATACCCGAAGATGAGCGAAAAGAAAAGACGTTCTAGCGGAGATCGCGGCGCTTGTGATCGCGACGAGGCGCCGGCAGATTGACTGCTGGCGCCTCGTTGTTGCGTTGGCCGGGGATGCAGGCATGGGCATGGCCCTAACGCCGGCTGAAACGCCGGACTGTGGCTTGCATCTGCGGATCTGGGCGGAGTTGATAGACCAACTCGCCATGCACGCGGCTGGTGATGAGCAGCCCATTGAGCACAAGATCACCCAGGACCGGACGCACCGTCTCGATGGGGCGGCGCACGGCTGGCGCCAGCAGGGCCAGGCTGATGACCTGATCGGGATGCTGCCCAAACCAGTCTACCAGTTGAAAATGAAGCAGATCGGAGGCAAAGCGATGAATGAACACCAGTAGTTCGAGGTCAACGCAGGTGCGTGTCTCAGGTTCTGGCGCATGGGTGAGAAACGGCCCCACGGGTGACCCATCGCCTGGTTGGTAGGGCGTTACAGGCTGCGGCACTTGAGCTTTCATGATACTCCTTGATACTCCTTTGGCATCAGCGACCAGCCTCTCTGCACGTCCGGTTTTGGGTCGCTGCCCCTGCAAGCAATGTGCTGGAAGGGTAGCAAAACTGACAGCCCAAAACAATGGTACCCGCCTCCCAGCAGGTTGCCGTACAGGAGAATTTAATTTTAGCAGATAGATTTGACAAAATTGTCTAAAGCAGATACAATCGTCCTGGCGAGTAGTGCATATAGCAACGCCGTACGAAAGGAGCCAACCCATGGCGTTACTGCGAACCTTGCAGGACAGCCCGGCCGGACATATCGTGGAGATTTTGCAGCGACATGGCCCGCTGAGCATCAAAGCCATCGAAGAACAGGTGGGCGTGACTAAAACGGCCGTGCGTCAGCAGTTGACTAGTTTGATGGCCAGCGGGATGGTGACCACACAACTGGTGCGCGAGGGGGTGGGCCGTCCGCATTACGTCTATCTCCTGACCGAAAAGGCGCGCGAGGTCTTCTCCTGTTATTGCGACGAACTGGTGCTTTCGCTGTATGAGGAATTGCTGGCCGAAGTTGGCAGCGCCCGGATTTCTCTGTTACTCAATCGGGTCGGCAGCCGTTTAGCCACCAAGTATGATGAGCAATTGCGCGGCAGTCGCCTGGGAGAACGGGTGCGCTCGTTGGTCTCGGTCATGGAGGATAGGGGCATGCTGACCGACCTGCGCCCCACCAACCAGGGCTTCGTCTTGAAGTCGTACAATTGCCCGTATCACGAGCTGGCCCAGGAGCATCGCGAGATCTGCGAGATGGAGCAGACGATGATGTCGTCAGTGCTGGCCGCGGATGTGGAGCTGACACAGTGCATGATGGACGGTCACCGCGGTTGTGAGTTTACGGTGCTGCCGCGGTCGGCTGTCATCCAAATGGACGAGCAGGGGCTTGGCCTTGCGCCTGCCCGCGTTTGAGCGGATGAGTCGAACCAACACCGATGCCGGCAGGGTCCCCGGACCGTGCCTGAGCGCGACGCAATTTCCTGTGAACGTTTGGAAAAGAAGTAAACATGAAGGGGGCAATCAAGCCACATATGACGTCCGAACTTGTAATCAATAATCTGCATGTCACGGTAAACGACAAAGAAATCCTCAAAGGTGTCAATCTGACCGTGCGCCAGGGCGAGACCCATGCCCTGATGGGGCCGAACGGGTCCGGCAAGAGCACACTGGCCTATGCGATCATGGGCCACCCGCGCTACGTGGTCACCGAGGGTGACATTTTGTTGGATGGTGAGAGCGTGCTGGCGATGGAGCCTGATGAACGGGCCAAGGCAGGGCTTTTTCTGGCTTTCCAGTACCCAACGGCCATTCCCGGCGTCAGCCTTGCGAATTTCCTGCGCACCGCCGTCAGCAATGTGCGGGGTCACACGGCCAGGGCCAAGGCGCAAGCATTGGCGGACCGTAGCAATGGCAACGGCCAAGCCAAGCCGATCGGCTCGGAACTGATGCCGATGAAGGAGTTCCGCAAGGACATGCGCGAGAAGATGGCGATGCTGGGGATTGAGTCCTCTTTCGCCAATCGCTATCTCAATGACGGCTTCTCCGGCGGCGAAAAGAAACGCGTGGAAATCCTGCAGATGGCGATGCTCAGCCCCAAGATCGCCGTGCTCGACGAAACCGACTCCGGCCTCGACATTGACGCCCTGCGCACCGTCGCTGAAGGCGTGAGCAAGTTGATTGGCCCCAACATGGGCGCGCTGGTCATCACCCACTACCAGCGGTTGCTCAACTACATCAAACCGGAATTCGTGCATGTGTTCTTCAACGGCCGCATTGTGCTCTCTGGCGGGCCTGAACTGGCTCTGGACCTGGAGGCGCGTGGCTATGACTGGGTGCGCGAACGTTTTGGCGAAGATGTCGCCGCGTACCTGGCGCGTCACGACTGATGATATCCACAGGGAGGTGTACCGATGGCAACTGAATCTGATCGCGCGATACTCGGTGACGTTAAGCAAGAGTATGAGTACGGTTTCTCCGATCCTGAAAAATACGCATTCAAGTCGGGCCGCGGCCTGAACCATGCGTTGCTTGACACGATCGCAGACTTCAAGAATGAGCCAGACTGGATGCGCCAGTTCCGGCATCAGTCGCTGGACATTTTTCTGTCCAAGCCGATGCCAAACTGGGGCGCAGATTTGAGCGGGATTGATTTCGACAACATTTTCTACTACGTGCGCCCGTCCGAAAAACAGGGCAAGAGTTGGGCCGACGTGCCGTCCGACATCAGAAACACGTTCGACCGCCTCGGCATCCCGGAGGCCGAGCGCAATTTCCTGGCCGGCGTAGGCGCGCAGTATGAATCAGAAGTCGTTTACCATTCGCTGCGCGAAGAATGGCAAAAGCTGGGCGTGATCTTCCTGGACACCGACAGCGGCCTGCGTGAGCATGAGGATGTCTTCAAAGAATATTTCGGCACGATCATCCCGCCCTCAGACAACAAGTTCGCCGCGCTCAACAGCGCAGTCTGGTCAGGCGGATCGTTCGTCTATGTGCCGAAGGGCGTCTCACTCGACATCCCGCTGCAAGCCTACTTCCGCATCAATGCCCAGAACATGGGCCAGTTCGAGCGTACGCTGATCATCGTGGAAGAAGGCGCCAATATGCACTATGTGGAAGGCTGCACGGCCCCGATCTATTCCAGCGACAGCCTGCACAGCGCCGTCGTCGAGATTATCGTCAAGAAAGGCGGCCGCTGCCGCTACACCACGATCCAGAACTGGTCGAACAATGTTTACAACCTGGTGACCAAGCGCGCGATGGCGCACGAAGATGCGCGCATGGAATGGATTGATGGCAACCTCGGCTCCAAGGTGACGATGAAGTACCCGGCGGTCCACATGGTGGGGCCGCGGGCGCACGGTGAAATCCTCTCGATCGCCTTTGCGGGCAAAGGCCAGCACCAGGACGCCGGCGCCAAGGTGGTGCATGCCGCACCTGACACCACCAGCCGCATCATTTCCAAGTCAATCAGCAAGAACGGCGGCCGCGCCTCGTATCGTGGCCTGCTCAAAGTGGCCAAGGGCGCGGTGGGTTCCAAGTCCAACGTGGTGTGCGATGCCCTGCTGCTCGATGAAGAGTCCCGTTCGGACACCTATCCCTACATCGAGATTGACGAAGACGATGTCAAGGTGGGTCACGAAGCCTCGGTGAGCAAAATTGGCGAGGAGCAGCTCTTCTATCTGCAGAGCCGCGGGCTGAGCCAGGACGAAGCCTCAGCCATGATTGTGGCCGGTTTCATCGAGCCGATGGTCAAGGAACTGCCGATGGAATACGCGGTGGAAATGAATCGCCTGATCCAATTACAGATGGAAGGCTCCATCGGTTGAGCCGCCCGGTTGTGGCTGCGGCGGGTCGCATGACGTGACCGGCCGCAGCCAGGGCCGTGTCGAGGACAAGAGGTATTGAACTGTGACTGTGATAGCCAAAGAATTAACCGTTCCCACGAATATCAGCCGCGAAGCGGTGGAAACGCTGGCCGCGCTGAAAGGCGAGCCAGATTGGATGCTCGACCGGCGCCTGCTGGCCTGGCGCTTTTTTGAAGAGATTCCCATGCCTACGGGCGCGGAAGAAACCTGGCGCCGCACGCGCCTCACCGGCTTCAAGTTGGACGCGGTGCAGCCGTTTGTGCCTGAGCGTGATAGCCGTGTGGCGAAACAGACCGACTTGCCGGCTGCCATTCAAGCCGAACTGGCGACGTTGAGCACCAACGCCGGCGCCGTCGTTCACCGCGACGCGGACCTGCTGTTCTCCAGCCTGCGCCCCGACCTGGCGGCCAAAGGCGTCATCTTCTGCGACCTGCACACGGCCGTGCGCCAACACCCCGACCTGGTGCAAAAATACTTCATGACCCAGGCCGTGACGCTGCCCGACGATGACAAATTCGCCGCGCTGCACGCCGCCCTGTGGAACGGCGGCACGTTCCTGTATGTACCGCGCGGCGTCGTCATTGACACCCCCTTGCAAGGCTTGATCGCCCTGGACCAAGCCGGCGTCGGCAACTTCTCGCATACGATCATCGTGGCCGAGGCCGGCGCCGAGGTCACCTACCTGGAAGAAATGGTCTCGTTACAGAAGCGCGACAGCCAGGATTTTCACAGCGGTATCGTTGAGATCATCGCCCAAACCGCAGCCCGCGTCAACTACATCAGCCTGCAAAGCTGGGGTGACCAGGTCTTCAATTTCTCGCGCGAGCGCGCCGTGGTCGGTCGCGATGCCCATGTGCTCTGGGTGACCAGTCAGTTGGGCAGCCGCTTGACCAAGACCTTTCAACAGGCCGATCTGCTGGGCGCGGGCGCGTCCAGCGAGATGCTGGGCGTTCTCTTTGCCACCGGCCGTCAGCACATTGACCTGGATACCTTCCAGCGCCACGTCGCGCCTAACACCGTCAGCGACCTGTTGTACAAGGGCGCGCTGCGTGACCGGGCGCGCGCGGTTTGGCGCGGCATGATCCGCGTGGAACCCCACGCGCAGAAGACCAACGGCTATCAGAAGAATCAAAACCTGATCCTGAGCAAGCAGGCGCGTGCAGATTCCGTACCGGGTCTGGAAATCCTGGCCGATGATGTGCGCTGCACGCACGGCGTGACGGTGTCACAGGTGGAACCTGAGTACGTCTTCTACCTGATGAGCCGCGGTCTCAACAAGGAGCAAGCCGAGCACATGATCGTCGCCGGCTTCTTCGAGGAAGTGCTGGCGCGTATTCCGCTGGAAGGGGTGCGTGAAAAGCTGGAGGCGGCCATCGGCGAGCGCATCGGCGTTTGACGAGCGACGTTTGGCAGAGGAGCTAACGATGAACGAAAAAGGTTATGTCCATCCAGAGGTGCTGGTGAGCACCGCCTGGGTGGCAGAGCATCTGAACGATCCCGCGGTGCGCCTGGTCGAATCGAACGAAGACATCATGCTGTACGACATCAAGCACATTCCCGGCGCGGTGCAGATTGACTGGCAGCGTGATCTGAACGACCCCCTGACGCGTGACTACCTGGGCCGCGCCTCCTTCGATGCGCTGCTGTCGCGGCACGGCATTGGCAACGACACGACCGTGGTGTTTTACGGCGACAAGAACAACTGGTGGGCCTGCTACGCTTTTTGGGTGTTCCAACTGTTCAGCCATGCGAACGCACGCGTGATGGACGGCGGCCGCGCAAAGTGGGAAGCGGAAGGCCGACCCATGGTGCGCGAGGCGCCGAGTTACCCGACCGCCAGTTACAAGGCGCCGGAGCGAGCCGACTACCCGATTCGAGCCACACGTGACCAGGTGCTGGAACACGTGCATCAGAAGCGACCCCTGGTAGATGTACGCTCGCCGGGCGAGTATTCGGGTGAGATGCTGCACATGCCTTCGTATCCGCAGGAAGGCGCGCTGCGCGGGGGGCACATCCCCGGCGCGCGCAGCATTCCCTGGGCGCGCGCCGCCAACGCCGACGCAACCTTCAAGACGGCCGCGGAACTGCGTGCGATCTATGAACAGGAGCAGGGGCTGCGGGCCGCTGACAACGTCATCGCCTACTGCCGTATCGGCGAACGCTCTGCGCACACCTGGTTCGTGTTGAAGTACTTGTTGGGCTACCCCCACGTGCGCAATTACGATGGCAGTTGGACCGAATGGGGCAATCTGGTTGGCGTCCCCGTCGAACGCTAGAAGATAGACTTCCGAAGTCTTGCCGTTTTTACTGAATCGCAGTACAATCGGGCCGATTTTGGCAGCAAAGAGGTAGGCCGTGGATCGGCAAGAAAGAATTGATTTCATCCTGGAGCACTACGAATCGCCGCGCCATTACGGGCCAACCGACCCGGCGGACATGGTGATGCAGGGCGGCAATCCGGGGTGCGGCGATATCATTACCGTCTACTTGAAGGCCGATGAAAACGACGCCATCGCCGGACTCAGCTTCGAGGGCGCCGGCTGCACGATCAGCCAGGCAGCCACCTCCATGGTGATGGAAATGTTCGAGAGCAAAACCCTGACCGACATCGAGAACACCGCCCAGGACACGATCATTGACCTGCTTGGCCGCGAAATCGCCGCCACCCGCCTGCGCTGCGCCACCCTGGGACTGACCACGGTGCAGAACGCGGTGCGCGAGCTGCGGCGCCAGCGCCTGGCGCGGGAGTATGGCGTGATCCTGCCGGAGACGCGCTCGCAAGGATTTGTGGCAATGAGTGAGGTGACAGGGTGAGCGGCCTGCCTGGACGGCCTTTCGATGTGGAAGCTGTGCGCGCCCAGTTCCCCATTCTGACGCGCCAGGTGCATGGCAAACCACTGGTCTACCTCGACAGCACCGCCAGTTCACAGAAACCGCAAGCCGTCATCGAACGGCTGGCGACCTATTATGCCCAGGGCAACGCGAACGTGCATCGCGGCGTACACACGCTGAGCGAGGAAGCCACGGCCGCGTTCGAGGCCAGCCGCGCCAAAGTGGCGCGCTTCATCAACGCCGCCAGCAGCAAAGAGATCATCTGGACGCGCAACGCCACGGAGGCCATCAACCTGGTGGCGTACAGTTGGGGCAGCGCCAACCTCAAGCCGGGCGACGAAGTGCTCATCACCGAGATGGAGCATCACTCCAACATCGTGCCCTGGCAACTGGCCTGTCAGCGCACCGGCGCCACGCTGCGCCATGTGCCGGTGGATGACGAGGGCTTTCTGCGCCTGGACTTGCTCCCCACCCTCCTCACCCCGCGCACCCGCCTCTTCGCCTTCACCGCCATGTCCAACGTGCTGGGCACCATCGTCCCTGTGGCCGAGCTGACCGCGGCCGCGCATGCCGTAGGCGCGCTGGCGCTGGTGGACGGCGCGCAGAGCGTGCCGCACCTGCCGGTGGACGTGCAGGCGCTGGGCGCGGACTTCCTCGTCTTTTCGGGGCACAAGATGTGCGGGCCGACCGGCATCGGCGTGCTCTACGGCCGCCGCCAACTGCTGGAAGCCATGCCGCCCTTCATGAGCGGCGGCGACATGATCAAAGAGGTGCATCTGGACGTCTCGCGCTGGAATACCCTGCCCTGGAAGTTCGAGGCCGGCACGCCCGCCATCGCAGAGGCGATTGGGCTGGGCGCGGCCGTGGATTACCTCGACAACCTGGGCATGCCCGCCATCCAGGCGCATGAGCATGCGCTGGTGACTTACGCCATGCAGCAGTTGCAGCAGGTAGAAGGGCTGCGCATCCTCGGCCCAGACGCCGATCACCGCGGCGGCGTGGTGGCCTTCACCCTGGGGGACATTCACCCGCACGACCTGGCCGCCATTCTCGACGGCGAAGGCATTGCCATCCGCGCCGGTCATCACTGCGCACAGCCCTTGCATGACCGTTACGGCCTGCCCGCCAGCGCCCGCGCCAGCTTTTATCTGTATAACACCGCGGCCGAAGTAGATCAATTGGTCGCGGCCCTGGACAAAGCCAGAGAGATGTTCGCCTTGTAGGAGAGTCGCATGGACGCACTGTATCGGACCGAAATTTTAGAGCATTATCGGCGTCCGCATCATTTTGGGCACCTGGAAGACCCAGACATCACCCATCATGACGCCAACCCGTTCTGCGGCGATGACATCACGATTGATCTCAAGATCGCGGATGGCAAGGTGGTGGACGCGGCGTTTCGCGGTCACGGCTGCGCCATCAGCCAGGCTTCGGCTTCGATGCTGATGGATGAGATCATCGGTGCGCCGCTGGATGACCTGAAGAAGTGGAGCAAGGACGATGTGCTTGGCCTGCTTGGCATCGAGATCGGACCGGTGCGCCTGAAGTGCGCACTGCTGCCGCTGAAGGTGATGAAAGCGGGCGTGTGGGGATTGGAAGACACCGATCAAGAGGATTAAAGCACAGAGGATCGAAGAATAGAGGATCGAAGAATAGAGGATCGAAGAACACGTATGGCGAAGTTCGTGAAAGTGGCTGCCCGGGCCGATATCCCGGTGGGCGGCAAGAAATTGGTGGAAATTGACGGCGTGGCCGTGGCGGTGTTCAACGTCAACGGCTCGTTTTATGCTATCGAAGACGTATGTACGCACGATGGCGGTAACCTGGTGGAAGGCGATCTGCTCGGCAACGAGATCGAGTGCCCGCGACACGGCGCGCGCTTCGATGTGCGCAGCGGAGCCGCCACCAAGATGCCCGCGTTCGCGCCCCTGCCGACCTACGCCGTCAAGGTTGAGCAGGACAACGTGCTGGTGGAAACGCTGGATTAGGGCAAGACGACAGGGAAGAATTGCCAGAAAAGAAAATGATAGAAAAGGAAAGCGAGAGTCATGCCAACGCCTGAAGAAATTCGAGAAGTGCTGAAGATCAATGTCAAAGACCCAGAGCTGATGTTGAACGTGGTTGACCTGGGGCTGATCTATGATATTACGGTGGAGGACAAGTCCGCCACCATTGCGATGACCCTGACCAGCCCTGGCTGCCCGGTCGGGCCGATGATCCTGGGCGACGCGCAACGTTATGTTCACCAGGCGTTCCCTGAGCTGGAGGAAGTCAACATTGACCTGGTGTGGACGCCGTTCTGGAATCCCAGCATGATGAGCGAGGACGCCAGGGAGGAACTGGGGATTTTCTAGCGGCCTCTGGTGGTCGTTCTCAGATCAAATCTGCCGTATCCAGCCACAAAGTCACCGGCCCATCGTTGACCAACGTCACTTCCATGTGCGCCTGAAACTGGCCGGTGGCGACGGCCAGGCCCTGTTCGCGCAGCCGCTCGACGAAGTAGGCGACCAACGGTTCGGCCTGCTCGGGACGGGCGGCCCGGGTGAAATCTGGCCGCCGCCCTCGGCTCGCATCCCCGTAAAGCGTGAATTGCGGGACGACCAGCAGCGCGCCGCCGACCTCCCGCAGCCCCTGGTTCATCTTGCCCGCGGCATCCTCGAACAGCCGCAGTCCGGCCACTTTGCGCGCCAGCCACTCAGCCTCGACGCGGGTGTCGTCATGGGTGACGCCCACCAGCGCCAGGAATCCCCGGCCAATGGCGCCAACCTCCTGTCCCGCCACGGTAACGCTGGCCCGGCTGACGCGCTGGATCACCGCGCGCATCTATTCTTCTCCTTCCAAGCTCCGCTCAACATTCAGCTCTTGCCACACCAACCGGTCGAACCCCAGCGAGACGACCGCGAAAGTGCGCAGGCGCAGGCGCTCGCCGTAGCGCGCCAGCAGACCGGCGCGCGTCTGCGGCAGGATCGCCAGCGCTTCCGCCAGCCGGGCCTTGACCAGCGGCAGTTCAGCCACAGCCGCCGCGCTGAGCGCGCGCGCGGCCGCGCCGGTCAGCTCCGCCTCTTTCAGGGGCACGTACTTGAACTCCAGCAGGATGTCGAGCAGCTCATACTGGCGCATCTCCGGCCGCACGATCATGGTCAGGTCCGCGTAGGTGCGCGCAAGCGCAGTCTCCGAATCCATGATGTAGGCGATGTCGTTGAAGAGCAGGGTCAGGAAAGCCGTCTTGACCGTCAGCTCGTTCGCCCAACGGTAATCCCGGTTGTCGAACACGGGATAGTAGCGCTGCTCGATGAAGTTGCACAGCGGCTGCAGATTGCCGGTTTGCCACAGGCCGCGCGCCGCTTGCCGGCCTTCGTCCAGGAGATGCCGATCGGCCAGCAGCATGTCCTGGATACGCTCCACGTACAGCCGACGCACCACCAGGTTTGGAATCGTCAGCATCAACTCGCCTGACGGCGTGCGTCCGCCGAAGGTGAGCACGCCGAAGTAGGTGAGGAACGAGGCCATGAACGGCGCGTCCTTGACCGCCATCAGCATGTCCTCCACGCCAAAGCGGTCAGCCAGGGCCGAGACCGCCAGGGTTGGTGCGCCGTTGACCGCGTCGAGGATGATCTGACCGCCGCCGGGCAGGCTGGCGATGTACGCGATCTTGCCGCGGTCCATGGCCAGGTTGCTGTCGAGCATGTTTTCGGGATAGCCGCAGGCGCGTTGGAAATGCTTGAAGAAGTAGAGCGCCAGGGTGGGGTTGTAGATGCGCTCGGCCGCCATGTTCGTAGTGAAGCGATAGCCGTTGTAGAAGGTGCGCACCATCTCCAGGGCCTCATCCGCCTGCGCCGCGGCCCACCCGCAGGTCGCTGTGATCTGGCGCAAGGTGACGGCGATTTCGTCCTCGCGAAAGCCGCACAGGTCGTTGAACTCCGGCTGCAGGGTAATCGTCTCCGAGACGTTGTAACCGCTGGTGAGATCGCTGAGGACCACGGGCGAGACGCCGGTGATGAAGACGCGGTCCACGCCAAAGCCGCTGGCCCCGCCCTTGACCGCCTTGAAGAGAGTTTTGAGCGTGCCTTCCCCGCGCAGCAACGCGTCGTAGCGTTTCTTGCCGGCCGGGTGACCGCCCATGGCCAGTTCATTGGCGAAGTTGTCGTACTCGTCAATCAACAGGTAAAGCTTGTAAGGAGTGTGGCGCATGGCTGTCAGCGATGACTCGAAGGATGCCACCGCGTCGGTAGGGAAGATTTCGACGGGAGATGACAAGCGATCCTGGTAGCGGACAGCGAAATCGTGAATGCGGGCATTGACGTGCCGATACAGGGCCTGGGTGATGTCTTCGGCGGTGCCCTGGGCGGCTACCAGCGAAAAGTCCCAGCGCATGACAAAATACTGATTGTGCAGCGGGGTGGGCGCGCGACCAATCGCCAGGCGACCGAACAACAGCTCGAACTGATCGGCCCTGGCCACGTCGTAATAGTTCGCCAGCATGGAAAGCAGCAACGACTTGCCGAAGCGCCGCGGGCGCAGGAAGAGCAGTTGCTTGCCCAGGTCTTCGAGCAGCGGGATGCAGTCGGTGCGATCCACATAGAAATAGCCTTCGCTCATCACCTGAAGGAAATCACTGATGCCGTACGGAAACTTCATCGCCCCCTCCTGAAAACCATGCAACCAACAAGCGATCAGCCATCGAAATCCCGCCTGCGGTTGAAATTTTACCCCTGCCTGCGCCTGGCGTCAAGCCACCCAGTCGCTGAGCAGGAATTCCAAATGTGGTCGCTGAAGACATCTGGAATGAAGGCTTTAGCCGGTTATTGGGCACTTGAGAACCCTGTGGCAGACCGGCTGAAGCCTCGATTCCGGGTACATTTGGAATTCCTGTGTGCGCGCGGACGCACTTGCGTAAGCGGGCAGCCTGGCGTAAACTTACGCCGACCCCCACAATCAACCGCAAAGGAACAATCTCGAACATGAATTCCGCACGACCCACACCGGTGTTTTTACCATCCGTCGTTGACGGCCTGCCGGCCGTTATCGGACGGTCGCCCTTCGTGACGCTGACGGTCATTCCGGCCTGGGGCGCCAAGATCGCCTCGCTGCGCGCGGCCGACGGTCATGAGTGGCTGTGGCGCAATCCCCACCTGCCCTGGCAACTGCCCACGGTCGCTACGTCGTACATCCGTGAAGCCGATGTGGGCGGGTGGGATGAGTGCTTTCCCGCGGTGGGGCCAGGCCCCTATCCGCTGCCGCCCTGGCAGGGTCGCCCGATTCGGGATCATGGCGAGGTGTGGGCGCAGGCGTGGGAAGTCGAGGAGGCCGCCGATTGCCTGCGGCTGGCGACTACTGGCGATCAGTTCCCCTATCGCCTGGTGCGGACGATCCGGTTGGCGGCCGCTGAGCCGGCCTTCGAGATGACCTATGAGCTGACCAACCTCAGCCCGGCGCCGTTTGCCTTTCTCTGGTGCGCGCACCCGCTGCTGGCGATTACGCCGGGGATGCACCTGCGCCTGCCTCCCGGCAGCCCGGTGCGCAGCGACGGTCATCTGCCGGGGCGCTTCACCTGGCCGGCCGCCGGCGCGCTGGACTTGACGCACGTTCCTGGCCCGGAGGCTGCCTGGGCCGCCAAGCTGTATGTGGGGCCGTTGACGGAGGGTTGGGCCGCGCTTTACGATCCTGCAACCGGCCGCGAGCTGCGCTTCGAGTTCGACGTGCGTGTGACGCCGTTCGTGGGGCTGTGGCTCAACTACGGCGGCTGGTCAGGCGCGGGCAGCGCGCCCTACTACAACCTGGGACTGGAACCATGCAGCGGCATGCCCGATGACCTGGCGAGCGCGGTGGATCCAGCCTGGAACGCGTTCTCCACCGTCGCCGCCCACAGCACGCTCACCTGGCGGCTGCGCGTGCATGTGTAGGGGCGCACCCTTGCGGTCGCCCACGCTTCAGTAATTTTCCAGCGGCGTCTGCTCGTACCACCAGAAGCCGTGCGTCAGGACGTAGAGACGATCCACACGGCCCAGCCAGCCGCAGACGCACCCTTCACGCCAGCGCGCGCTGCTGTCGCTCAGATACTTCAAGCCGCCGAAGAACTGCGGCGCATAGGCCTGGTAGCGAAAGCCCGCCGCGCTGACCGCCGCCTCCGGCAGCACCATCGTGTTGGTGCGCACCACCTCGTGCGGACAAACGCCCTGCACCGTGATCGCCAGCCCCGTCTCCAGGATCAGCTTTTCGCGGCGCAGCCCTTCCTCGTCGTCGAAGCCCAGCGCGGCCACGTAGGGCGCTTCGTAGTGCAGCCCCAACTCGCCGCCCAGGCGCTGAATCTCGTGCAGTTGGCGCATGGTGGCGAGCGCCAGGGGGTTGTAATGCACGGCGTGCAGGCGCACGAAGTAGGTGGCGGTGGCGCCCAACTCGTGCTCGATCTGCGCGAGGCGCAGCGCGTTGACCACGGTGAAATCAATGTCGTGACGCAGCAGCAGCACGCGCGCCGCGCCGTCCGCCTTGCCGTCGAGCAGGTCTTGAAAACTGACGCAGGCAAAGCCCAGCGCCCGGGCCTCGCTCAGAATTTCCCGGTAATGGGCAAAGGTGAAGTTGCAGGGCATGATGTTCCGTTTCTGCTCAGCCGCCGAATGAATTCGGGGCGAAGGGGCGTTCCGCCGCAAAGTCGGCCTGCGCCGACTGGCGTCGCGTCCATGAGCCGTTATCCGTTTCTCTCAGCGGCCGTGTCCCAGGCGGAAGTGATCCGCCTGGCGCCAGGGATTATAGGGATCGAAGGGGTCGCCGGTCGGCGCGGGCGCGCCAGCGAGCGCCTGACCTTCCAGGAAATCGGACAGCGCGGCGGCGATCAGCGCCTCGTCGGGCAGAGGATCGGCGGCCGGCTGCCAATCGCTGAAGTGCTCTTCCACGAAATGGGTGGTGGCCTCGCCCGCCTGAAAGACCGGGTGCCGGATGACGGCCAGCAGGAAGGGGATGTTGGTGGCGACGCCCAGAATGACGTAGTGCTCCAGCGCCCAGGCCATTTTGCCCAGGGCCTCGGCGCGATCCTCATCCCAGACGATCAGCTTGGCGAGCATGGGGTCGTAGTGCAGCATCACCTGGCTGCCGGTGCTGATACCGGCGTCCACGCGCACGCCGGGGCCAACCGGCTCGACCGCAGTCAGGATGCGGCCGATGCTGGGCAGGAACTGGTTGGCCGGGTCTTCCGCGTAGATGCGGCATTCGATGGCGTGCCCGCGCTGGCTGATCTGCGCCTGGCTGAAGGGCAGCGGCTCGCCGGCCGCCACGCGCAGCTGTGCCTTGACCAGGTCAACGCCGGTCACCGCTTCGGTGATCGGATGCTCCACCTGCAGGCGGGTGTTCATCTCCAGGAAGTAGAAGTTGCGCTCCTGATCCACCAGGAACTCGATGGTGCCGGCGTTGGTGTAGTTGACCGCGCGCGCGGCCTGCACGGCGGCCGCGGCCATGTTGGCGCGCAGCGCCGGCGTCAGGCAGGGCGACGGCGTCTCTTCGATGATCTTCTGATGCCGGCGCTGCACCGAGCATTCGCGCTCGAACAGGTGGATGACCTGGCCGTGATGATCGCCCAGCACCTGGAATTCAACGTGGCGCGGCGCGGTCAGGTATTTTTCCAGGTAGATGCGGTCATCGCCAAACGCGTTGTGCGCCTCGCGCCGCGCGGATTGCAGCGCGTCGGCCAGGTCCTGCGGCCGCGGCACGATGCGCATGCCCTTGCCGCCACCGCCGGCCGCGGCTTTGACCAGCAGCGGAAAGCCGAGCGTATCCGCGGCCGCCAGCAGATCGGCGTCAGCCGTGCTCTCCTGGAAACCGGGCACCATGGGCACCCCGGCCGCGGCCATCGCGGCGCGCGCTGCGGTCTTGCTGCCCATCGCGGCCATGGCCTCCGGCGTGGGGCCGATGAAGACCAGGCCGGCCCGGCGCACGGCCGCGGCAAAGTCGGCATTTTCGGAGAGGAAGCCGTAGCCGGGATGAATGGCCTGGCAGCCACGCTCCACCGCAGCCTGGATGATCGTGTGGGCGCGCAGGTACGATTGGCCGGGCGCGGGCGGCCCGATCAGCACCGCCTCATCGGCCAGGGTGGTGTGCAGCGCCTGCGCGTCGGCCTCGGAATAGACGGCCACCGTGCGGATGCCCATCTCCTGGCAGGCACGGATGATGCGCACCGCAATCTCGCCCCGGTTGGCAATTAGAACCCTATCGAACATACGGTTTTCCTCCCGAAAAGCCCCTGCGTCCTGGCGCCCCTGCGTTGAAACCCTCTGCATCGGGACCTCATCCATCAATGGCTAAACTCTGCGGCTTCTTCTCTGATGACCCGGAAGCGCGCGGGGCTGCTGGGCGAAGTCAGTTCGATCTTGTCGTAGACCTCGGCCAGGCTCAACCGACACTGAATGGATGGGATGTGTACCTCGGCGTCGGGTCCGCTGCTTTCCGCAAACAGCCAGGCGCCATCCGGCTGGCGCGTAAAATGCCCGATGCGCGCAATGTCCTGCGCAATCAGGAGATAATCCTGCAGCGATTCCAGCGTGCGGTAGTGCGCAAACTTCTCCCCACGATCGTAGGCCTCGGTGGACCTGGACAGCACCTCGATGATGACCGTGGGGTTGAGCAGCGTGTCCTCGACCTGGTCATCGAAATGGGGCCGACCACAGACGACCGCCACATCCGGGTAGGTGTACAGTCCGCTGGCGCTGACCTTGACGCGCATGTCGCTGGTAAAAACCTGGCATGGCCGGCCCTTCAATTGACCGATCAACAGGTAAGCGAGATTGGGCACGATGGCGCTGTGATTGCGACTGGCGCCGGCCAGGGCATAGACTTTGCCCGCGTAGTATTCGCTCTTAGTCGCGGCCTCACGCTCACGCGCCAGGTACTCCTGGGGGGTTAGTAAGGGTTGGCGTTGCGGCAGACTCATGAGTTATCCTTTTCTGCACTCTCCGCGTTCTCAACGGTGATTTCCATCTCGCTTTGGCGCCAGCCGCTCCTACATCCTGAACACCCCATACGTCGTTTGCGGCACGGGCGCGTTGAGGCAGGCGGAGAGGGCCAGGCCGAGGGCGCGGCGGGTCTCCGGCGGATCGAGGATGCCGTCGTCCCACAGCCGCGCGGTGGAGTAATACGGGCTGCCCTCCTTTTCGTATTTGTCCAGGATCGGCTGTTTGAACGCGGCCTGCTCCTCCGCGCTGAGCAGCGGCTTGCCCAGCCGCGCCAGTTGATCCTGCTTGACGGTCAGCAGGACGCTGGCGGCCTGCTCGCCGCCCATGACGCTGATGCGGCTGTTGGGCCACATCCACAGGAAGCGCGGGCCGTAGGCGCGGCCGCACATGCCGTAGTTGCCCGCGCCAAAGGAGCCGCCGATGATGACCGTCAGCTTGGGCACGGCCGCGTTGGCGACGGCATGCACCAGCTTGGCGCCGTCTTTGGCAATGCCGCCGGCCTCGTACGCGCGGCCCACCATGAAGCCGGTGATGTTCTGCAGGAAGAGCAGTGGAATGCCGCGGCTGGTGCATAACTCCACGAAATGCGCGCCCTTGAGCGCCGATTCGCTGAAGAGGATGCCGTTGTTGGCGATGATGCCGACGGGGTAGCCGTAGATGCGGGCAAAGCCGCAGACCAGGGTCGTGCCGTAGAGCGCCTTGAACTCACGCAGGCGGCTGCCGTCCACCAGGCGGGCGATGACCTCGCGCACGTCGTACGCGGTCTTGAAACTGGCGGGAATGACGCCGTACAGCTCGGCCGGATCGTAGAGCGGTTCTTCGGGCGGCGCCACCTCCAGCCCGATGGACTTGGGGCGGTTGAGCGTCTCCACGATGCCGCGACAGAGATCCAGCGCGTGCTCGTCATCCAGCGCGTAATGATCGGCCACGCCGGAGACGCGGGTATGCACATCGGCGCCGCCCAACTCTTCCGCGCTGACTTCTTCGCCGGTCGCGGCTTTGACCAGCGGCGGGCCGCCCAGGAAGATGGTGCCGGTGCCCTTGACGATGATCGTTTCATCACTCATCGCGGGCACGTACGCGCCGCCGGCCGTGCAGGAGCCCATCACCGCGGCGATCTGCGGGATGCGCGCCGCGCTCATCAGGGCCTGGTTGTAGAAGATGCGGCCAAAATCGTCCACATCAGGAAATACTTCGTCCTGCATGGGCAAGAAGGCGCCGCCGGAGTCCACCAGGTAGATGCAGGGCAGGCGATTTTCCAACGCGACCTGCTGCGCGCGCAGGTGCTTCTTGACCGTCAGGGGGTAGTAGGCGCCGCCCTTGACGGTGGCGTCGTTGGCGATGATGAGCACTTCGCGGCCGCTGACCAGGCCGATGCCGGTGACGATGCCGGCGCCCGGCGCTTCGTTGCCATACAGCCCCTGTGCGGCCAGTGGGGAAAGCTCCAGGAAAGGCGCGCCGGGGTCGAGCAGACGCTCCAGGCGGTCGCGCACGGGGAGTTTGCCCTGTTCCTGGTGGCGCTGATGGGCCTTGGCGTCGCCGCCCTGCCGGGCGTCGGCCAGCCGCGCGCGCAGTTCAGCGGCCAGCGCCTGGTTGTGCGCCTGGTTGTGCTGAAAGACGGGATCGTTGTTGTTGATTTGAGATTCGAGAACGTCCATGTTAGTCCTCAGTTGATCACTTCAGCAATTCCTGCACCACCTGGCTGACCAGCTTGCCGTCCGCGCGGCCCTTGAGCTGCGCCATCAGGTGTTTCATCAGCAGGCCAGACTGCGCCTTGCCGCTGACGCCCAGCTCCGTGATGGCCTGGCGCACCAGGGCTTCGATCTCGGCGCGGCCCATCTGCTGCGGCAAATAGGTTTCCAGGATGTTCAGTTCCGCCTGCTCCTGATCCACGAGGTCCTGGCGGCCGCCCCTGCTGAACTCTGCAATGGATTCACGCCGGCGCTTGGCATCGCGGCGAATGACATCGAGCACCTCGGCATCGTCGAGCGGGTGACCGACCTCCATTTCCGCATACTTGATGCTGGTGATCACCAGGCGCAGAGTGTCGCGCAGGAGCACACTGTGCGACTTCATGGCCTGGTACATTTCCTGGGTCAGTTGTTCTTTGAGTGACATGTTTGCCTCCGTTGCCAGGGGATACTTCTATTTTACCCTGTGAACGAACGAATCGGCAAACGGCCGGGCGAGTGAATGCAGCGGATGGAGCATCAAGTCAACGCAAGGGCGCAGGGACGCAAAGGAGTGTTCTCTGGCGCCTTTGTGTTCTTTGTGTCCCGGTGTGAGGTCTCTTTCTTGCTCACACAAATTAGTGAAATTCGTGGGAGAGAAAGATGGGCGGATTTTTGCCACATAGAACACAAAGAGCGCAAAGACGCCGCCAATCTGCGAATCTGCTGCCGTTGCTTTGTGTTCTATGCGTTCCTTGTGGTCAATCGTCCACCCAATTCAGAATTGCTGCGCCCAAATTTTGACTCTTGACAGATCGCTGCGCGCGTGATATGCTGTAATAAGTTACAAGCCTGCCCCCCGCCTTCCGAGTCGTCTCTCGCCGCCGGAAGTCCCTGGCGAGAGTTCTCTCTCCCGCCCGCGACCTCCTTACAGCAGTCAGGAAAATGTCCCTGACCCCATCCGTTTCGATTGCTGCACGAAAGGAGTCCGTTGTCATGTTACGCCGTTCTTCTAGTTTCTCTTTTCTCTCTGCTCGACATTCTGCTCTCGGCCGGCTCGCGCCGCGCCTGCCGTCGTTGGTTCATCTGTTGGTGGTATTCAGCCTGCTCTTTTCCACGGCGGCTGCTGCTACCCCCCCCCCCCAGATAAATACCGCTACTAAACTCATGTCCCCTGATCCCAATTTCGATCTCATTTCCGATCCCGGTGCGACGCCCGCGCCTGCGGTCGTGCAGTTGACGCTGGCTGCGGCGCCGCCACAGGTGGAGCCGGCGGGCGTTGTCACCTACACCGTGGTCATCACCAACACCCTGGCCGACCGCGGCCTGAGCGGGCTGGTGGTGAGCGATACCCTGCCGCTGGAATTGGCCTACTGGCCGGCCGGGGAGGGGGAATTCAGCTACCTGGAGGTGGAGCGCCGGCTGGAGTGGGCCATCGGCCAACTGGCCGCGGGCGCGACGCTGACCGGCACGTTCCAGGCGCAGGCGCTGGCGGAGGTCAGCGGCCAGGTCATCACCAACACCGCGGCCATCGTGAGCGAGGAGGTGGGCACAGGGGTGGCGGCCAGTGCGGCGATCACGATCACCGCGGCGCCGTGCCTGGGCGAGGACTGTGCGCCGACGCCCACGCAAGAACCGCCGACCGCCACGCCGACGGCCACGGTCGAGCCGCCGCCCTGCCAGGATGAGGAGTGTACGCCAACGCCAACGGCCACGGCGACGCCCACGGCCACATCGTCGCCCTGCCAGGATGATGAAGAGTGTACGCCGACGCCGACGGCGACGCCTGGGCCGGATGAGGTGTGGTTGACGCCGGGCGAGGGCGGGGTGCTGCTCAGTGCGGATGGACGGGTGCAGGTGGAGGCGCGGCCGGGCGCGGTGAGTGCGCCGACTTTGCTGCGCTATCTGCCGCAGCCGCGGGTGGAGGAAACGCCGGCCTGGCTGACGATGCATTTTGGCCTGGAGGCGCAGGATGAGCAGGGCGCGGCGGTGACAGCGTTCGAGAGCCTGGTCAGCCTGACCTACCGCTTCGCGCCGGGCATTGCGCTGACGGAGACGATCCGCCTGTTCCGGTGGGAGGGCGCGGCCGAGACGTGGCAGGTGCTCGACAGCGAGATGGACGTGGTCGGTCGGCAGTTGACGGCGCAGTTGAACGGTCCCGGGCTGTTTGGCCTGGGTGTGCCGGCGTCGTTGAGCTATGGCGCACAACATCTGCCGACGGTGCATGGGTTCGTGACCGACGAGTGGAGCGGCAACAGCAGCCTGGGCTATCCGCTGGCGCTGCCGCCGGGGCCGGGCGGGCTGGGCTTGAATCTGAGCCTGGGCTACAGCAGCGAAGGGGTGAACAGCATCCGCCAGGGGTTGTCGTCGTACGACATTACGGCAACGGTAGGACCCACATCAATACCGGGGAACACGCCAACGCCAACCGCAACGCCACAGCATGTGAATCAGGATGCATTGAATGCGATCACCTTCAATCGCCAGGCCAGTTTCGTCGGTTGGGGGTGGAGCTTGAACGGCCTGGGGCAGGTGACGATCGCGCTGGCGCACGGAGGGACCCCGGCCAAGGCATACCTGGGGTATGCAGGCGGCGGCTTCGAGCTGAAGCAAACGACGGATGGTTGGCAAACGGAGCCGCAGAGCTTCGTGCGCATTGGGCATGTGGGGAACATGGATAGTGGGAACAAGTGGGAGGTGTGGTCGCCAGACGGCACGAAATACACTTTCGGTGGCTTCAGCGACACCACGACCGAATGGAATAATGGTTCGGCCTGGATTCGGACGCGCAACTGCGGCCAACGCCCTCGGGAAATGCATCTGACGGAGGTGCTCGATACACATGGGAACCGGATCAAAGTAACATACAGTGACGAGAAGCTAAACGTGTATTGTCCGGACAGCGGCACAAGCGGGGATTACGTACGAGCACTGCAACCGGCTCGGATCGAGTATTTTGCTGCAGGAGTGAATACAGCGACGGTACAGATTGATTTCAACTACCTTGCTGACCGTGCCGACTGGAACGTGCCGGGGGCATATGCTACGGATCACGAAGCCTTTTTCAGCTTGCGGCGCCTGCGGAGCATCGTGGTTGGTGCGCAGCTAGCGGAGCGGCTTCACCACGGCGCGCACTACGCTTTGGCGCAGGACTACGACTGGTTCGACCAAAGCAACAATAAAGGGATCCTGCGGCTGACGAGCATCACGGAGAAGGGCAAGAATGGGGGTGCGCTGCCGGCGTGGACGTTTGGCTATCGGATTGGCGCGGTGGGGACGCAGGACACGTGGAAGAACCACACGCTGCTGGAGACGGCCAACAACGGGCAGGGCGGGAGCGTCACCTACAGCTACGCGAATGTGCCCTATATCTGGATGGAAGGATGTGGCGGCAATACCAGCCGCTACCGGGTGAGCCAGATGGAGGTGAGTGATGGGATGGGCGGTGTGCAGCGCACGGTGTACGACCATCAGAACCCGCGGGCGTGGATGACGGGAACGGAATGTGATAACTTCGAGTTTGGCGGCTACAGTTTCGTGCGCAGCCAGGTGCAGGACGGGACGGGGACGCTGTACCGGGTGATGGAGAACAGCTATCACCAGCGCAACGGCAACGCGCTCGATCCGCGCAAGGGCAAAGTCTATCAGCAAGTGACGAAGTCGAGCGCCGGGGCGACCCTGGCGCAGGTGGGGACGTTGTGGAATAGTGTGACGACGAAGGGTACCAACTGGGTGCGCAGCGAAATCGTGACCAACACGCTGGGGACGAGCAGTCAGAAAACGACCTACGAATACCAGGTGGCGAGCCAGAGTAATGTGCAGTACGGCAACGTGACGGCTGTGCGCACTTACAGCGACACGGTGGGAACGCTGTACCGCTCGCAGGAGATGATCTACTTCCCGGCCAACACGAGGCAGCGTCTACATCGTGAACCGGCCGGCGCAGCAGTTCCTGAAAGACGCAACGGGCGCGTGCAACGGGGAGACGCGCTATTTCTATGACAACAAGACATCCTACGCACAGACGCCGAGCAAGGGGGATGTGACGAAGGTGCGGGTGGCGCAGACGAGCTGCGGGGGTAGTTGGGCGGACACGGGATACTTCTACGACGACTGGGGCAATTCGAAGATCGTGACCGACACGCTGGGCCACATGACCACGACCGCTTACGACACGACGGCCGGGGCCTGGCCGATGCTGTACGCCTTGCCGACGAGTGTGATCGCGCCGCTCGTCGGGACAACCACCTACACCTGGGACAAGGTGCTGGGGCAGGTGACGAGCGTGCGCGACCCGAACCTGGCGACGACCAGCTACAGCTACGATCAGTGGGGGCGGCAGACGCAGATGATCAAACCGGGGGACGATGCGACCAACCCGACGCTGCGCTTGACCTACACCCACTACGCCGGCGCGGGGTCGCCGTACTGGGTGAAGCAGGAGCAGAAGGAGAGCGGGAGTTCTTACCTGGAGAGTCGCACCTTCTACGACGGCATGGGGCGGGTGGTGCAGACGCAGGCGGAGGCGGCGAGCAGCAGTCAGAGCATCATCGCCAACACGCAATACCAGCCGTTGGGGGTGCTGCGAACGAGCGTACCCTACACCTACACCGCGGCGTTGGGCGGGTACCGGGCGCCGGACTGGGCGCAACCACAGGCGGCCTATCAGTATGACAGCCTGGGCCGGGTGACGCAGGTGACGCAGGCGGACGGCACGACGGTCAAGAGCTTCTACCAGGATCGCAAGACGGCGGTGCTGGATGCGCTGAACCGGCAGACGATTTCGGAGACCGACGCGGTGGGGCGGCTGTACCGGGTGCAGCAGTACCTGGCCACGGTCAATGGGCAGCCCGACTGGGGCGCGACGGCGTATGCAAAGGCGACCTACTTCTATGACATCGGGGATCGGCTGACGCGGATGATCGGGCCGGACAACGCGGTGACCGATATCACCTACGATCTGTTGGGGCGCAAGACGCGCATGAAGGACCCGGACATGGGCATTTGGAGTTACACCTACGATGCGGCGGGCAACCTGGTGACGCAGACCGATGCGCGGGGTTGCGTCATCACCTTCAGCTACGATGGCCTCAGCCGGGTGAAAAACAAGACCTACAGCGGGTCGAGTGGCTGCAGTGCGACGGCGGTGAGTTACACGTATGACAGCGGCGCCAACGGCACGGGTCGGCGCACAGGGATGAGCGACGGTTCGGGCAGCGCGAGTTGGACCTACGACGCGCGCGGACGAGTAACGCAGGAGAGCAAGGTCATCAACGGAACCGGCGGCGGGACATTCGTCACGCAGTGGAGTTACGATTCCGCCGATCGGATGACCAGCCTGACCTACCCCGGCGGTGAGGTGGTCAACTACACGTACGCGGCACAGGGTTTGGTGAAGACCGCCATCGGTAAGAATACCTACGTTGGCGACACAGCCTACAATGTGCTGGGCCAGGTGGAACTGCGCAGGCTTGGGAGCACCGCCGGCATCCTGACCACCGACTACAGCTATCGCAGCGATAATTTTCGCCTGCAATGGCTGCGCACAGGGACAGCCAGCCCGTACGAGAGCCTGCAAAAGCTGGAGTATGCCTATGATGCGGCCGGCAATGTGGACTGGATCAAGGATTACAAGATCGGCAATCCACAGTTGCAGGATTTCACCTATGATGCGCTGAACCGATTGACCAACGCGGTGGCGAGCGGCGGCACGAATGGCAATTACAACAGCGAAACCTATGGCTTCGATCCCAACGGCAACCTGACGAGCAAGGCGGGCGTGAGCTACACCTACGGCGCGCAGGCAGCGGACTGTCCCGATGGCATCTTGACCCTGCTGGGCAAGCCGCATGCGGTGGTGACGGCGGGGAGCAACAGCTATTGCTACGACCAGAATGGCAACATGCGACGGCGCAAGATTGGGGCCAGCACTTACACCCTGGGCTACGACGCTGAGAATCGGTTGACGAGTGTCAGCGGTGCGGCCACAGCCAGCTTTCTCTACGATGCAGACGGCGCCCGCGTGCAGGCGACGTTTGGCAGCGGCGAGAGCGCCAGCATCACGAACTATGTGGGTCAGCTGGTGGAGGTCAGTCCGGTCTATCGTGAGGACTTCAGCGATGGGTTGGCGCAGGGCTGGACGGCGAGCAGCGGGACGTGGGCGGTGACGACTGGTGGCTACCGGCAGAGCGGAACCGCCAACAACACCAACGCGTACCGGGCGCAGACGCAGAACCAATTGCTGGTCTACCGGTGGCAAGCGACCTTTACCAGCGGCACGAATGCGGGGATGTACCTGGTGGCGAGTGCGGCCGCGGGTGCGGAACGCGGGAACAGCTACCGGGTGTGGCAGGATGCGACCTCAGTCAAGATCTACGAAAGCACCGGCAACACCGCCACGCAGCGGGCCAGTTTCACGGCGAGCAATACGGCCGGGCAGACGCACAGCTACCAGGTGATCTACGATCCGCTGACGGGCAAGGTGCAAGTGTGGCGGGACAACGTCTACCTGGGGAGTTGGACTGACACGACGCCGCTCCTCAGCGGGAGCTACCTTTCGCTGCGCACCGATGCGTCCAACGTGCTGTTCGACAATTTGGTGGTGTCGGAGGTGGTGAAGTATTACCAGGCGGGTGGTCAGCGGATTGCGCTGCGCAAGAACGGTGCGGTGAGCTACCTGTTCGGGGATCACCTGGGCAGCACCAGCGTGACGGCGGACGCGACCGGGGTGCGCACGGGGAGTTGTGGTACAAGCCGTGGGGGGAGAATCGAGGGACGCCCGTCGGCGCGACGCCGACGACCTACCGGTTCACGGGTCAACGTGAGGATGCGAGCATCGGGTTGTATTTCTACAACGCGAGATACTACGACCCGGCGCTGGGGCGGTTCGCCAGCGCGGATACGCTGGTCCCCCAGCCTCAAAATCCGCAAAGTCTGAACCGTTACTCTTATGTCGGGAATCAACCTATCAGGTTCAGCGACCCCAGCGGACATCGCCCTGAATGTGGTGTCCAAGGCGGCGAGTGTAGTAACGACACCTACTATGCTGGTTTCAGCGTCCTTGATCGCCGTCCCTGGGTGCAGGCCTACCTGGCTGATCAGATGGATGGTCGCCACTTCGGAGAAATCATCCTTGCTGGCATCATTGGTAATGCTATTGGCAATGTTGTCGGACAAGCGATTGGTGATTTGCTTGGCATCGGCGTTCCACAGATCCAGGTGGGCGCCGGACAATCAAGTCTCAAAGCCAGCGACTTCAGTCAAGGCATGGTGTCGCCCGTCGCACCGTCGCCTACGAGAGGGACAAAGCCCCAAAGTGGGTTCAAAACCTATGCCTCTGTTCAGTGGTCGCGCATGGGCAAAAATTGGGCTGGGGGTACCTTCTGGGGATCCGATAGCCCCATAGCCGGAACAGACGCTTGTCAATTGACCGATTCTCTTCTCTCCTCGGGATCGAAACGCATCACGCTTTTATCTGGAACCCATGGCACTTACGAGGGACAAACAGGGCTTGAGTTCCCACTAGCCGCCGAAAAGTCTTTTTTTGAGGCCGATCGTCTGCATTATTTTGGTAATCCGAGAGTGGAGGTATTGGACGTCATGGTCATGTCTCGAGAGAAGTTATCCGTACTGACAGGCGAGATCATATGTGCATGGTGCTGGAGTGACAGATCCGTGCTAATCCAGAGTTTGATAAGGTAGGAGATGCAAATGACCTATTTTTCTGATCTCTCCCCTTATGCCTATTTGTTAGGGGAAACAAATCCGCCTACGCTTAATGTAGGCTGGCTTGACAGTAAACATACATACCTTCAGGGTGAGACTTCGGAGGAGTTCACTGAACGGCTTTGGTGCTTTTGTCGGCGACAAGTGGCCGTCATGAGAGGCTTTCACTATTGTGAGTTCTGTCATGAGTCTCCTGCTGACGCAGCCCTGCATTGGCGTGGTGGTGAAAGGCTCCTCCTCGGATCGGCAGAGATTCGCGTGTTTGGCCCCAATGGCGTCGTCTATGCTGCGCCCAACATGATCTATCACTATGTCGTGACTCACCGCTACTGCCCACCGCTTGAATTCATTCAAGCGGTGCTTGAGGGACCGTTGCCTGATTCACCAGAGTACGCGGCGCTTGCGATAGGATGTGCTTGGTGGGAAGAAGCACAGCGATGGTGGAAACTCCAAGATAAACACAGTCGCTAGTACTACAACCGTACTTGCCAAGACGGATAATCCGGCGATACGGAATGTGACAATGATTTTGAGACAATTCGGTGACGAAAATGAGTGTACGGGTTTGCGACGTCGTTGCTGGCGGGGAGCGGTCGGCAACGCTTGGCGGTAGTGTCTGCACCTTGATCCACGACGCCGAGAACCGCTTGCAGCAGGTGCAGCAGGGAAGCACGGTGCTGGCCAGCTACACCGTTCGGCAAGCTCAGGGCGGGCCTTACGATGCGGACGGCAACCGGGTCAAGACGGTGCTGGGAGCAGCACGACGGGCGGATTCTTGCCACGAATGACACGAATTGACACGAAGACAAAAGTTTGATTCGTGAAATTCGTGGCGGAGAAAACTCAGTCCGCCCAGGCATCGGCGATCAACTGGATGTCGAGCAGGTCAATCAGCCCGTTCGCGTCGAGGTCGTACACGGCGTCGAAAGCGGGGTCGCGGCTGTCGCCGGGCCAGCGCAGGGCGATGCGCTGCACATCCACCACGTCCGCGATGCCATCTCCGCTCACGTCGCCGCTGACCGGCGGCGCCAGGGCCAGGCGGCCCAGTTTGCCCCGCTGCCCATGATAGAAATCGGCCGGCCACGCCCATCGCCAGCCGCGCCACGCCAAACGCGTCGGTGAACGACTGGCCGAACGCCACCGCAAACAGGCTGTCGTGCAGAGGCGTAAGCTGCACATCGTCCGCATCGGCCGGCGCCAGCGGCATGCCCAGCTCGAACACCAGCCCGGCGTTGGTCTGACTCACCGCGCCGCGGCCGTGCATGACGCTGTCCAACACCAGGGCGCCGTTGGCCCAATGCCAATCCTGCCAGCCCGCGGCCACGCTGAGCGACTTGACATCGCCGCCGCCGAACCAGAGCCAGAGCGCGTCGCCGGCCGTGAACTGCACGCCGCTGATCTGCGCCGCGATCAGCAGGCGGTCGCCCGCGCCCGGCGAAGCCAGCAGCCAGAGATCGAGCAGACCCTGCTGCGGCGTGTTGGTGAGGAAGGCCAGCGGGAACTGCCGGTGACCGGCCGCGTCCCATTCGCCCGGCAGCATGACGCCATCCGGCGCGGGCGCGGGGCCGTCAAGCCGGGCCGCGCGCAGCGGCGCAAAGGGCAGAATCTGGCGCAGCGCGCCGGCCACATCCACCTTGCCCGCGCCGAAGGCTTCGCTGGCCTGGCTGCCGGTGAAGCTGTCGCGGCGCGCGCCGGCGCGCAGCGCGGCTTCGATCTGCTCAGCCGTGAGATCGGGGCGCGCCTGGCGCAGCAGGGCCGCGGCGCCGGCCACGTGCGGCGCGGCGCCACTGGTGCCGCTGAACCAACGGTATTCGCCCCAACGCCCGGTCTGCGTGCGGTCGGACGCGGTGGCTACATCGTAGTTGCTCGGCGCGACCATATCCAGCAGCGGTTGACCGTCCACGCGTGGCCCCTGCCCGCTGAACACGCTGAGACTGCCGGGCGTCACCGGATCGAGGCCGCCGCTGAAGCCGCGGGTGCTGTACGAACCGACGGCAATGCCTGCATCGGCGGTCGCCGGCCAGATCACGCTCAGCGCCGGGCTGCGGGGCGCTACCCATTCCGTACCGCCCACCCAGGCCGTGCGGTTGTCCTGCACGAACGCGCTGAGCATGATCGGCGCGCCGGCCGTGTTGGTCAGCGTCAGGGTGAAGGCGCCGGTCGCCAGCGGGTTGCGCAGCAGATGAAAATCGAGGCGGGCCGTGCCGCGGCTCGATTGCAGGCGCACGCCCGCGATGGCATGGCCGTCGGCGGTCAGCAGGGAATTGCCGGTCGCGGCCAGGGTGAAGGTGTTGGCCGGCCCGCCCGCGGGGGTGGTGAGGGTGGCCGCCAGCGAGGCAGGATCGCCGGCCCACACCAGGGTGATATCCACTGCGGTGGGGTCGTTGCCCGACGGCTGCTTGAAGGGCATCTGCGTCACCTGGCCGGGAAGCAGGCTGACCGTGGTGTGCTTGAAGCCGCGGTTGATGTTGCCAGAGGGCAAAACCTGCACGACGCCCTGGCGCTGCGCCTCGGCAATCAGCAGCTCATGGTTGGACGAACCGTCGAAGAACTCCTGGCTGACGTGCGTGTACTCATGCACGACGATGTCCGCGCCGTTGGCAAGCGCCCACAGGAGCGACTCCGACAGGCCGTTGCCGGAACTGTACGGGTCGGCCAGCAGCAGCTCCGCGTCAGGCGCCAGGCCGGTGTAGCGGCTGATGTGGGGCCAGCCGCCGGCCAGGATGCCGAGCACCGAGGTGCCATGCACCAGATAATCGGCCGCGGTGCGGCTGAGGTCCACCCCGCGCTGCCGGGTGACGCCGTTGACATCGAGCACGCGCGCGATCTTGCTGCTGCCCAGCCCGGTCAGGGTCTCGCCGGGGTCGAGCTGCAGGTTGCCGTTGGCGTCGTTGACCAGGAAAACCTGTTCGCCCAGGGAAGGCGCGCTATCGCCGAAGCTGGCGCCATAGTCACGCTGCCCATTGCGGTTGGCATCGTGGTACAGCCAGTCGGTGTCCGTATAAAAAACGCCGTCGTTGGTGCCCGGCACATCGTACGGCCGCGGATAGCCGTCGAGCTGCGCCGAGGTGGCATCCACCCCATTGAGCCATTCGCCGGCGTCCGGCTCGCCATTGCTGTTCAGATCAACCATATCCAAGCCGGGTTCGAACAGTCCGTTGCCGTTGCGGTCCAGCCAGGCGAAATCGCCGCCATCGGCGCGGAAGAGCAGCGGATGAAAGACATCCACGCCGGTGTCAATGTCGGCGATGGTGACGCCCGCGCCGGTCAGGCCGGATGGCAGGGTATTGGAGACGGCCCAGGTCGCGGCCGCGTGCATCTCTGCCACGTTGATGTCGAGGGGCGGCAGCAGGTCCTCGCCGGTGTCGGCCTCGATCTGCAGCAGGCCGGGCAGGCTGAGCAGGCGCTCGAAGTTGGGCCAGGGCACGCGCAGCGGCACGATGAAGACGCGCCGGTCCGCGCACGCAGCGCGGACGGCCGGGGTCAGGGTTTCATGGTCAAGGCACAGGCTGTCCGCGGCCCAGGGTGAAACCTCGCCGATCTGGCGCAGGCGCTCCATTTCCGCGGCGGTCGGCGCCTGCGCAAAACGCACCGTGACCGGCACGGCGGAGCCCAGCGCGCCGGCCAGTTTGCCTTCGACCTGGCGGGTGCGCAGCCAGCGCAGGCGTCCATCTACCGCGTGCGGGCAGGTCGCGCCCTCGATCAGGGTGCATGACGGCGGTTGCGGCCCCAGCCGCTGATTGACGCCGGCCGCGGCCAGGGCTGGCGCGTGGGTCAAAATCCACAGGCTCACGATCGCCGCCATCGTCGAGGCAGCGAGTTTTCTCAACGTTCCCACAGCGCGACACTCTCCACGTGATAGGTTTGGGGAAAAAGGTCCAGCGGCTGCACGGCCCGCAGTCTGTAGCCGGCCTGCGTCAGCAGCGCGGCATCACGGGCCAGGGTGGCCGGGTCACACGAGACGTAGGCCAGGCGCGGGGCCGCCAGGCGAGCCAGTTGGGTAATCACCGCCTGGCCCAGGCCGGTGCGCGGCGGGTCCAGCACGATACCGGCGTAAGGCCCGCTGAGGGAGGCCAGCACGGCCGCGGTGTCGCCCTCGTGCAGGCGGACGTGCGGCAGGTCGGCCGCGTTCCAGGCGAAGTCCGCGCACGCGCTGGGCGCGGCTTCGATGGCGTCCACCTGGCGGCAGAAGGGGGCCAGGGCCAGGGCGAACAACCCCACGCCCGCGTAGGCGTCGAGCAGGCGCTGCGACGGCTGCGGGTCGAGGAAATCGAGCACCAGGTCAACCAGGGCTTCCGCGCCCGCGGTGTTGACCTGGAAGAAGCTGCCGGCCGACACACGATAGCGGCGCCCATGCACCTCTTCTTCGATGGCGGCCTGACCGATGAGGGCCTCGGCCTGGCCGTCGCGGTGCAGCAGGGCCACGGCCACCGGCAAGTCGAGGGCCAGTTCCGGCGCTTGATCGTCGTCGGTTTCCAATGTCACCAGCGTTTGCCCGCTGGCGGCGCTGCTGCGCACGCTGATGCGGCGCAGGGGCTGGCCGCGGCCGGCGCCGCGAGGGTGCGCAGTGCGGGGTGCGTCGCCCAGGGTCCAGACTTTGCCCTTGTAGCCAGCAGTGGCTGCGGTGGGCGGCTGTTGGTCGGCCTCATCGGCATCTGGTTCGTCCCCGGCGGCGCCCGCCCAGAGCGCGGCATGGACCGCGTCGAGCGCCGGCGACAGGAGCAGGCACTCGTCCACCGCGATCAGGTCATGGCTGGCGGCCTGCTGATAGGCCGGCCGGCCATCTGCGGTGATGCTGAACTGCACATGATTGCGATAGCGCCAGGCCGGGTCATCCTCATCGGTGAGGGCCACGGCCCAGGTTTCGGCCACCGGTGCGTTGGGCAGGCGACCCAGGCGCGCCAGTTGATCCTGCACGATGGCCTGTTTGAGCTGGAGTTGGCGCTCGTAGGCGATGTGCTGCCACTGGCAGCCGCCGCAGGCTGCTGGGCCAAAGAAAGGGCAGGGCGGTTCGACGCGATCAGGGCTGGGCGTGAGGACTTCGAGCAGGCGCGCGCGCGCCCAGTTCGCCTTCTGCTCGGTGATGGCGACGCGCACCGTTTCGCCGGGAATGGCGAAGGGGACAAAAACAACCTTGCCGTCATGGCGCCCGATGGCTTCGCCGCCGTGCGCGATGCCGGTAAGTGTAAGTTCCAGAACATTTGTCATGATTTTTTCAAGAGAGGCATAAAACGATATTGCCAGGGGAAGGCGGCAAAATCAATCTCGAGGTCGCTGCCGGCTGTCACCAGGACGCCCTGGCTGTCGCTGCCCAGGATGACATAGGCCGGGGGCGCCGTGACGCTGAGGCTGTAGCTGGTGGGCGACAGGTTGAAGAAACGATAGGCGCCATCACTGTCGCTGCTGGTGGTGGCGACGACAAAAGCGCCCTGGCGCAGGGTCAGGGTCACGCCGGCAATCCCCGCTTCGCCAGGCTGCTGCACGAGGTCCCGGTTGAGGTCCGCAAAGACCGCGCCGCGGATGGCGCCCACGGCCGGCGTTGGGCTGGGGGTGGCGGTCGGCGTGGGCGTGGGGGTGTGCGTGGCAGTCTCCGTTGGTGACTGCGTGAGCGTGGGCGTTTTCGTGGGCGTGCGGGTGGGCGTTGGGGTCAGGGTTGACGTCGGGGTGCGCGTGGGCGTCGGGGTCAAGGTCGGCGTGGAGGTCCACACCGGTGTGGGGGTGGGGGTGCTGTTGCCGGGCGAAAGGCGCAGTCGCCAGGACGCGGTGCTGAGATAGGCGGTGACGCGGCCGTTGTAGGCGGTCAGCGGCTGCACGCTGTGGCTGCCGTTGCCCAGGTTGTCCTTTTCGAGCACATAGGGGCCGCTGGCGGGCAGGCCCAGGCTGGCGACATCGAAGGCCAGGTCAACGCCGGCCTCTTCGGTGATGATGCCGGTGATCCAGCGCGCGCTGCTGCTGAACGTCAGGTCGGCGGCGGTCCAATGCGGGTCGCCGTACTGCGTGATGCCCAACCACCAGGTGGTTTTGCTCTCATCGGTGCGCAGGGCAATGGCAGGCGGATTGCTGGCGAGGATCAGCGGGCTGAGAAAATCAAAGGCCCAGGTGGCATTCCAGGGGCTGGGGTCGCCGTCGTGATCACCGTTGTACCAGTGCATCTCCAGCCGGTCCGGCCCCACGCGGGCGATGGCATCGTAGATGTCCTGGCCGTGATGGGGCAGCACCTTGGTGTCGGCGCTGCCGTGTACGATTGCCAGCGGCATATGCTTGAAACCGAGCGCAACATTCTTGGGGCCGCGCCGCGCATACTCGAACGGCTGGCTGGACGGGGTGCCGTACGTTTCGCTTTCGATGACCGTGCGCCGCCAGTCCTCGGTTTCGTAGTACCAATCGCTGAGCGAGGCAAAGGCGGAGTACTCGACGATGCCGGCAAAGACGTCCGGATACTTGGCCGCGCCGAGCAGGGCGGTCTGCGCGCCCATGGAAAAGCCGATCAGGTAGACGCGGCTGCTGTCCACGGCGTAATGGGCTTTCATGTAGTTGACGGTGTCGAGCAGGTCGCGCTGCGCGGCGCGGGCGCCCAGGGAATGCCCGCCGCCGGAGTCGGGGTTTTCGCCGTGCATTTCAGGCGAGGCGAGCAGCCAGCCGCGGCGGTTAGCCTCCGCGCCGTAGGCGTAGATCGGCTGCCAGCGCAGGCTCAGCTCGTTGCCGTAGCCATGCACGCCGATGATGAGCGGCCGCGGCGCGCCATCGTAGTTGGAGGGAATTTGGGCAATGGCGCGCGGATAGCTGGGATAGGCGGGATAGCTGCTGGCGTAGACGAAATCCTGATAGGTGGCGCCGCTCACGTCGCCGCTGATCTCCAGGATGCCGCTGGCGATGCTGTAGCTGTCGTTGGGGTCCGCGTCGTTGACGATGCGGATGGTGTTGAGGCCGTTGCGCACCAGGGCCAGGTTGGCAATCGGCAGGGTGGTGGTGATGCCGGTGCGTGAGCAGTAGCCGGCGCCGGTCGTCCAGTCGGGAATGGCGCCGATCCTGCTGTCGTTGAGGTAGATGCTGTGGCCGGGCCGCGCATTGTTGATGTCGAGCTTGAGGCTGGCGCTGCTGGGCGTGCCGGAAAAGGCCAGGAGCACCGTGGCCTCCGCCTCATGGATGGCGGCATCCACGGCCAGGCAGGTGTTGAGCTGGCTGGACTGCACGACGGCTGCCGGCTGCCCAGGGCCTGGGTTGGCCGCGGCGATCGGATGAGCGCCCGCAGCAGGATTTCGCACAAAAAACAGCAAGGCGCCGCTGACAAGAAAGGCCAGCAGCCAGGCCCAGCCGCCGAATGAATTCGGGGCGAAGGGGCGTTCCGCCGCAAGGTCGGCCTGCGCCGACCGGCATCGCGTCCACGCAGGTGGACGCCCGGCGGCACGCCCATCAGGCGCGATTTCAATCGCCCAGCCGCCGAATGAATTCGGGCCGAAGGGGCGTGCCTCCGCAAGGTCGGCCTGCGCCGACCGGCATCGCGTCCACGCAGGTGGACGCCCGGCGCTATTTCGCCCGGCGCCGGGGGGGGGGGGGGGGGGGCGTGCCTCCGGCGGGGGGGGCCGCGGCGGGCGGGGGCGGGGCCCGGGGGTGGGCCCGGCGGCACGCCCATCAGGCGCGATTTCAATCGCTCGCCGGCAGGCGTTCGAGGTAGGTTGGCGTTGTGTCTGTTCGCGTTTTATCATTAGATTGGTCGTTTGGGCACGGGGCCACGCAGAAAATCTTTGTGTCTTGGCGCCCTGGTGTGAGGCAATCAGGTTTGCCACCAGATGCCGGTGCATTCGGGCAGGATCGGTTCGGGTTGGGGGCCGAGATGGGCGAGCATGTCGTCGCCAAAGAAGAAGCGGACGAGTCTGGCTGCTTCTGCCTGCGAGGCAAAACGGTAGTCGGTGCGAATCCAGGTGGAAGCGAAGCCGGCCGCGTCCAGGTAGGCGTAGTAATCGGCCAGGTGAGGCGGGGCCAGCGGCGTGGTTTGCCCGGTGCCCTGGGTTTCGAGCAGGATGATGACGCCGCCAGGGCGCAGCACACGGCGCATTTCGGCCAGCGCCTTGCCCAACTCGGCGCGCCAGGCCTCGTTTTCCTGGTACCAGGTGACGGTGTAGCAGATGCTCCAGCCTGAAAGGGCCACATCGGCCACGCCATCCGCCAGGGGAAGCTGCCGGTGATCGGCCTCCTGCAGGCGCCAGTTGTTCCAGCCGCCCGCCAGCAGTTTGCGTTGCGCGACGGCCAGCATGGCCGGCGACAGGTCGAAGGCCTGGATGGAACGCACGATCGGCGCCAGCAGGCAGGTCAGCCGACCGCTGCCCGCGCCCAATTCCACGACATCCAGCCCGGCCAGGGGGCGGATGGCGTTGAGCGCGGGCAGAATATGCTGTTCGTGGTCTTCGGCCGAGACCAGTTCGTCGTACTCGGCTGCGCTGGTCAGGTAAACATCATGGTGATCGAGCATGGCGGCCATTGTACCAGTGAGATTCGTTGGCGTCAATAGATTGGAGACCGGAGACCGGAGACCGGAGACCGGAGACCGGAGACCGGAGATCAACGTTTGACGAAGGGGAGATACCAGCGCTGCGCGGGCGGTGTGGTGGGGGTCGGCGTCGGTGTTTTGGTCAAAGCGAGTGTTGGCGTGACGGTTACGCTTGTCGTGGGGGTGGCCGTGGCGGTCGGGGTGACCGTGGGCGTCGGGCTGGCGGTGGACGTCGGGGTGACGGTGGGCGTGCGGGTGACGGTGGGCGTGGGGGTGGCGGTTGTCCAGCCCGGCGGCGGGCGGAAGGTAATGTCGAGCTGCGCGGCCAGCGCGCCGTTGCCGTCCCAGGCGTCAACGTCCAGGTAGCCACTATTGCTGCCGAGGCTGAAGACGAAAAGGGCCAGCGCGGCGCCCGGCGTCCATCCGGGGCGGTCAATGATCTCTTGCAGCGGCCCGGCCAGGTTCGGCGACTCGATCCAGCCCGCGGGCCAGTTGGGGATGGGCCAATCAGCCGCGGCCTGGGTGCGGGGCCGGGTGGGCGCCAGCGGGTTGGCGGCCTGAAAATCCAGGGCGGCATCGCTGGCTTCGCCATGCACGACGAGTTGAACGGGCAGACCACCGCTGGTCACGCCGGTTGGGTGCAGGCGCAGGCGGGCGTCGAGCACCTGCGCGCCGGCGGGCAGGGCGACGCCAGCGAAACGAAAGCCGCCGGTGAAGCTGGTGTCACCGTCGCGGCCGAGGCGCAGCGCAGGCGCTGTTACCTGGTTGATGGTCAGATCGCTGCGCACGGCCGTATCATCGCCGCTGGCGCTGATCGCCAACTCCACATTGACCGGCGCGATGACAGGGGTTGGGGTGTCGGTCACGGCCAGGGCATCGCCGAAATTGACTTCCGCGCCCTGGCTGCCGATCAACTGCACGCGCACGTTGTTTTCGGTGGTGGAGAGAAAGCCGGGCGGGTCGCTCTCGATCACCCAATAGACGCCGGCGGCCAGGCCCTCGAAGCGATAGTCGCCGTCGGCTGCGCTGGCTGTGCTGGTCAGGTAAACCTGGTTCGCATCCTTGAGGGTGATGGCGACGCCGGGCAGGGGCGGCTCAGTAGCGTCGGGGAACGCGTCCAGGTCGAGGTCATGCCAGACCAGGCCGGTGATGACGCCCGCCGGCGGCCGCGGCGCCATCAAGCGCGCCGTGGCCTGGCTGTCAGGCACCCAAAACAACCCCAGGGTCACCGCGACGATAATGGCGATGATCGCGATGACCCCGCTGGTCAGAAGGAGGGGAAGTTTGGGTCGTTCGTTCAAGTGGTGTATCCTTGCGGCAGGTACTGGCGGCCCACGATGATGTCGCCGAAGAAGACGGGGAATTCGGTGCGGGGGATGACGACGACGGGCACCAGGTTGGCGGTGATGGAGATGTTCTGCGGCCAGTCCACCTGTTCCACGATGTAGGGGCCGGGGAGAAGCTGGTCGAAGCTGAAGGCGCCGTCTGCGCCGGTGGTGATTGTCGCGAGTACGATGTCGTCGGGCTGTAATTTGGCGTCCCCAAACAGGTCCTGATGCAGCCGGATGGTGATGCCGACCAGGCCCGGCTCGCCCGCTTCGGGCACGCCGTTGTGATTCAGGTCGTGCCAGACGCGGCCGTAGATGCGACCGGTGTTGGGCGTGGCGGTCGGCGTGGGGGTCAGGGTGGGCGTCGGCGTGGGCACGGCATTATCCGCAAAGTTGATCGCAATCTCCTGACCGGCCGCGACCTGGAACAGCACCAGGTTGGGACTGCCCGGTGGCGAGATGTAGCCGGTCGGGTCGGTCTCTTCCAGGCGATACTGGCCTGGCGTCAGGTTGGCGAAGCGGAAGCGGCCGTCCGCGGCGGTGTTGGTGCTGCCCACGAATTGATTGCTGAACGTCTTGAGCGTGATGAGGACGCCGCCCAGGGCCGGCTCGCCGCTGTCGGGCAGGATGTCGCCGTCGAGGTCGTTCCAGACCAGGCCGCTGACCGCACCGGTGGGCGGCGTGGCCGTGGGCGTGGCCGTCGGCGTCAGGGTCGCCGTGCGCGTCGCGGTCGCCGTGGGCGTGGGGGTGGCGGTCGGGGTACGCGTGGCCGTCGGCGTCTGGGTTGAGGTAGGCGTCAGGGTGGGGGTGGCCGTCGGGTTGAAGCGATCGCCAAAGTTCGCCTCCAGGTCTGTGCCGGCCGCGACAAAGAGCACGATGGTGTTGGAGGTGGTGGAGGTGAAGCCAGGCAGGTCGGTCTCCTCCAGGCGGTACTGACCGGGCAGCAGGCTGTCGAAGTGGTAGCTGCCGTCGCCCGCGGTGGTGGTGGCGCCGACGATGTTGTTGCCCTGGTAGAGCAAGATGCTGACGCCAATCAGCCCCGGCTCGCCGGCCGTGGGCAGGCCATTACCATCGAGGTCGTTGAACACCAGGCCATGCACGCGACCCACCACCGGCGTACCGGTTGGGGTGGCGGTGGGCGTGGGGGTGCGTGACGGTGTGGGGGTGATCGTCGGTGTCGGCGTGGCAGTGGCAATCGGCGTGTCGGGGAAGTCAATCGTCTGCACCGTGCCGCCCTGGACGGTGATGACACGCGTGTTGCTGCCGGGCGGCGAGGTGAAGCCGGCCGGATCGGTCTCTTGCAGCGTCACCGTGTTGCCGCTGCCCAGGTGATAGAACGCGAACGCGCCATTGGCGCCGGTGACGACGCTGTCAATCGGCGTGCTGTTGAAGATCAGGGTGATGGTCGCGCCGGCCAGGGTGGTTTCGCCCGGCTGGTAGACGTTGTCACCGTTGCTGTCCACGAAGACATGCCCGGCCACGGTGCCCTCATCGGGCGCGGGCGATGGCGTGAAGGTGGGCGTCACCGTGGGCGTGGGTGAACTGGTCGGCGTGGGGGTGTTCGTCGGCGTGTGGGTCGGCGTTGGCGTCGCGGTCGGCGGCGGCGGCACATAGACGGCGTGATACTTGAGGATGGTGCCGTTGGCGCCCACGGCCCAACCGTCATAGGCGTTGACCATGTCGAGCCACAACAGGTTGTCGAGCACCGGGCTGCTCTGCGGAGTCCAGGTATTGCCCGCATTCACTGTCCAGCGAATGACACCGCCGTTGCCGATGGCCCAGCCCACCTGCGTATCCACGAAGCGAATATGGTTGAGGTCAGCATTGGTGCCGCTGGATTGTGTGGTCCAACTGTCGCCGGCGTCGGTGGTGCGCATAATGCGACCGGATTGACCCGAGATCCAGCCGAGGTAGACATTCTTGAAATCTACGCCGAAGAGGTCGCCGCCGCTGCCTGGGTAACGGCGAATCCAGGTTGCGCCTCCATTATCGCTGGTGACGAAGGAGTCATAGAGCGTGACGCCATAGACGGCGTTTGCTGAGCCAAAGCTGAGGTCGCGGATATTGACCGACATGTTGGCGGACGAGAAGGCCCAGGAATTGCCGGCGTCGCTCGTGCGAAAGACAAATCCTTCCTTGCCCGCGGTGATGACATGGGCATTGTCGTAGCCTTGAACGAACCACAGGAAGCCAGTGTGCTGATTACCCTGGCCGTCATAGACATATTGGCGTGTCCAACTACTGCCGCCATCGGTGGTGTGGAGAATCACCCCGTAACGGCCGGCTACCCAGCCGTTGTTGGCATCCAGCGGAAACTTGACTCCCCGCAGCCAGGCTGGATCGAGACCGGCGCCAGGATTTTCGGCGGGGCTGCTCAACTGGCGCCAGCTTTCACCGCCATCGGTTGTCTTGAGGATTTGCGCGTCATCGCCGACCACATAGGCGGTATTGGCATCCACCGCGTCAACGCCCTTCAACTCTGTCACTGCCAGGGGCGCCGCGACCGCGAAGGGGCTTGAGCCGAGTTTATGTAACACGGTCTGGCCTGGCCCGGCTGCCCACAGCTCGCTGTCTGACAACGCGACCAGGCTGGTGACGCTCTTGCCTTGCGGATTCGGCGACCAGGTCCAGGTGTTACCGCCGTCGGTGGTGAACCAGGAGGTGCCCAGACCACCGGCCAGCCAGCCATGTTGTGCTGAAGCAAAGACAATAGCTTGCAGTGAGCGCGATTCGTTGATGTACTGACCGTTCCAACTGGCGCCGCCGTTGGTGGTGCGCAGCAGGGTGCCGGCCTCGCCCACGGCCCAGCCATTTTGCAGGCTGGTGAAGGCCACGTCCCACAGCCATTGCGGGCTGCCGCTGGCTTGTCCTGCCCAGGTCTGGCCGCCGTTACTGGTGGCCACGATGGTACCCAGGTTGCCGACGGCCCAGGCATGATCGGCATCTGCGGCAAAGAGGCTGTAGAGGTCCAGCGTCGTGTTGCTGGTCTGAGGCGACCAGGTCTGCCCGCCGTTGCTGGTGCGTAGAATCGTGCCGCCGCGGCCGACGGCCCAGCCTGTCATGGCATCCAGTAACTGGATGTCGGTCAGGCGGTTGACGGTCGGTGTGCCCTGGCTAACCCAGGTGGCGCCGCCATCGCTGGAGCGCCAGATGCGGCCCTCCGCGCCGGCAACCCAGCCATTGTTGGCGTCGAGGAAGTCCACGGCTTCCAGGTCTACCGCTGGCGACGCCTGGCGATAGGCCCAGGTCTGGCCGCCGTTGCTGGTGCGCATCAAATGGCCGCCCTTGCCCACGGCCCAGCCAGTCTGGCTGTTGATGAAATCAATACTGTTCAGGTCATCGCCGCCGTGCCATTGCACGGTCCACTGGCCCTGGTTGGGCGGCGGCTCGGTGGCCGTAGGGGTGATGGTTGGGGTGTTGGTGGCCTGCGGTGTGCGCGTGGGCGTGGCGGTGCCCGGCGCACTGGTGGGGGTGGCGGTGGCTGCGCCCGGCGTGTGGGTGGGCGTGCTGGTGGGCGAGGTTCCGCCCTGGCGCGCCACGTCAACCATGTGAACCCACTCATTGCCATCGCTGAGCGAGTCCAGGCGGAAGTCACTGCCGCCGGTGAGGCTGTTGGCAAAGCGGGCGTTGTTGATGTGGAAGGTGGCGGTCTTCCAGGTGTTGCTGCCGGCCTTCTGCACCCACGGGTTGGCGCTGCCGTCGGGCGTTGCGACCTGTTCGCCGGCCGGGCTGTCATAACGCAGCGCCCAGCGGTCGGTGCCCACATCCGCGTACCAAACGGTAATGGCAACCTGGTTGCTGCCGCCGGCGATGTAGCCGTCATCCACCTTGAACCACATGTTGGGGTTACCGGTGGCCTGATCGGTGCGACGCACGACCCAGCCCTCCCTGCCGGCCGGTACGCTGGCGCTGTAGGGATTGGCAAAATAGGGCGATCCGCTCAAGCACCAGCGGCCACTGCAGCCCAGGCCGCTGACGCCGCTGTCGTTAGTCTCCGGCACGCTGCGGCCGCCGGCGACGTTGTCATCCTGAATCAGGTAGTAGCTGTAGTTGCCGATCTGCGGGTAATAGGACACGGTCTCCGGCTGCGCGTAACAGTAGGTGGTGGGGGTGCGGTGCTCGCGCATGGCGACCCACACGCTGGGCGTGTTCGCCAGGGTCTTGCCCACGTAGCGCGCGGTCCAATCAAAGATTGCCAGGTTCTCGGTGCGATCCTGGTGCGTCACCGGATCGTAGAAGAGGTCATAGTTCAGGCGCAGGAAGTCAACCTTCTTGTCCAGGCCGCTGAGCATGCCCCAGTAGACGCTGGAGGTGTCGCACAGCATGTAATCGTAGGTCTCGAAGGCGATGGGCACGCTGCGGTTGTGGTAGAAGATGGGATCATACATGCCGCATTCGACCGTGTTGTTGCAGCGGTCAACCCCCTGGATCGCGTTGTTGAAATCGGGGTCAGGCCGTTGAAGGAAAGGCCGATGCCGCGCTCGGCCGCGTAGGCTGCCAGCAGCCAGCGCTCGCGATCCTGGAACGTCACCGAAGCAATCTGGATCATCAGCATTTTTTGCAGGCTGCCGCCGGTGCGGAAGGCGGCGGAGTAGCGATCCACGACGCTCTGCATGGTGCTGATCCACAAATCCACGTTGAGGCCGGCGTTGACCAGCACATCCACGTCGCTGCCCTGCGCGGCGTGGTTTTCGCCAAAGGTGCCAAACCCCAGGGCCACCCATTCCAGGCGCGGGTCGTTCTTGTAGCGATTACCCAGGGCCTGGATGAACTGATCGTAGGTGTTGAGGTAGTCGGCGTCCCAGTAGCGGGGCAGGAGCCAGCGGCCGTTGACGCAGCCGCCCAGCGGGTATTGCGCGCTGCTGCACGCGCCGGCATCGAGGACGCTGTTGGGCGCGAGGGTGTAGAGGAACGATGGCATGGCGCTGATGCCGCCGCAGCAGCGGCCATTGTAGGTGGTGATGCCGATCGCGGCCGCTTTGCCATACGATGCGATGGTTGCCAGGTACTGATCGAGCGCGCCCCAGTTGAACTGGTTGGGGCCGGTGTGCAGCTCCGCCCAGTTGAAGGTGCGCAGGCTGCCGGTCAGGTGGTAGTAAGTGGGGTCCATGTTACCGGTTTCGGCCACGACATAGATGCCGGGTCGCGTCACCGGCGGCACGGGCGCGTCCGGCCCAGTCTCAACGGGGCCGCTCGCCTGACCGACAGGCGGGGTTGGCTCAGGCGTCGCCGGGCTGCCGGCTGCGGGCAGGGTGGCGCCGAGGACGCAAAGTAAGATGAACAGGCCAAGCCAAGCCTGGCGAGCACGACGTAACGGGTGGAGCGAAAGGTGAAAATGTTGGGTGATCTTCATTTGAATCTGCCCTCCTTCAAGGACATAAAACACAAGCAATCTGAAGGATAGCAGGAGAAGATGAAAATCGAATGAATAGAGGCGGCTTGCAAGGTGACAGTTCGTTCAACTCACCCGGTTGGCCGTGAGGCGTTGGCCCAGGCGATGCGCGGGTCAATTTGGCGCGCCAGGCGGTAGGCCACGGGGCGGAATCCCCAGCGGGGCCAGAAGCGGGCGGCCAGGAGATTGGTGCTGCGCCAATCGGTCAGGCAGGTGGTGAAGCCGGCCTGCTGCGCGTGCGTCAGGCCGTGATGGGTCAGCGCGCTGCCGATGCCGCGCCCGCGGGCCGCGGCCACGGTGGCGGCCACGACTAACTCGGTACACCTTTCGGGCGCCAGCAAATTGACCTCTGCCGGATCGAGACGTTCGTACGCGGCCATGCTCAGCGCCTGTTCATGCTCCAGGGCCAGCCAAACGGTCATCCCGGCATCGTCCACCATGCCGGCCCAACCGCCGCGTATCTCTTCTTCGTCCTCTGGCAGGGCAATGCCCCACACGGGCGCGGCCGTTAGGTGATCGCGAATGACCCGATACATCCCAGCCACCGCGGCGCGGTCGGCCGGCCCGGCCTGGCGAATCTCCAACGTTGGCGGGCGCGTAACGGTTGGGAGAGTCAGGCTGACGAGCGACGCCAGCGCGTGTACCTGCTGGATGCCAAAGCTGAGATCGAACCAGGCGCCAATCAGGTCCGGAGTCGCAGCCGGCATGAGCGCAACATGGTGGAAGCAGCCATAGGCCACCCATTGGGCGCCGAGCATCTGATAGAGGTCACCGATCAGTTCGGGCGCTTGGCCTGGCGCCAGGGCGCAACCGGCCAGGCGCACCCAACCGGCGCGCCCCCAGATCTGATCGAAAACCATGTCGCCGATCAGATAGCCAACCAGGCGGTCGTGGTCGAACGCAGCCACGCCCGCGGCGTGGGGGCGTTGCCAGGCTTCGGTGACGGCCAGGGCTGCCTGTACCGGATCCTCGAAACGGGCGGGCAGTTCAGGCCGCGTCGCGCGCAGGAACTGCTGACGCAGCGCCAGGAGATCGCCGGCCGGCCTGAGCATGTCGGCCTGAAATGACTCCAGGTGAAACACAGATGGCGTCATGGTCATGCCTCCGCTTGATTCTCCGTGTCCCCTTCTTCAGATTCCCCGCCCAGCAGCACCAGGCGCGAGCGTCCGCCGCCCTCATCCGGCCCCACGTAGCCTTTGGCTTCGAGCAGTTCGATCAGGCGGGCGGCGCGGGGGTAGCCGATGTGCAGTTGGCGCTGCAGCAGCGAGGCGGAGACGCGCTTGCGACCCTGCACGGCCGCGAGTGCGTCGTGCAGTTCGTTGTCATCCTCCTGCTGTGCCATCAGGCCGGCCCAGGGTCGCGGCGCGGCATGATCGCCGGGCGGCGCCTGCCTGTGCCAGAAGGCCACGATGCGCTCGATCTCGCGCTCGCTGAGGTAACAGCCCTGCACGCGGCGCAGTTTGGCGCTGTCGGCCGTCATCAGCAGCATGTCGCCACGGCCCAGCAGCTTTTCGGCGCCGGGGGTATCCAGGATCACGCGCGAGTCAATCTGCGAGGTGACGGCAAAGGCGATACGTGCGGGAAAATTGGCCTTGATCAAACCGGTGACCACATCCACGCTCGGCCGCTGGGTGGCCAGCACCAGGTGGATGCCGGTGGCGCGTGCCATTTGCGCCAGGCGGCAGATGTGGCGCTCCACGTCGTCGGGCGCACTCATCATCAGGTCTGCCAGTTCGTCAATGATGATGACGATGGTGGGCAGCGGCGTCAGGTCTGAGCGCTTGGCCGCTTTTTCGTTGTAGCTCGCCAGGTTGCGCGCGCCCGCCTCGGCAAACTTGCGGTAGCGATCATCCATCTGCACCGTGGCCCACGTCAGCATGGCGACGGCATCCTCCACGTCGGTGACAACCGGTGCTAACAGGTGCGGAATACCGTTGTAGATCGGCAGTTCCACCCTCTTGGGGTCTACCATCAGAAAGCGGACCGTGTTCGGTGTGTTGTTGACCAGCAGGCTGGTGATGATGGCGTTGATGCAAACCGACTTACCGGAGCCGGTGGCGCCGGCAATCAGCAGGTGTGGCATCCGGGTCAGATCGGCCGCCACCGCGGCGCCGCTGACATCCTTGCCCAGGGCCACGGCCAGGGTGCTGCCTACCTTCTGAAATTCAGGGCTTTCCAACACGCCCCGCAGCGTGACCAGCGTGCTGCGAGGATTGGGCACTTCGATGCCCACATAGGGCCGTCCTGGCACCGGCGCCTCGATGCGAATGGAAGACGCGGCCAGCGCCAGGGCCAGGTCGTCGCTCAGGCGCTCGATCTTACTGACACGCACTTTGTAACGCTCACCATTGCGCTCGATGAACCCCGGTTCGACGCCGAACTGGGTGACGGTGGGGCCGCGACTGACGCTAACTACTTTGGCCGGCACATTGAACGCGGCCAGGGTGCGCTCGATGGTGTTCGCCATCTCGCGCACCGTCGCCTCGCCGAAACGCTGCGAGGTCTCCGAGGCCAGCAGGGTCAGCGGCGGCAACTGGGAGGGATGAACGCCGGCGGCGCTGACCGTGACCGTTGCGGGCACAGGCTGGAGCGCGGGGCCTGGTTTGCGGGGAGTGCGGGCCGGGGGAGTCGCCCCAGTTGGCGCGGGCGGCGCAGGTACACTTGAACGCGGGGCCGCGCCGGCTTTGGCCGACCCCTCTGCCGCGGCCGGCGGCGCGGGCGGGCGGGCTTCCGGCTGAATCTGCGCACGGGGCGCGGGCGCTTTGACCGCGGCCGGCCTGGTGACAGGCGGCACAGGCAACGGGTTCTGCTCCCAGGTGGGCGTGAAAGGCGCAGAGGATGGCGACACGGCGGCCGTGGGGTCGAGGCGCGGCGCTTCACCGCGCAGCCAATCCAGGCTGCGCAGCAAATGGTAGAGCAAGGATTGCCAGATGGGTCGCAGGATCAGATAGCCACCCGCCGCGGCCAGGACGATGAGCAACAGGGCGCTGACGCCATCGCCGACGATGTCATGCAGCAGACTGCTCAGCGCCCAGCCCAGGTAACCGCCCCCGCGACCGGCCTGCGCATGGCGCAGTGGATCATCACCGCCCCACCACAGATGGGTCAAGGCCAGCAGGGCCACCAGCAGCAGCTCGACCCCCACGACGAGGGGCCAATGCCAGGTGACGGTGACGAAGCGGCGCACGATGAGCAGCAGACCAGCCAGCGCGACAGCCAAGCTCAGCGGCAGCGCGCCCCAGCCCAGCACCTGGCGCAGCAGAGGGGCCGCGCCGGAGGTTGCCTGCATCACACTCAACAGCGCCAGCGCGCCCGCGGCCAGAATAGCCAGGCCCACCGTCTCGTTTGACATCGAGTCGGGCGCCGGCGGCGGTTGCAGCGGAGGGCGATTCGGCAGCGGTGCATGCTTCTTTGACATAGGCGGTTAGATGTGTACGCTGGCACTCACGTGCGAGCCTGCGGCCGGCGCAGACTGAGCGCCAGCCGGCGGTTGTGCGGATCAATGCTGAGCACACGTGCGGTCACGGTGGTGTTCTCCTGTACCACGTTGCGTGGATGCAAAAAACTACCTTCGGCCAACTCAGAGATGTGAATCAAGCCCTCCAGCCCCTCTTCCAGGCGCACGAAGGCGCCAAAGCTGACCACGTTGGTCACCATGCCCTGCACCTGTTGGCCGATCTGATAGCGCTCCTGCACGCTGGTCCACGGATCAGGGGTCAGGCGCTTGAGGCTCAGCCCCACCCGGCGCTGCTCCTTGTCCACATCCATCACAAAAACGGCAATGTGCTGCCCCAGTTGCAGCACTTCAGCCGGATGCCCTACCCGCCCCCAGGAAAGCTCGGAGATGTGAATCAAGCCTTCGACGCCTCCGCCCAGGTCCACAAAGGCGCCAAAATGACACAGGTTGCTGACCGTGCCGTTGCACCGGGCGTTGGGCTGCAGTTGGCTCAACACGTCAGGGGGGTTCTGTTCCTCTTGGGTGACGCGTTCGGACAGAATCAACCGATTGCGTCCCCGATCCAACTCGATGATGCGGATGCAAATGGGCTTCCCCACGCGCACGCCCAGCGAAAGCCGGCGGTTGTCGTTGACAAAAGTCAGGCCAATCAGATGGGAAGATGGCACGAAGCCGGTGAGCGAATTGAGTTTGACGAGCAAGCCACCGCGGTTGTAGGCCGTTACCATGAGTTCGTAGGTCTGATTTTGTGCCATGCCCTGCTCGGCCAGGCGCCAATCGTGCTCCTCAGGCGGCAGCTCCGCCAGTGAATCTGGCTCCTCCGGGGGAGCTGGAGTCGCATCGTAAACGGGTTGTGCCTCCTGCAGCAGGGGCGCCAGGGGCGGTTTCTCGTCGTACTCCTCTTCGGCTAATAATGACTCCCAATAACCATCTTCAGCCCACGGAGGGGTTTCTGCGTTTGTATGGCTCGATCCTGTATGGCTCGATCCTGCCGGCTTCGCCTGCACACTACTATATTGACGCCGCATTGATAAACTCTACTCCTGCTGTAATTTCTCTTTTTCCATGTCGGCCAGCGTGCGGGCAACCTCCGTAATGGCCACCCGCTGTTTACGGTACAAATCGGACTCGCTCAACGCCAGGCGCATCGCAATGTCGCGCACGCGCTCGCCCTGTACAAATCGCATTTCCAGGATATTGTACAAGAGCCATTCTGCCGCCGTCAATTTCCGGTCGCCGCCGGGGCGCTGCAACTCGATGGCTCGTTTGAGCGCGCTACGTAAGGCACGGCTGGGGTTGTTGTCATTTTCGGTCAGCAAATCAGCCACCACCTGCAGTTTGAGCAGCGGGCTGTTGGTCAGCTTCGGCCCACCCCAAAGGTGCGTCAACGCCTCGCGCACCCAACGCTCGAAGTCTGGTTGGGCCACCAGGCTGCCATCATCCATGGCGGGCAGGGGGATGGCGCCGGTGTACTGCACCGTGCTGCGCCAGGCCTGCATACGCTCGATCTCGGGGATGATGTGACGCAGTGCGGCGAACAGCCCCTGCTGTACCTGGCGATCTTCCAGGGCCTTGGCCGCCTGCCGCAAGAGGGCACGCACCAGAAAACGCTCCTCCGGCGCGATCCCGGCGCGCGGCGGCTGTGTACTGTCCACGGCCAGACCCAACCAGCCGACCAGATCGCCGCCGTTTTGTTCGCGCAGCGGAAAGAGCCAGGTACCACCGCAGATGAGCAGATCGGACGCGGGAGCCGGCTGACCGTCACGCTCGCCCTTGCCACCGGCGCCCCCCCCCGCCGCGGCTTCTGCAAACTCATCGCTCTGTAGAAAAGCGGCGGCGGCATCGTAGGGGCCAACCACCGCCTCCAGGCGCGGGTGCTCGTCCGGGGGGAGCGCGGCCACGAAGCCGGCCGGCATGCGCAGAGTCTCGCACAGTGCCACCAACACATTCTCCAGCACCTGGCGCAGATCGGTCGAGGTGAGCAGGTGACGGTCAATCTCAGCCAGCCAGGCGACCTCGGCCCGGTCACGCCAGTAGATCAGGCGATCAATCAACGGCTTGGCCAGGTGAATAGCCACCTGCAACAGAATAATGGTCGCCACAACGGTTGACACCAGGACCATTTCACGTGGCAAGCCCCACAGTTGTTGCGTATCGGGTATGGCCAGCATGAGCATCACGATGAGAGTGCCCAAAATGGGGCCGCGCAGCAGGTAGTAGATCAGGCTTTGGCGCACCACACGGTCAGGCGCCAGCACCCCGAAATAGGCCACGGTGTAGGTGAGCACCACCAGCATGAAACCGATCACCAGGTTGCCCACGGTGGACAGCAACAAGATAACCGGCGCGGAGATGAAGGTGGGTGCAGAAATGAGCACCAGGAAAGGAAAGACGCCGATACCCGGCGCGGCAAAGGCCACGCTCAGGTAGTTCAGGCGGTGCCGGGCGGCCGGCGTCAGGCAGCGCCGTCGCGCCTCGAAGACGTTGCGCGCGCCAAAGAGCGCCGTCACCGCAAAGAAGAGAACGTAGACTGGGAACAACGGCCCGGGCGCCAGGTGTGTCACCGGCAGCTGCATGATGCCATCTGACACCAGAAAATCGGTGAACACCGCCAGGGCACACAGGACGGCGCTGATGCCGTAACTGACTACCACCGTCAGGAAGCGCCGCCGTGAGCGCCAATTGGTGGTGGAAAGGAGGGCATGGGAAAAATGCAGGTATGCGGCCGGGATGAAGGCAATGCCAAACCACTGCAAGCGCAGCCAGGGCGCGGCTGCGGCCACCGAGGTGACACGCCCCACGGCCACGTCACCCGCATACACCACCGTGACACATGCCAGCAGCATGGCGAACGAACGTCCGACATCGCTCAGCAGGTTATGCGTCAGGACATAGATCAACAGCGCGAACGCCAGAATGACCGTCGCCGACGACAAGATCAGGTTGGCAAACGCAAAAATCCGAGTCCAATCTAAATCGAACACAACATCTATCTCAGAAATCCGCCAAAAAACAAAGCTATATCCAGGTTTGCGAAATAACGTTCGTTGAATCCACAGAAGGCCAGGCCATGTTTACGACAAAAACAGACCGCCGGGTGGTTCTTGCTCTGCACCGCCAGCATGATCCGCCGTACCCCGCGTTGCACGCCCCATTCGTGCGCGGCGCGCAGCAAGGTAGTGCCAACACCGTGACGCCGCGCGGGCGCTGCCACGACCAGGTGATCCACCCAGCCCAGTTCGCGATCAGGCTGCAGGCTCATCACCGTGTAGCCCAGGATTTCATGCTCGTCTTCGGCCACCAGCACGCAATCCCCGCGTTCCCATTGGTCGAGCAAACCCTCACCCCACGGGGGATAAGAGGCCTTGAGCGGACGCGGCAAGCGGACCAGGCGCAGCGTGACCGTGATGACGTCTTCCTCGACGCGTTGATCCACTTGCCAGACGTGATCGGTTTCGAACACGCCGCTGATGTGAAAACAGCGGGAAAGATCGGCCAGATTGGCCGCACGAATATGCACGGACGGTTCTAATACCTTTCGCGGGGTTGTGACGCCTACTTGATTTCGCTACGCTGTCGCTGAAAGTAGATCGCAGCGGCTTCGGTCCGATTGCTGACGCCAAGTTTCTGATAAATGTTCTGCAGATGGAACTTGACCGTGTTTTCGCTCAACACCAGGCGATCAGCAATCTGCGCGTTGGTCATGCCTTGTGACACCAACGCCAACACCTCTTCCTCACGCTCCGAAAGCACCTGCGGGTTAGGCTCCGCCTTGGGCTGCGCGTGACTGACCAACCAGCGGCGGGCTGCGCGCGGGAACACCAACTGGCCGTGGAACACCTGGCGGATCGCAGCCACGGTCTGTGCGGGGGGTTCAGTCTTCAGAGCGATGCCATCGGCCTCCAGTTCCAGGGCGCTCTGAAACGATTCACCGTCGCTGAACGCGGTCAAAATCAGGACCTTCGTCGGCAGGTTCTCGCGGCGAATCTGGGCCAGGCACTCCAGCCCGGTCATGTCGGGCAGTTGAATGTCAATCACCGCCACATCAGGCCGCCGCGCACGCACCTCTGCGAGCAGATCACGGCCATTCATGGCAGAGCCGACCACATCCATATCGGGTTCCTGTTTGAGGATGCCGCGCAGCCCCTTCAACACCAGTTCATGGTCGTCTGCCAGGACCACGCGAATCGGCAGCAGTTTTGCGTTTTCGTCAGGGGTCAGGTTGCTGTTAGTGCTCATAGAGCGGAATCCTTACCTGAATGCGCGTGCCTTGTCCCGGGAAGCTGTGAATGGTGAATGTGCCGCCCGCCATCTTGACCCGATCGCGCATGCCACGCAGGCCGATGTGGTGGCCGGCCTTTTCCTCTGCCTCGGCGGCGAGCGCGGCCTGCGCATCGAAGCCGGCCCCCAGGTCGGTCACTGTCAGGCACAGGCTGCCGTTATCCATACTCAGGCGCACGAAATGACGGCTGACGCCCGCGTGCTTGTGCGCGTTGAAGAGGGCTTCCTGCAAAATCCGATAGACCGCAATCTTGATTGGCAGCGGCACCATCGGCAGCGAATCCTCAACCTCCAGGTCAACCGTGCTACCGGTCAACTCCTCGTGCTGGATAATCAGCCCTTCTACGACGGCCGGCAGACGCCGGCGGGCAAACTCAGGCGGACGGAAGGTGCCGATGAAGTTACGAATCTCCGTCAATGAGCTTTCCAACAGCCCCGACACCCGCGGCAGGCGCTTCTGCAGCTCCATGTGGTCTTCCAGTGTCAGGCCGCTGCCATGTTGCGCCAGTTGACTTTGCAGCAGGTTGACCTGGGAGAGGGCCGCGAACATGTTTTGCACCGGGCCATCGTGGATGTCCAGGATGATGCGGCCGAACTCCTCTTCGTTGATGGTTAGCATGTCGAAGGAGGCGGCGCGCGCCTGTTCCCACTGCTGCCTTTGCTGCTGCACCGTCCGCTCCAGCGCGATGACCCGTGCCGCCAGGCGCGTGACCGCATTCGTGGTCACATCGAGGGTCGCAGGCTCGACGGTCGCCGCGAAGGCCAGGCACAAACGTCCCCACGGTTCATTCTCGACCATGATGGGCGCCTCGCGCCAGGTCACTGCGGCGCCATCGAGAGTGATGTCCGCCAGCAAGTCGTCCTCGCACCAAAGCTGCGCCCGGCCGGCGCCGCAGGCGCGTGCCACATCGGTCAGCAGCGCCTTCCCATCGTCATCCGTTTGCCATAATATGCCAGGCACCGCTTCTCCTTTGCGCTGCGTGGCTAAAACCGCAGCCACAATCTGCGCAGGCCAGGCTTCGACGTGCAGTCGCCCGCCTGCTGCGTCCTTATACCAGGGCCTTTTCGTAGACCCGGTAGGTCTTATACACACGGCCACCGAGCATCTGCAAGGCGCGATTCATCATGACATTGCTCTCCAAAATCCAGGAGCCTTCGCCACGCTGATAGCCCTTGGACAGGGCGGCACGCGCGGTTTCGTAATAGAGCAAGGCATCCACCCCGCGCCCGCGCCACTCTTCGACGACGCCCAGGGCGATCACGCGCGCTGCTTTGATGCGACGCTGGTAGTACAGCGCCTTGAGAATCGTCAGCGGGTTGACGCGGCCGTTCATGTGCTTGAGTACGACGTTGGCATCGGGCACCGTCAGGCCCACGCCAATGACGCGTCCGGCCTCCGGCCCCTGCGCCACCTCGGCAATCCAGATCAGGACAGGATCTATGGCCTGCTTGAGTTGTTGCGCCAGGTGGTCCATCTCGGCCTCGGTCATCGGCACAAAGCCCCAATTTTTCTCCCAGGCCTGATTATAGACCTCCTTGAAACGTCCCACCTCACGATCGAAATCCTTCATATCAATCGGCCGCAAACGGATTTCGCCGCGCTTGCGCACTTTTTCCGCCACACGCGTCAGCTTGGTGGGCAACTGGCCCAGGTCACGCGCTTCGCCAAAATCCATGAAATAGGCGAACAGGTCCATCGCCTTGTGAAAACCGGCCTGCTCGACCAACACCGGATAGAACGGCGGGTTGTAGGTCATCATGACCATGGGTGACGAATCGAAACCATCTACCAATAGCCCACATTCATCGTTCGTGGAGAGGTTCATCGGCCCGCGAATGGCGGTCATGCCGCGACCGGCCACCCACTCACACGCTGTGTCCAACAGCGCCGTGGCCACCTGGGGATCGTTGAGGCATTCGAAAAAGCCGAAAAAGCCGACCTGCTCGTTATGAAACTCGTTGTGGCGGTGGTTGATGATCGCCGCGATCGTGCCGACCACTTCGCTTTGCAGGGATGCCAGCGGCATGTCAGGTGTGAGAGTCGTATCGACGCGCTTGATGAACGCGGAGGCCAGAAAAAGCGCCACCTCCATGTGTTCGAGAGATGGGTTCTTCTTGGGGTCGAACATCGCCTTGCGATCACCGATCAAGGGCGGCACCCAATAGGGGTCACCCTTGTAAACGCGCCAGGGGAACCTGATGAATTGCATCTTCTCGCTGTCCGTCGTCGCTGCGCTCACCCGCAGATTGATTAGTTCCATTAGATATCTCCCGTGTGGTATCTCCCGTGTGGTATCTCCCGTGGCATCTCCATCTCATCCTTTCCAGCGTCATGCTGGTTTCGGCGCCGCGGCTTGCGCCGTTGGGCTTCGAAATCGTAGCTGCCCGTGCGGTCGCTCGGCAGCCGTTCAAAGCTCGCCGTAACGAACCATCTGCAAAAGACGCGTAAACTCGCGCTTGGGGTCGCGGGCATAGCGTTCGAGGTCCAGGTTGAGCATGCGGCTCTCTGCGCCATGCGGTCCCAGCGTCTGCGCGGCCCGTTGGTCCACAAACTGCCGCAGCGCGGCCAGGGCCGGCTTTTCGCTGCCATCTGCGCGCAACAGGCCGCAGGTACGCGTCCACTGGGCCAGATCATAGGGAGGCTCACTGTGCAGCGCCGGCGCGTAATCGGCATAGCACCAGAGGAAAACGCCCGCCACTCCCTGCCTGAAGGCGAGGCGCAGAGCTTCGGCGATGTAGGCGCTTTGCTCCTCCTCGCTGGCGAGGTAGATCCAGCGCGGCCAGCGCCACACGCGATCGGGTTGCACGACGCCAGGGAGGCCAGGGGCCACGGTGGGCAGGCCAATGGCGTGAATGAGCGGCGCAGGCACGCCGAGGGTGCGCATGAGATCACAGGCAAAACGGGCCGGCAACAGATCAAGGGGATCACGCGGGTCGGTAAACGTAAAGACCGACACCGCCACTTGGTCGAGCAGCGCAGCCAGGGCGGTCAGCGGCAAGGGAAAGCGACGAGTTACCGCGCGCTGTCCCAGGCCCCAGGTGCGTACACGGCCCGGTGACAGTTCGCCGATGCGCTCAGCGACCTGGCCGACCCAATCCTCCCAGGCGCCACGGCTGAGATCAAGCGGGAGCTGCTCCGCCCAGGCGCCCAGGTCCCAGCCCCACACGGCCGGATGGTTGCCAAAGAAACCAACGAGTTCATCCACCAGACGCATCTGCGCTTGCCGCCAGCGCGCGTCGGTGAAGATAGGGCGCAGCGCCCCCTGGCGAACCTCACGATCATGACTGATGAAGCGCACCGCCGGCTGCACCGGCCGCGGATCAAGGCACCAATCGGGGAAGAAGAAGGCGCCATCCACCGGGCCACTGAACAGGGTGGGCAACACAAACAGATGTTGATCTGCGGCCGCGGTCAACAGTGCGTCCAGGGAATCCAACGCGCGGTGGTTGATGTGCGCTTCACCTGGCTGAAAATCTTGCCAGGTCAGGAAGATGCGCACCGCGTCCAGCCCCCAGGCAGCAATCTGTGCCAGTTCGTCGCGCACTTCGCCGCGATCGAACGCCTGCCACAGTTTGATACCTTTGCACCGCGGGAAATAGTTTATGCCTAACAGAAATTGCGCAACGTCTGGCGCCATTCCGATGCCTCAGTGTGTTTCGGGTAGGGTCTGATTATATCGCAAATGGCGTTTTGCTGCCATTTGCCAGCGCGCTGTGAGCCTGAGCTCGCATGCACAAGTTTTCCATTTATGGCTGCCTGTAGTAGAATGGGAAGGGTTAAGTGAGGTGTTACCATGACAGTCAGCGATAACAACCAACCTTCGCCAACAACCCTTGATGGGCTTCTGGCCATGCTGCCCAAGAGCATGGCTCCCCAGGATCGTGATCTGATCGAGCGCGCCTACCACGTAGCCGATCATTCACACGAGGGTCAACTACGCGCCTCCGGTGAGTCATACATGTACCACCCTCTGGCCGTCGCCGGCATTCTGGCCGAGATCAACCTCGACGCGGCCACCCTGGCCGCGGCACTCCTGCACGATGTGGTTGAAGACACACCGTACACCATCGAAATGATGCAGCGCGATTTCGGACCAGAGGTCGCCAAGCTGGTAGATGGCGTGACCAAACTCGACAAAATCAACGAGCTGCGGCGCACCCATGAGCGCATGGCCGACACCAAAGGCCGAATCGTTGCGCAAGATGTTCCTGGCCCATGGTGGATGACATTCGCGTGGTGCTCATCAAACTGGCTGACCGCCTGCATAACATGCGCACGCTGGGCGCCCTGCCCGAACACAAGCGCAGACGCATCGCCCGTGAAACGCTCGAAATTTTTGCACCTCTCGCCAACCGCCTCGGCATCTGGCAGATCAAGTGGGAACTGGAAGATCAGGCTTTCCGCCACCTGGAACCGGCCACCTACAAGGCCATTGCACAGGCCATTGATCAACGGCGCGTGGAACGCGAACGCTCCATTGGCCTGGTGGTCAACACGTTGGAGCAAGAAATGCGCCAGATGGGCATCAAGGCGCATATCTATGGACGCCCCAAACACATCTACAGTATCTGGCGCAAGATGAAGCGCAAGGATGTGGACTTCGATCAGATCTACGATGCCCAGGGCGTACGTGTGGTTCTGGACGAATTGCGTGACTGCTACGCGGCGCTGGGGATTGTACACAGCCTGTGGCGCCCCATCCCCGGCGAGTTCGACGACTACATCGCCACGCCGAAAGAGAATCAGTACCGGTCGCTGCACACGGCCGTCGTGGGTCGGCGGCCGCCCGCTCGAGGTGCAGATTCGCACCGGCGACATGCAGCACACGGCCGAATATGGCATCGCGGCGCACTGGCGCTACAAAGAGCAACCCACACGCCGCGATGTGGATTTCGAGAACAAGATCGCCTGGCTGCGGCAGTTGATGGAGTGGCGTCAGGAGGTCGGCGAGGCGCAAGAGTTCGTGGATGCGCTGAAGACAGACATCTTTCAGGATCGTGTCTACACCTTTACCCCACGCGGTGACATCATTGACTTGCCGGCCGGGGCCACACCGATTGATTTTGCCTACGAGGTGCATACCGAAATCGGTCATCGCTGCCGCGGTGCACGCGTCAACGGCAAGATGCTGGCACTGGACAGCAAACTCGCACAAGGCGACCAGGTTGAGATCATCACCACTAAACGCGGCGGTCCCAGTCGTGATTGGCTCAATCCGCACCTGAATTATGTGCGCACGCAGCGGGCACGCAGCAAGATTCGGCAGTGGTTCCGTAAGCAGGATCGCCAGGAGAATATCACCGAGGGTCGCAATTTACTCGAAAAGGAATTGCGGCGCCTCAGCGTACAGCCGGCCAGCTATGAGAGCCTGGCCAAACAGTTCGGCTACGACAAGGTGGATGATTTCTTCTGCGCCATCGGCGCCGGCGATATCAACCCGCAGCAGATCGCCAGCCGTATCATGGAGGATGAGCGGCCACAAGATCCGGCCATGCTGATCCCGCCAGAGACCGTGAGCGGCAAGCGATCCAGCGAGTTGGAGGGCATCAGCGTCTCCGGCGTCGAGGGCCTGTTGACGCACCATGCCCAGTGTTGTAAGCCACTCCCCGGCGAGAGCATTGTCGGTTATGTCACCCGCGGGCGCGGGTGTCCATCCATCGCCGCGACTGCCCCAACATCCTCTCCACCAAGGAACATGAGCGCCTCATCTATGTGGAATGGGGCGGCGAACAGCGCACCTACCCGGTCAGCATTCTGGTCAAAGCCTTTGACCGCAGCGGCCTCTTGCGTGACATTGCCAGCTTGGTGGCGGATGAAAAGATCAACATGCGCGAGGCGCAGGCGCGCACCGGGCTGAAGGACAACTCGGCTGTTGTCACCGCTACCCTGGACATTAGCAGCACCGTGCAGTTGAGCCGTCTGTTGCCCCGCATCGAGCGCCTGCCCAATGTGGTCGAGGCGCAGCGTCAGATCGGCTGAGCGGACCCGTGTGACGATCAACAATAAAGGGCCAGGAGTTGACACTCCTGACCCTTTGTTTGTTTGCCCGCCGCAGGCATACGCCGATTGGCGTCCAACGCCTCGGCCTGATTCGCTGCGGCGAGCAGGGTTTGTGTCTCATCTGCTCGGCGAACCCGCACATCTACGCAGTTACGTCACACGATCAGCCGTCAGGCGATGCGGCGGCGCAGAACCAGGGCGGCCCCGGTAACCAGCAGCGCCAGCGGCGAGCGGCAGCAGCGTGGTGTTGGCTTGAGCATCCAGGGTGGACAGGGGCACGGCGGTGGGTGCCGCGGCCGTGTAGGAGACGGTGTCAATACCGATGTAGTTGGAGTTGGCGCCGCTCGGGCCGCCGTCGGTGACGAAGTAGCGGAACGCGAAGCGGCCCAGGGTCGGCGCAGGCACCTGCGCGGCAGTCAGCGTAACCACGTACTCGGTCCACACTTCAGGATAACCGCCGGCTGCCAGGGTCGGGTTGACCTCCGCGAGGACGGTGGTAAAGTCGCCCACACTGGTGGCAGTGGCGCCGACATTGGTGCTGGCGCCGTTGAGGCTCATGCGCAGTTCCAGCCGATCAGGCCAGATGCTGCCGGCGGCGGTGCTGGTCCAGAAGCGGAAGGTGTCGCCCGCCGACAGGGTGACGGCCGGAGTCATCATCCAGTTGCTGATGGTGCCCGTGCCGCTGGTGTTGTTGTAGTTGGCGCCGAGGTAGGAGGTGGGGCTGCCCGCCTGGGCCGGGAAAGACGGGTGTCATTGCCCTGGAACCAACCGGTGGAACCCAGGGGGCTGCTGTTGTTCTGGCTTGCCCAGCCCAGGCCAGGGAGCAGGGTGATATCCTCGAAGCCTTCACTGAAGTCAGCCAGGGGGGCCTGCGGGGCGGCCTCGGTGCGCTGCGGCAATTGGGCGCCGGTACCGGCATCGGACTTGGGGCCGCCGGCGGCCGAAGCGCCCAGGGCCAGCACGCTCAGACAGAGCGCAAGGACGAGTAAAATCGCCCATACACGACTTGCACGATTTAGCATGGTTTCATTCCTTTCTCATGTCGAACCTACGAAAAACAGAGCAGGACACAAACGGAGACGTAACGGCGTGACGGAACAATGCCCATTATAGCCGACAACGCCTGTAACGCCAATACCTATTCGGTGACCCAACAGGCGTGCGGCGGGAAGTTGACCGTGACAGGCTGGTTGACCTGGGGCAAGGTGAGCAGGCGTTCGTTGAAAAGATCAACCGACAGGAAGGTGTCTCCCAGGTCCACGCGCACACGCACGATGGCGCCCAGGAAGGTGACGGCTTCGATGCGGCCGTCCAGGTGATTATCGCCAGGCGAGTGTCCCAGGCCCAGTTCCTCCGGGCGGATGGCGAGGTATTTGGCTGCGCCGGTAGCGGCTTCGATCGGCTCGCCCGTGGCAACCGGCTGACCTTCGAAAGTACACATCCCGGTCTGAGGGTCGGCAATGGTGACAGGGAGCATGTTCAACTGGCCGATGAACGCGGCCGTGAACGCGGTCCTGGGGTAGTTGTAAATCTCGAACGGCGTACCGATCTGTTCCACCTGACCGGCGCTCATGACCACGATGCGATCGGAGAGGGAGAGCGCCTCTTCCTGATCGTGGGTGACATAGATCGTCGTGATGCCAAGCTGTCGTTGGATGCGGCGAATTTCGGAGCGCAGTTCGACCCGGATTTTGGCGTCCAGGGCGGAGAGCGGTTCATCGAGCAGCAGTACCTGCGGATGGATGGCCCAGGGCGCGCCAACGCGCTGCTGTTGACCGCCCGATAACTGATGGGGATAGCGGCCGCCGAAGCCGGGCAGATGAATCACGTCCAGCATTTCGGCCACGGTGCGGTCAATCTCCGCTTTGGGCGACCGCGCGATCTTCAGGCCAAAGCCCACATTGTCGGCCAGCGTCATGTTCGGAAAGAGGGCGTAGGACTGAAAGACCATGCCGACGTTGCGCTGATTGGGCGGCTTCATGGTGATGTCCTGGCCGTTGACCACGATCGTTCCGGTCGTAGGCAATTCGAATCCGGCAATCATGCGCAGTGTGGTGGTTTTGCCGCAGCCGCTCGGCCCCAGGAAGGAGATGAACCCGCCTCGCTCGACATCAAGGTTGAGTCGCGCACGGCGACGCTGTTCCCGAACACTTTAGAGATGTTTGTCAGGGCTAGAAATCCCATTGCCTCACCTTGCCCCCACGAGTTGGCGCTGGCCCGGCTGGCGCCCGAAGAATTGAATCAGACCCATAAAAAGCCAGGTCAGCGCGAAACTGATGATGGCCAACGCGGATGATTCATAGGTCTTGTTCTGCCCAATCAGCGACATATACGGGCCAAACGCGTTGATGCCCACGAGAAAACTGGCGATGGTATACTCGCCGACAACGGTCGCCAGGGTCAGGAACGCGCCGCTGAGCAGCGATGAGCGCAGGTTGGGGAAGATGACCTGCAACAGGATGACGCCCCAGCCCGCGCCCAGACTCTGAGCCGCTTCGGTCAGGGTACGCACGTCAATGGCTGCCAGGCCCGTGTCCACGGCCCGGTACATGTAGGGCAGCGCCAGGATGACGTAGGCGGCCACCAGCAGGGTGTTGGTGCCGGCGCGGAAGTTGGTGAGTGGCAGAAAGCCCCCGCCATACACGCGGATCAGGCCGAAAACGAGCACGATCGCGGGCACCACAAACGGCATGAGGGTAATGAACTCGATCACCGGTCGCAGCTTGGGCAGGCGCAGGCGGATCCAATAGGCGGTGGGGACGATCAAGATCAGGCTGACCAGGATGGTCAAGATGGCCATCTCCAGCGAGAAGAGCAGAGTTTGGCGAAACTGCGGATCGGCCAGCACACGCTGATAGGCGAGCAGGCTGAGTTGCCCCTTCTTGGCCCGCAGGGAGAAGTCCAGCGTGGCGTAGAGCGGCACGAAGAAGTAGAGGATACCCAGGGCAGTCCACAGCCAGCCCCACAGTGTGTTGCGTTTCATAGGCGCAGCCACCTTTCGCTGCGGCGGCGCAGCACGTAGTAGATGGCCATCGAGACCGCCATCACCACGACCATCCCCAGGGCCAGGGCATATCCCAGGCCAGGATTGTGCAGCACGTCACCCTTGATCTGGGAGCCGATGAGGATCGTCACCAGGTTGATCAGCCCGCCGGTCAGGGAGAGTGCGGTGGCGTAGGCGCCGAACGCGTTACCGAACAGGAGGATCATGGCGCCGAGCAGCGAAGGCATCAGCACGGGCAACCCCACAAAACGCCAGTATTGCCAGCCGGTTGCACCCAGATTTTCGGCAGCCTCGCGCCACTCGCGGCGCAGTCCTTCCAACGCGGGGGTGATGATCAGTACCATCAACGGGAACTGGAAATAGAGGTAGGTGACGCTCAGCCCCCAGAAGCTGTAGAGGTTGAAGCCGTGGTCGTAGAGGTTGAAGCCCAAGAGGTTCTTGAGCAGCACTGTCACCAAGCCCAGGCGGCCGAGGGTGGCGATGAAGGCGAAGGCGAGCGGTACGCCGGCGAAGTTCGAGGCCACGCCGCTGAAGGTCGCCATGCCAGCGGTCACCCAACGCGGCAGGCCGGTCAGGGTGGCTGAGTAGGCCAGGAAAAAGCCGAACAACCCACCGACGACCGCCGTGAAGAGGCTGATACGAATGGTGATCCAGTAGGCGCTGAGGATGGATGGCGTGAACAGACCGGCAACGTTGGCCAGGGTGAATTGGCCCTGGTTGTCCTGAAAGCTGCCGATGAACAACGATAGCGAGGGGAGGAATAGAAAAAACAGGGTGAAGATCAAAAAGGGCGCGACGCCAAGCCACGCCCAATTGACGCGACGTGCGGGACGCGCCAGTGGCGCGTCCCGCGGTGTAGAAGGTGTGGGTTGCAATGTGCTCGCCACGGACCGCTGCTACTTCACGTCGGCGCCGACGACTTTGTCCCAGCCATCGGTGATCGCCTTCTTGGCGGCATTGATCTGGTCAATGGTCGGGAAGACGGCCTTGGCGTAGAGATCGGCCGCCGGTAGGTTGGCAGTAATCTCAGCCGGGATCACGTTCCGCTTGACCATGTCATTGTAGCGGATGGGGTGGCAGCCGCCCTTCAGCCAGATCAACTGGCCTTCGTCCGAGTAGAGGTATTCCATCCACAGCTTGGCCGCGTTGGGATGGGGTGCGTACGCGCTGATGGCCTGGATGTAAACGCCGGCAATGACACCCGTCTTGGGAATCACGACTTCGATGTTGGGGTTGCCGGCCAGGGCGGTCTTGTCGGCCAGGGCGTTGTAGTCCCAGCGGGTGATGACCGGGGTCTCGCCTTTGGCAACCGTAGCCTGCTTGGCGATCACAGGAACGAAGTTGCCCACCTCGTTCAGCTTCTTGAAGAACTCCAGGCCGGGCGCCACGTTGTCGAGCGAACCGCCGTTAGCCAGGGCTGCGGCATAGACGCTCATCTGCGCCTGCGCCGAGGCACGCGGGTCGCCAGAGAGGGCCACCTGGCCCTTGTACTCCGGCTTGAGCAGATCGGCCCAATCCTGCGGTACGTTCTTCACGGCATCCTTGTTGACTTCGAAGGCCAGGGCACCGTAGTAGTCGCCGTACCAGTAGCCATCCGCGTTCTTCGAGTCAGCCGCAATGGTGTCCCAGGTACTGACCTTTGTAGGGCTGCACCAGCTTCTCTTCGACCAACTGCGGGCCAAAGCCGTAGCCGACGTCAATGACATCGGGCGCCTGTGGGCCTTTGTTATCCTTGTTGGCCTTGATGGCTTCGGACTTCATCGCCAGAGCCGGCATCGGGATTAAGCTCGTTGATCTGCAGGCCGTACTTGGCCTTGAAGCCGGTAATCGCTTCGCCGTAGTTGCACCAGTCGTGGGGCAGGGCGATGGTGGTGAGGGTACCCTCGGCTTTGGCGGCGTCAATCAGCCCCTGCATGTCGGCGGTGACGCCCGATGCAGCAGGTTCAGGGGCTTTGGTGGCCGGAGCGGCGGCAGGCGTGCAACCTGCAACCAGCAGCGCTAACACGGTAATCAGGATGCTCAGATGCATCAAACGGGACTTGCTCACTTCTTGTCTCTCCTTTTCATCGTATGGATAAGCGGCAGTGGCCTATCCAAGCCAGAAGTCTGAAAATAGAACGGTATTTCAGGGCTAGTCAAGCCCTTAGAGCGCCACATACGGCGCCGGCGGTCAGCCATCGTTTTACGGGTCCACCTCCTTGTGGCGGGCAGATTGGCCCCACGGACGGGGCGAGGAGGAAAGAAGAACTCAGTTGCAAGGGACATTCTAACACCGTTCACCCGCATCGGCAAAGCGCGGCCGGGCGGTTGGAAACCGCTGCCTAACGCAGTCAAAAATCGCATAATCCTGGTCGCCGCCGGATTCGTCCAGCGCGGCCTGAAATTCTTCGTCGTAGACATCGGAAATGCGTTCTTATTGTAGCGATGTTTGATGGAATTCGCAAACAAAATCGTTTGGCCGCGGCTTGACACGCCCTGTGTCCTGAGGTAGACTTCGGTCAGTTGACAGAGGCAGGAAGGAGCAGCGCCCGTGCCTGACACCGATAATCCACTGAAAAACCTGATCTTGACCTACAAAGAGACCTTCGCCGAGTGGCTGATGGGTAAGCGGTTGCGCTCGGTGCGCACCTTGACTATCGAACTACCAGCCTCACGTCAACGCAGTGATCTGCTTTTCGAGGCGGTAAGCGAAGATAACGATGTAGGGTTACTGCATATCGAGCTTCAAGGAAAGCGCAGTGCGGCCCCTATGCCCTGGCGTATGGTGGATTACATGAGTCGCACGGCGCGGCATGAATGGGGACGCCGCGCACCGCAGGGCAGCCTGAAATTGCAGAGCGTCGTTATCTACGTGGGCAAAGGTGCAGGCGCAGGCGATAATGGAGGGTACACAATCGTAAATTTCGCCGGCCAGGCTAGTCTGACGTGGCGCTATGATGTCATTCGCCTGTGGGAACTCGACGCAGAGGAGGTACTGCAACTCGACAAGCCGGCCCTCCTGGCGCTCGTAGGACAGATGCGTATGGCGGAACCAGGACGGATCGTTCCTGCGGTGCTTGACAAGATTGCGGCCATACCCGACGGCGGACAGCGTAATGAGTTACTGACAGCATTGATCAACCTGATTGGAGATGAGGGGGTGCTGAAGATGATCGAGCGTATGATTGATGTGGAACTGCTGGACACGCCCTACTTGCGACGGATTCGCCAACAGAGTTGGGAGAAGGGTGTTCATGAAGGGCGCCGTGAGGGCGTCGAGGAAGGGCGCCGTGAGGGCGTCGAGGAAGGGCGCCGTGAAGGCGTTGATGAAGGGCGCCGTGAAGGCGTTGATGAAGGGCGCCGCAAGGGCGTCGAGGAAGGGCGCCGTGAAGGCGTTGATGAAGGGCGCCGCAAGGGCGTCGAGGAAGGGCGCCGTGAAGGCGTCGAGGAAGGGCTGCGTGCCGCTGTCTTGGCCGCCATCTCCACGCGCTTCAATCCGCAGGTGCGCGCTTATCAGCCCCTGGAGCAGCGCCTGCGTCAGATTCATGATGTCAGCACTCTGTCACATCTACTGGAAATCGCTCTTACAGCAAACGCCCTGGATGAATTCCAATCTCAAGTGGAAGCGGCGACGACCGGTACGACGATCGCGTAGAGACGTTGCAATGCAACGTCTCTACCTCATCCCCACAAACTCCTGCACCGCCGCGGCCACGACCGCGCTCTGTTCGAGCATCACCATGTGCCCGGCCTCCGGCACTTCCAGCAGCCGCGCCGCGGGCATCTGCTGCGCCAGGAAGCGGCTGAGCTTGGGCGGCGTCAGCCGGTCCTCCAGGCCCACGATGACCAGGGTGGGCAGAGCAATCTGGCTCAGCGCGCCGGTCACATCGAACGCGCTGCACGCCACAAAATCGCCGTGCGTCACGTTCACAGGAGTCTTCAGCATCGCCGCGGCATATGCATCCAGCGTCGCGGGGTCTGCCTGGCGTTTGTAGGCCCATTCGGCAATCAGGCGCGCCGTGGCCGCATAGTCACGGCTCAGGCCATCCAGAATGGCCGGGGAGACCGCCAGCCGCGCGCCGGTGCCCACCAGGATCAGCCCGGCCAGGCGCTGCGGGTGGTGCAGCGCCACGGTTTGGGCAATCGCACCGCCCATCGAATGGCCGGCCAGGACGAACGGCGGCAGCTCCAGCGCATCGGCCCAATCCACCACAACCTGCGCATATTCCGCAATCGTGGTGCAGCCCGCGCCAGGCGATTGACCGTGGCCGGGCAAGTCCAGGGCATAAACCGATGTTTCAGGCAGGCGCCGCAGCTCACCCGGCCAGTGCATGGACGTGCCGCCCGCGCCGTGAACCAACACCAGCGGCGCGGCGTGCGGCGCAGCCCCCGACTGACTGCGCCGATAGTAGATCGTCTGCTCACCCAGTTGAATCGTTGGCATGGATCGCCTATGCCGTGACCGCGATGGTCGCCGGCGCCGCCGCGTGACCGGGATAGGCGCGGTCTTCCAGGTCGGCCAGGTATTTCTCAACTTCCATGGCGGCCGCGCAGCCCTGGCCCACCGACGTCGCAACCTGCTTGAAGCGCTTGTCCTGAATTTCACCGGCGGCAAAGACGCCGGCGATATTGGTGCGCATCAGCTTGTCGGTGAGCAGATAGCTTTCCTCATCCATGGCGACCTTGCCCTCGAACAGGGACGAGTTGGGCAGGTGGCCGACAAAAATGAAGACACCGCCGGTCGGCAAGGTGGACGTGGCGCTGGTCTTGATGTTCTGCAGGCTGACCGACGTCACTCCGCCGCTGCCGTTGTCATCGTTGATGGACGTGATGACCGTGTCCCAGATGACGTTGATCTTTTCGTGCTCGAAGATACGCTTCTGCAAGATCTGACTGGCGCGCAGGCTGTTGCGGCGATGGATCAAGGTTACTTTGCTGGCAAAGCGGGTCAGGAAGAGCGCTTCCTCGGCCGCGCTATCGCCGCCGCCGACCACCACCACCTCACGACCACGGAAGAAGAAGCCATCGCAGGTCGCGCAATAGCTCACGCCGCGGCCGGTCAACTCCTTCTCGCCCGGCACATCCAGCTTGCGCGACGACGCGCCCGTGCTGATGATGATCGCCTTCGCCTTGTACTCCATCTCGTTGGCCGTATGCACGGTGAAGGGGAACTGCTCGAAATCAACCCGGTCCACATAATCATACTCGATGCGACAACCAAACTTCTCGGCCTGCTTCTGCATCTTCTCCACCAGGTCCGGGCCGCTCAGGCTTTCCGGAAAACCAGGGTAATTCTCGACCTCATAGGTAATCGCGACCTGCCCGCCAATTTCATTGCCGGTGATCAGGAGCGGATTCAGGTTGGCACGCGCCGTATACAGGCCGGCCGTCAGGCCCGAAGGCCCGCTGCCGATGATGATGACATTCTCAATCGCTTGTTCTGCAGCCGGCTCGATCACCCCGTGACCGTTGCTGCCGTTGGTTTCATTTTGACTCATGATTCTTTATTTTTTCCTCGACTATTTGATTTTCGATCCCGATCGCTTCTGTGGGCTTTAGATAGCTTGCGCAGCAATTTGGTTACATGTCGCCCATTTCATACAGGATCGCCGCGCCCGCGGCCAGCCCGGCCGTTTCTGCACGCAAGATGCGCGGGCCGAGGCCGATCAGACAGGCGCCAGACGCCGCCGCCAGGGCCGCTTCACCCTCGCTGAAGCCACCCTCCGGCCCGACGAAGAGGCTAATGCGCCCGCTCGCTGCGGCCGATGACCGCCACGCCTGCAGCGCAGGCTTCAAGCCGTGCCCTGGCGCAGATTCCCACAGAAACAGGATCAGGTCAGCCTGGCGAGCTGCCTCCTGGCAGGCGTCAACCAGGTCAAGCGGCGCGGCCAACGCGGGCAACCGGCCGCGCCGCGCCTGCTCAGCCGCCTCCTGGATGATGCGGCGCCAGCGGCTTTCCTTCTTACTGAGGCTGGCCCGGTCGTGCGTCACACAGCGTTGCGTCAACAGCGGCACGAAACGGCTGATACCGATTTCGGTGCCCTTCTGCAGCAGCCACTCGAACTTCTCGCCCTTCAACGTTGCTTGATAGAGGGTGATCTGCGTACGCGGTTCGCCCAACGCCGGCGCCTGACTGAGGATGCGCCCTTCTACGCCACTGCGGCTCTGATGGGTAATGCTCACCCGGTATTCACGTCCGCTGCCATCCAAGACCATGATTTCAGCGCCCGGCCCCAGGCGCAGCACCTCGCGCAGGTGATGCGCGGTCTCTGCAGCGAGCGTGACCGCCTCCCCGTGAATGGCCGTGGGTGTGACAAAAAAGCGGTGCATGGCTGCCAATCAGTGCTCGACCAGGTGTTGCGCCACCAGACCGACCCAATCGCCCTCGTCCAGCCGCGTCGTCACCGTGAAGCCATGGCGCGCCAGCGCGGCCAGCACCGCATCGGCCCAGGTGTCAATGATGCCGCCCAAGATCAGATGGCCGGCCGGCCGCAGCCAGGCGTGCAATCCCGCGTCCAACAGAGCGATGATGACCTCTGCCAGGATGTTGACGACCACGATGTCGAAGCGAGCGTTATCAGTCTCAGGCTTCGACGGCAACGGTGTCGCCAGCAGACTGATCTGGCCGGCCACGCCGTTGATCGCCGCATTTTCACCGGCAATGCGCACGGCCAGGGGATCAACATCGGTGGCGACGATGGCGCGCGCACCCAACTTGGCGGCCGCAATGGCCAGGATGCCCGAACCGGTGCCCACGTCAAGCACCGACACGCCAGGCTGCACGAGCCGTTCCAGGCTGAGCAGACACAGCCGCGTGCTTGGATGGGTGCCGGTGCCGAACGCCATGCCAGGATCCAGCCGGATGACGATGTCGCCGGGCTGCGCGGCCGCCTCGATCCAGCTGGGCACCACAAAGAGGCGCTCGCCCAGGCGCATCGGCTGGTAGTGTACCTTCCAGGCGTTGGCCCAATCCTCTTCGGCCACCTCGCGCACCGCCGGCTCCGCAAAGGCGTACAGCATCTGCAGGTGCCAGAGGGCTTCTTTCACCTTTTGCACCACCGCGGCGGCCTGCGGCCCCTGGCGCACATAGGTGCGCACACTCATCTGCGGCGCGGTCAATTCACCACGGCTGTCGAAGCCGGTCAATTCCACAACCGCGCCCGCGGTGCCATCCTTCTCGTCGGCGTAGCGGTTGAAGACCTCACTGATCGCCTCGGCGGCTTCGCCGTCGGCCAGCACACTGATTTCAAGCCAGTTCACAAAAAATCCCGTCCAGTCCCCTGGCGCTTGCCAAAGTCGCCCCGGTGGACTGCATCATCGTGGCCGCGACGTGCAGCCGCCCGGCCTCTTGCGTCAATTGGACGGCTTGAACGCTTCGGTAATGGCATCCACCAGTTTATCGAAGGTTCCGCGTGGGGGTTTGTTGACATCAGGGGTGCCCAGGGTTTCACCCAACTCGCGCAATAACTGGCGCTGGCGCTCGGTCAACTTCTGCGGCATCACCACCTGCACCGTCACATATTGATCCCCGCGGTTGTTCTGGCGGATGTGCGGCACGCCCTTGCCCCGCATGCGGAAGGTGTGCCCGTGCTGAGTACCGGCCGGAATGGTCAGCTTGACCACACCGTCCAATGTGGGCACCTCAACCTCCGCGCCCAGCGACGCCTGGGCAAAATTGATCGGCAGGTTGAGGTAAAGGTCATACTCGCGGCGCTCGAACAGCGGGTGCGGCTGCACGTGCAGCACCACAAACAGATTGCCGGGTGGGCCGCCGCGGAAGCCCGGCTCACCTTCATTGGTCAGGCGAATCTGGGTGTTGTCATCCACGCCGGCCGGGATGTCCACTTGCAGGATACGCGTCATGCGCATGGACTTGGTCCCGCGGCACTCGGTGCAGGGCGTGGTGACGATCTCGCCTGCGCCACTGCAGCGCGGGCAGGTGGTGCTGGTGACAATCGTCCCGAAGACGCTCTGCTGGCGCCGCTGTACCTCGCCGGCGCCGTTGCACTGTGGACAGCGCAGCGGTGATGTGCCCGGCTCCGCGCCGCTGCCCTGGCAGCGCGTACACGGCTCCAGGCGGGTAATTTGCAGTTCCTTGGCCAGGCCGCGCACCGCCTCTTCGAACGCCAGGGTGACATCCACGCGCAGGTCGGCGCCGCGGCGCGGGGCCATGCGGCTGCGCGTATTGCTGCGCGCGCCGAAGCCGCCAAAAAACTCATCGAAAATCGAACCGAAGTCGCCAAAGCCACCGGCGCCGAACCCACCCGCGCCGCCCTGCGCCCCGGCATGACCGTAACGATCATACCCCGCACGTTTCTCGTGGTCGCTCAGCACCTCGTACGCTTCATTGACTTCCTTGAACCTGGACTCGGCATCCGCCGCCTTGTTCACGTCAGGATGATACTGCCGCGCCAACTTGCGGTACGCCTTGCGGATGTCGTCTTCGCCGGCATTGCGCTCGATTCCCAACACCTCGTAATAATCGCGTTTTGTACTCATAACCAGCTGCTTATGACCACTCCTATTCCCGTTCTTGCCCGCGTTTTTGTAAAAAAAACGGGAACCTATTCTTTGACAAATTATTAGCACTCAGACTCCTTGAGTGCCAGGGAATCATACGACGATCAAACGTTTTTGTCAAAGCCATGCCCGCCTGGCGAGGTTCAAGGCTGATCGGCCTGCGTCGGCGGCGCCGCCTCTTCTTCAGCGTCCGGGCCATCCTCCCAACTGATGATCCACACGCACGCGCCGGCCAGCAGGATCGTGATCACAATCAAGGCCAGCCATTGCAGGGCTGCAAAACCGACGCTCCAGGCCGACCAAATCAGGATGATGACCATCCCAAGCGCCAGCGCGATCCACATCGCCAGGTAAGGGTGTCGTTCGTAGAAAGACCGTAAATTATTCATGAGACCGTCTCTTTATAAGAATGCTGAATTTCCCAGGCGGAAAAGCGAAGTCTATTCCCGCTTGCAGTATATCAACGCCTGCCAGGCCGCCTCGACCTGCGCGCCGGTTTCCGCCAACGCGCCGCGGTTGTCAATCACCACATCGGCGCGCTTGATCTTGTCCTCTTGCGGCGGCTGGGCATCTATGCGCAGCTCAGCCTCGGCGCGGCTGAGGCTGCGCGTGCGCATGAGGCGCTCCACCTGCTGCTCACGCGTGGCCGTCACCACCCACACGGCGTCGCACAGGGTGACACTCAGCCCCGCTTCCAGCAGTTTGATCGCCTCGATGACCACCACCGGCGCCTGGCTGGCCGTCAAGCGCTGCTTCGTGCGCACAAACACGGCCGGATGCACGATCGCTTCCAGGCGTTGCAGCGCCTCCGGGTCCCGAAAGGCCCGCGCGCCGAGCTGGGCCCGATCAATCGCCCCATCAGGCGCCAGGATGTCGGCGCCGAACGCGGCCACGATGCCTTCATATGCTGCCTCGCCGGGTCGCATCACCGCGTGCGCCACCTGGTCGGCGTCAATCACGTCCGCGCCCAGGGCACGCAACATCGCCAGGACGGTGCTCTTGCCAACACCGATGTTACCCGTCAAACCGATGACTTTTCTGATCACATATCACCCACGAGGACCGGCCGGTCAAACCAACTCTGCCCAGGCGGCCATCAGCGATTCGATGTCCACCTGCACAGCCTGATGTTCAGCCGCCAGGTCGGTGATGCGTTGCACATCGGCCGCGCTGCTGGCCTGGTCCAGGCGACGCTCGACCTCCGCCAGGTCCGCCTCGCGTGCGTGAATTTGCGCCTCCAGGTCGGTAGCCTGCGCGGCGCGGGCCGCCGCGGCCTTGCGCTGACGGCGATCTTCCTTCATGCGCTCACGGTCCTGGGTCGTGTCGGCGGGCGTTTCTTCACGGCGTTGACCGGTCGCCTCCGCCTTTTCGATCTCGCGCTGGCGCAAATAGCCCTGGTAGCCGCCCTTGTAGATGAAAAGCTCGCCTGCACGCAGCGCCCACACCTCATCGGCCAGCGCGTCCACCAGGTAGCGGTCGTGCGACACCAGCAGCACCGTGCCCGGAAAACGGTCGAGCACATCCTGCAAAATCTCCTGCGAGGCCACATCGAGATGATTGGTCGGCTCGTCCAGCAGCAGGAAATTGGCGCCCTGCAGCGTCAGGCGGGCCAGCGCCACCCGGCTGCGCTGACCGCCGCTGAGCACGCTGATCGGCTTGAACACGTCATCGCCAGAGAAGAGGAATCGCCCCAGGAAATTGCGCGCCTGCGCCAACGGCAGATTTTCCACCTCCAGGATGGCAGCGAGCACCGTCTGATTGGGATTCAACCCCGCGCTGGCCTGCGCCAGATAGCCGGTGATGACGCTGGCGCCCAGGCGCGCCGATCCACGCAGCGGCTTGACCTGCTCCAGGATCGTCTTGACCAGCGTCGTCTTGCCGGAGCCGTTGGGGCCGATCAAGGCCACGCACTGCCCGCGGCGGATTTCCAGATCGGGCACGCTGACCAGGAGATGCTCGCGGCGCCAGGCGGCTGCAGTCGCCTGGCCGGCGCGCAAGGCATCACCGTGGCGCGCATCCGTGCCGTTGCCGCCGGACGGTGTGTCCACATAGCCAACGACCAGGTTCTTGGTGCGCAGGACGATGTCGCCGCTGCGCACATCGGTGGTCAGCCCCAGGCTCATCGTCTTCAGTTCCAGCGGCCGCTCGATCAGTTCATCGCGCTTGAAACGATCGAGACGCGTCAGGCGGCCACGGGCCTCTTTGGAGCGTTGACCGGCCTTGTAGCGACGGATGAAGGCTTCGGTCTCCGCGATGAATTCCTGCTGGGCTTCCCACTCCTTGCGCCGCGCGGCCAGGCGGTCAGCGCGCTGCTGCACAAACTGCGAATAGTTGCCCCGGTAGGCGTCCAGGCGGCCGAGCGCCATCTCCCAGATGCGCGTGACAACCTTGTCCAGGAAATAGCGATCGTGCGCCACCACCACCAGGCTGCCCGGCCATTCGAGCAGGGTCTGTTCCAGCCATTCGACGGCGTCCAGATCGAGGTGATTGGTCGGCTCATCGAGCAGAAGCAGGTCGGGCTGCTCCAGGATCAGGCGGGCGAGCAGGGCGCGGGTGCGTTGACCCCCGCTGAGCACCGCCAGCGGCTTACCATACTCCTCGGCGCTGAAGCCCAGGCCGGTCAGCACCTGCTGCGTGCGCAGTTCATAGGTATAGCCGCCGCCGACATCGAAGGCCAGTTGCAGCTCACCATAGCTGGCCAACAGGCGGTCGTGCTCTTCCCCGTCCTGCGTGGCGGCCAGCGCGCCTTCCAGCGCCGCCAGCTGCGCCTGCTGAGAGCGCAGTTCAGCGAAGACCTGGATGGCATCATCCCACAGCGAGAGCGCCCCGGCCAGCGGCGGGTCCTGGGGCAAATAGCCGATGCGCAGCCCGCGCTTGAACGCAACCTGCCCGGCGCTGAGCGATTCCAGCCCGGCCAGCATGCGCAGCAGCGTCGTCTTACCCTCGCCGTTGGGGCCGACCAGGCCAATGCGGTCGCCGTGCTCCACGCGGCAATCCACCGCGGCGAACACATCGAGCGCGCCAAATGATTTACTGAGTCCCTGGGCCACCAAAACCGACATGGCGCCGATTATACCACAGAATGAAGCGTGGGCCGATTTTTTAGGCGGAGAACGTTACAACAGCGCACTTTTACCCATCCAGCGCTTCCCAACGCGCATACGCCTCGGCCAGTTCCTGCTCCAATGCCGCCAGCCGGGCAGTGGTCTGCACCACCGCGTCACCGCCTCCCTGGTAGATCGCCGGCGCGGCCATGACTTGAACCAACTGGCTCTGCTCGGCCTCCAGGGCTTCGATGCGGCCGGGCAGCGCTTCCATCTCCCGCTGCTCCCGATAGGTCAGCCCGCGCGCACGTTCGGGTCTGGCCCGCGGCTCCGCGGTCGGCGGCGGTGAAACCGGCCGGGATGCGGTTTTTTCGGCCGGAGCGAGGGAGGCGCGCTGGCGCACCCAGTCGTCATAGCCGCCCGCGTATTCGCCGACTCGCCCGGCGCCATCGAGGGCCAGCGTGCTCGTGACCACGTTGTTGAGCAGTTCCCGGTCGTGGCTGACGAGCAGCACGGTCCCCTCGTATTCCAGTAGCAGGTCTTCCAGAATTTCCAGGGTCTCCAGGTCCAGGTCGTTGGTGGGTTCATCCATGACCAGTACGTTGGCCGGCCGCGCAAAGAGGCGCGCCAGCAAGAGCCGGTTGCGCTCGCCGCCGGATAGGACGTTCACCGCAACCCGCGCCCGTTCTCTGGAGAAGAGGAAATCTTCCAAGTAGCCGATCACGTGGCGGGGGCGACCGTTGACGTTGATGAACTCCCGGCCGTCAGCCACGTTGTCCAGCACCGTCCGATCTTCATCGAGCTGGGCGCGCAATTGGTCGAAATAGGCGATCTCCAGGTTCGTCCCGTGGCGCACCGTGCCCGACTGTGGCGGCAGCTCGCCCAACAGCAGCCGTAACAACGTCGTCTTGCCGGCGCCGTTGGGGCCAATGATGCCCACCTTGTCGCCGCGCATGATGGTGGTGGAGAGGTCTCGCACGAGCGTCCGATTGCCATAGCCGAAGCTGGCGTTTTCGGCGCGGATCACCAGCCGGCCCGAACGCTCGACCTCCTGGAGCTGCATGCGCAGGGCGCCGGGCTGTGCGCGACGTTCCCGACGCTGCCCGCGCAACTGCTCCAGGGCGCGTATCCGCCCCTCGTTGCGCGTCCGCCGGGCCTCGATCCCCTGCCGGATCCACGCCTCTTCCTGGGCCAGCTTCTTGTCGAACTGCATCTCCTGGGCCGCTTCGGCCTTCAGGATCGCCTGCTTGCGCGCGGTGAAGGTGGTGTAGTCACACGGCCAATCCACGAGACGCCCGCGGTCAATCTCGATGATGCGGAGGGCGAGTTTCTGCAGGAAAATGCGGTCGTGAGTGACAAAGACGAGGGTGCCGCCATAGCGCAGCAGAAAATCTTCCAGCCAGGCGATGGCGTCAATGTCCAGATGGTTGGTTGGCTCGTCGAGGAGGACGATATCGGGGTCACGGACCAGACCGCGGGCCAGGAGCACCCGCCGCTTCAGCCCGGCAGAGAGCAACTCGAAATCGGCGGCGGGATCGAGTTGCATGCGCGAGATGATCGTATCCATCTGCAGCCGCCGTCGCCACAACGCATCGTCATCGCCGGCTGCCGCTGCATCCAGTCCGCCCGCCACGACAGCATCCACGGCGCCCGTCAGCCCCTGGGGCGTCTCCTGGGTCAGGTAGGCCACCCGCAGCCCCTGTTGGCGGGCGATGGTTCCTTCATCCGGCTCGAGCTGGCCGGCCATCATCTTGAGCAGGGTAGATTTGCCCACACCGTTGCGGCCGAGCAGCCCCACCCGTTCGCCGCGCTCGATCTGCAGACTGATGCGTTCCAGGACGAGCGCGCCGCCAAACCCGATGCTCACGTCCCGCACATTCAACAAGGCCATGCATGTTACCTCGGTCCGGCACACCCACCCGTACATCGGGCAGATGATGCGAAACTGCCCTCAGCCGCCGCGCGCCAGTGTCAGCTTCGCCTCGGCGTGCTTCTCCACCTGGGCGCGCGACCACAGCATGGGGTGATACTCGCCCCGGCTCCACAGTTCGAGCAGATCGTCGTAATGCGGACTGCCGAGATGGCCCGATTGGCCGACCGGCAGCACCGCCACTGCGCCCTCCAGGTCGCCCATGTCTATGATGTGACGCATCGAGGGCGCCCACGCATCGTTCGCGAAGGCTGCGCCGGGCAGGGTGGCGGTTTGCAGCGGGGTGTCGGTGTCGCCGCCAATCGGCAGCGGGCCGCGGTTGAAGACCAGGTCGAGTGGTTTCTGCACGCCCAGCGCGTGCGGGAGCGCGATGTGATGCAGACGCCCCCACTGCCAGCCCTGCGGTTCCGGGCCAAGCTCCGCGGTCAGCCACGCCACCGCCTCGGTCAGGCCACGGCGCAGCAGCGCCTCGCGGCCGCCGGCCTGCCCCACCCACCACGAGTCAGGATCGCGCAACATGCGCAGCAACACCACGGTGTCGTGTCCGTAGAACTCATGCGTACACATCAGGACCGGATGGAAGCCCTGGCCGCGCCAACGCGTGGTCAGCGATTCGCCCATGATGGGCGCGAACAGGGCGCGCACCAGCGCGGTGCGCGTCACCTCGTAGAGACTGCCGCCGACCGAGTCGGTGCTCAGCCGGCCGTCCCAGGCGGTCAGCAGATCGAGCGCCCGCGCCACGTCGCCCGCCTCGCCGCCGCGGTTCGCCTGCGGGAAAACCTCGGCCAGCAGGCGCACGAACTCAAGCCCCGGCAGGCAGGTGACGTCCATCTGCATGGCGCGGCAGTCCGCGGCTGTCACTCTGTCGTTGCTCACCAGCAGATCGGCCAGGCGTCGGGCGCGGTAGCCGTTCATCCAGGCGTTGCCCAGGTAGTGGGGATAATCGTCAGGCGCGATGCGGTTGTTGCAATGCACCAGGTAGCCGGCCGCCGGGTTGAGCGCGTGCGGCATCTCCTCGAACGGCACCTCGCCAATCCATTCGTCTTCGCCGGTCCAGCCCGGCGCGGGCACGACGCCCTGCCCCCTGGCGCGGATCGGCACCTTGCCGGTGACCCAATAGCCGATGTTGCCATCCACGTCCGCGTAGGCAAAATTGAGCTGCGGCGCCTCGATCGGGCGCATGGCCTCGACGAATTCATCCCAGTTGCGCGCCCGGTTCAGCGCAAACCAGCCGTGCAGCGCCGGACAGGGGCGCAGCGCCATCGAGCTGACCGCCAGCCGCTGGCCCGGCTGCCCGATCACATCCGAGATGACCGGGCCGTGGCGCGTGACGAGGACCTCCTCGACGTGCGGCTCCCTGCGCCCCTTCACCTGGATCGTCTCTCGAATGACCTCCGCGTCCAACCACTGGCCCTTGAATTCGTAACGCCGGGGCTGATCCGGGTCGAATTTCTCCACGAACAGGTCTTCGCAGTCGGTGAAGGCCAGCGTGATGCCCCAGGCGATGTGGGCGTTGTGTCCGGCCACGACGCCCGGCAGCCCTGGCACAGAAACCCCAGTGACCCGCAGATCGCCGGCCTCCAGGTGTACCTGGTGCCAGATGCCGGGCACGGTGAGCTGCAGGTGCATGTCGTTGCACAGAATGGGATGGCCGGAGGCGCTCCGGCTGCCGGAAATGGCCCATGCGTTGCTGCCCATGCGCCGTTTGAGGAAAGGATCGTGCGCTCCCGCCAGCGCTGCGCCGGCCAGGGCGTTGAACTCGATGCCGGCCGGCAGCACCGCCGGGTTGTCGGCCGCGTCGGAAATTTCCAGCTCTGCGGCGCGCTCCGGGCCGAGCGCGGCAATCAACTGAGCGCGGATCACCTCGCCGTACCAGGCATGCGACATCTGCCAATTCATCACGCGGCTGAAGGCCAGAGTGTCCTCCACGCGCCACGGTTGCGGGCGGTGGCGCAGCAGGGTGAATTCGAGGGGCCGGCAGCGTTTGCCGGCCGGGCTGTCCAGCCAGGCGTTGATGCCCGCGCAGTAGGCTTCGATGCGCTGGCGGTCCTCTGCGGGCAACAACTCCCAGTCGGCGCGGCCCAGGCGCTCGAAGCCAAAGGTGCGCGTGGCGCGATCGGTGTCGAGGGCCAGGTCGCCGAGCATCTCGCTCAGGCGTCCGGTCGCCAGGCGGCGGTTCAGCTCCATCTGCCACAGGCGGTCCTGCGCATGGACGAACCCCTGCGCAAAGAAGACATCATGGTCGTTGGCCGCGTAGATGTGCGGCACACCCCAACGGTCGCGGATGATTTCGACTGACGCGGTCAGGCCGGGCAGGCTGAGCGTCCCGCTGGTTTGAGCCAGCCGGCGCCGGCCCAGCCAGGTCAGGCCGCCGGCCAGGACGCGGCCGATGAATGGACGTTGCGGAGACATGCAGATTCCTCCTCGATTGCGAATGACCCGATTATACCCGCCCGCGCGCCAGCCGCCAAACGTCCGCCGAAGGGCTAATTTGCACGAATCGGACTTCTGCCTTCGTGGCAAAATCTGACGCGGCGCGGGATTGACCGCGGCGTCCGCTTGCGGTATGATTGCCTGCGCTCGGTCTCCTGGCCGAGCGTCCTCTGCGCTTGACGATCATGGCGCAACTGCACGCCTTCACCAGGCAGCTACACCCCTGATACACCGAAACCTGCTGAAGCAGGTTGGTGGTGGGTGCGACGGCTCGAGGCGTGCAATTCGTGGCAGAACTGAACCACTGAACCACCAGAACCTGTCAAGACAGTGCTTACCCAATCAATCCTCCAGGCCAACAATGTGATCGAAAATCAGGATAGCGCAATCGGCGCACACTGGAGGTGGGCGGCCGCGGCAAGCACTTGTTCCCAATCAGGCAAGGTATCTCGTTCGGCATATTGTTTCCAGAAATGGTAACGCTGGGCATAGGGATCGGCCACGTGCGCCTGGCACACCCGCAGCACTTTTTCCAGCGTGGCCCGATCCGCAAGCGCCGCCCGGCGCAGCGCAGCGCAATCCGGCCGCTTGCCGCGGGCGATCACGTCGTCAATGGCGGCCAGGGCGAACTGTTGATGGGTGAGGTGACGGTGTAACATGACGTGATTATCTAATCAGACTCGCAGTTTTGCCAATCGCCGTTATGCTGTCATCCCAAACAGAGCGCCGGAGAGGTAGGGAATCAACCAGATCACCCACACCGCGACGCTGAACTTATGGAAGTTGCGAATCGCGGCCTCGTCCACCCGGATCAGCACGACCGTCGCCCAGATCGCGTGGACGACCATCAGGAGGATGGCGGTCACGCCGGTGACGCCGTGGACGCCGAAGGTCAGCCCGCCGGCCATCTCCAGCATCATGGCGGTGCCCACGGTGTCGCATACCAGACCGAGCCAGAAGAAAGCCAGGTGCCAGGCCTTCAGCCGCCCGGCGATCCGTTCGCTCCACACGCCGATGGAGTAGAAAATCAGGGCCAGGGTGATAAAAACAGTAGAGAGGAGCACTGGAGCGGGCATAAGTTATCCTTTCGATACGTATCGGGCCACTTGTCTATGATCCATGATGGCGTGATTATACAAGCGGACTTGCGGCTTTGCCAATCGCAGCGCCATTGACAATGACGCCGGCGAGTGGCATAATGATAGTGGCGCAGTCGGTCCGACCGGCGCGGCGCGCAAGACACCGATCAGGCGACTCAGCGGGCGATGAAACGCTCGGCGAGGCCGATCGGGCGGCGAGCGTGCGACCGGGCGGCGCATGACGGCCGAAGCGGGCGCGGACGAGACTATCGGGTGTTCGACGGATCTCTCCAGGGCGATCCCAGTGGATCGTCCTGATCGGCTCGCAACGTTTTGTATCGGAGGAACATAATGGATTGCAGACCGCGTGTTGTTCCCGCGGCGTTACTCGTAGGGTTGATTATCATGAGCATGGCGGCGCCCGGCGCCGCCAGCGCACCATTCGGCGCTCCCCTGGCGCCAGTATCCGCCAGGGCAGACGCCCTGCCCCCGGCACAGCAAACGACGGTGGCGTTGTATCTGCCCGTCATCGGTCAGCGATCGCAGCCGTACCCGGCGCCGATCGGCCAGATTGGCGGGCAAGCCCTAGCCGTGGCGGTGTTGGGCGACTACGCGTATGTCGGCGTCGGCCCACGTCTGCTGATCGTGGATATCCACGACCCGGCCGCACCGCAAGTGGTGGGGCAGAGTTGGTTCCTGACCTTTCAGGAAGTGCGTGACATTGCCGTTGTGCATGAGCCGGCGACCGGTTCAGGTGCGAGCGCTGCGTCAGCCCCAGGGGAGACCCTGGCCTACGTTGCGGCCAGAAGTCGGGGCTTGCACATCTTCGATGTCAGCGATCCGGCGCACCCGGTTCTGCGGGGCAGTTACTACAATCAGCTCGATGCCCTGGGCGTAGCCGTCGTCGGCAGCCTGGCCTATGTGGCGGCCGGGTGGAGCGGGTTGCAGATCTTCGACGTGAGCGACTCGACAAGCCCGCAGTGGCGCGGCGCCTTCGACACGCCGGGGTGGGCTGAACGCGTGGCCGTGGTCGGCAGCCTTGCCTACGTCGCGAACGGGCTCAATGGGTTGCAGATCATTGACGTGAGCGACCCGGCCAACCCCGTGCGCCTCGGCGTCCATGATACGACGGGGTGGGCCAATGACGTGACCGTGGCGGGTAACCTGGCTTACGTCGCCATCGACTCGGGTGCATTGCAGATCATTGACGTGAGCGACCCGGCGAACCCCGTGCGTCGCGGCAGCGTTGACACGCCCGGGTTTGCCGAAGGCGTTGCCGTGACCGGCAACCTCGCCTACGTCGCGGATGCGAATCACGGGTTGCAGATCATTGATGTGAGCGACCCGGCCAATCCCATGGTGCGCGCTGCGTATGACATGCCGGGATCGGCCCACAGCGTGGCCGCGGCCGGCAGCCTGGTCTATGTCGCAGCCAGGAATGGCGGATTGCAGATCATTGACGTGAGCGATCCGGGCAACCCTGTGCGCCGCGGCGATTATGATACGCCGGATTTTGCCGTGGACATTGCCGTGGCCGGCAGCTTGGCCTATGTAGCGGCTGGGCATGACGGGCTGTGGATCATTGACGTGAGCGACCCGGTCAACCCCATGCACCGCGGCCGCTATGATACGCCGGGGTCCGCCGAAGGTGTGGCGGTGGCAGGCAGCCTGGCCTACGTCGCCGACTATGAATGGGGATTACAGGTCATTGATGTGAGCGACCCGGTCAACCCCGTGCGCCGCGGCGGCTACGATACGCCGGGGTACGCCCGCGGCGTGGCCGTGGCCGGCAGCCTGGCTTACGTCGCTGACCATGACAACGGGTTGCAGATCATTGACGTGAGCGACCCGGCCAACCCGGTGCATCGCGGCGGCATTGACACGCCGGGGTATGCCCGTGGCGTGGCCGTAGCCGGCAGCCTGGCCTACGTCGCCGACCATGATAGCGGGTTGCAGATCATTGACGTAAGCGACCCGGCCAACCCCGTGCGCCGCGGCGCGTATGACACGCCGGGATATGCCCATGGTGTGGGCGTAACCGGCAGCCTGGCTTACGTCGCCGACGACTCGCTTGGCGGGTTGCAGATCATTGACGTGGGCGACCCGGCCAACCCCGTGCGCCGCGGCGCGTATAACACGCCGGGGTATGCCAATGGCGTGACCGTAGCCGGCAGCCTGGCTTACGTCGCCGACGACTCGCTTGGCGGGTTGCAGATCATTGACGTGGGCGATCCGGCCAACCCCGTGCAGCGCGGCGCGTATGACACGCCAGGTGGGGCCCAGGGCGTGGCCGTGGCCGGCAGCCTGGCCTATGTTGCCGACTCTTTTGGTGGATTGTGGATCGTGGACGTGAGCGACCCGGCTCACTAACCTGAGGTGAGGCGGTGCGTATGACACGCCGCCCGGTTCCTTGAACCAGGTTGACAACACCGCTCGCCACCGAGATCACTCAGCGGCGCGATGGACATGGTCATGTCCATCGCGCCGCTTTTCATTTTTTGCCAATCTGCCAATGTGGTATAATGTGGGAGTCAGGCCCTACGTCGAGTTGCCTGCCATCGCTTGCAGGCCAGGAGTTAAATCATGGATGCCATCACATATTCAAGGTCAGACCCACAACCTTGTATTTCCATGCAGGCGATTCGTGCGCTGGCAGAGCACATTGCCGAACAGTTTCAGCCTGAGGAAATTGTGCTTTTCGGCTCCTATGCCTACGGCACACCTAAGCCAGAAAGTGACGTTGACCTGCTGATCGTCATGAATACGGCGCTGCGCTCGCGCGAACAACGGCTGCAGATCTCACGTGCGCTTTCACCGCGCCCCTTCGCGCTGGACATCATTGTGCGTACACCGGAGGAAGTCGAAGAACGCGTTGCCTTGGGCGATCCATTTCTCTCTGAGATTACGAAGCGAGGCAAGGTAATGTATGCACGAGATCGTAACTGAATGGGTCAAGAAAGCCGAGAGCGACTATTCATAATGACGGACAGACAGGCTGACTGACCACGCGCCCGTGTAACGATTCCGGTGACAGTGAGACCCAGAGTCCCGAACTTGTTCGGGCCGTCTTCACGCGAATCTGCCCTTGTAACGATTCCGGTGACACTGAGACTGCGTAAGCAGTCAAAACGCTGTCGCCAACGAAACCAGGAATCAACAGGGAGAAAACTCAGCATGAATACACCATCTATCCAGGCCAGCCGTGAGGTCGCCACGTTGGGCGGCGGCTGCTTCTGGTGTGTAGAGGCCGTCTTCGATGAAGTCACCGGCGTGACCGACGTCGTGTCCGGTTATGCCGGCGGCGCGGTCAAGAATCCAACCTACGAGCAGGTGTGCAGCGGCCGCACCGGGCACGCGGAAGTCGTACAGGTGACGTTCGATCCGGCCATCATCAGCTTGCGTGAGATTCTGGAGATCTTCTTCACGATCCACGACCCCACCACGCTCAACCGCCAGGGCAACGATGTCGGCACGCAGTACCGTTCTGTGATCTTCTATCACAGTCCGGAGCAGCAAGCGGTCGCGCAGCAGGTCATCCGTGAGTTCAACGCGGCCGGGATATGGGATCGCCCGCTGGTGACCGAGGTCACGCCCGCGCCGACGTTCTACGCGGCTGAGGATTATCACCAGGAGTACTTCGCCCGCAACCCCACCCAGGGCTACTGCCGGGCCGTCGTTGCGCCCAAGGTGACGAAGTTCCGCCAGAAGTACGCGCATCGGCTGAAGGGAAGCTGAACTGCTGAGTATGCGCCGCAGATGAGCGGAGCCATCCGCGGCTGCGGCGCAGATCAGTCATTCGTTTTGACAGTGGGCGGCGGAATAAGCGATTCGATCATGCTTTCCAATGCCGCCAGCAAAGGCGGCAGGTCATCAGTGATCGTATCCCAAACGCGATCCATGTCAACGCTATAGTAGGCGTGAATCAACCGATGACGCATGCCCACAATATGTCTCCACGGAATCTCAGGATGTTCACGACAAAAATCATCGCTGACCTGCGAGGCCGCTTCGCCGACGATTTCGATGCATTTGACGAGCGACAGAGCCAACATGCGGTCATGATCAAGATCTTCACGGCGCCGATGCTCTGCAAACGCAATCGCTTCGCGCGCAGCATCAGCCATATGACGTAGGCGAACCAGGTTATCCCTGAACATACTGCGGTTCCGCCTCTTTCAGAACTTGGTCACGAAAGTAGATACTGAGATCGGCAGGTGTACGCAGATCAACCTTGCGACCGAGCAATGCGCTGAGTTCAAGCTCAAGTCCGGCTAACCGAATCAGCCCAATCCGATAGCCTGGCTCGAACTCCACGAGTAAGTCTATGTCGCTATTCGGTCCCATTTCACTACGCAAGGCCGAACCAAACAGCGATAGCCTCCGGATATGGTTATTACAACAAAATTGCCTGATCTTCTCAGTCGGCAAGTGAATTCGTTCCATTGACATACGACAAACCACCCTTTCAGACATAGGGGAACCGCAACTGCTTAGTTCCCCACATACTTCGCATACAAGGTGCGTGCGACGTCGGGATCGCTAGTGCCGGCGATGATGGCGCGACCGTCGGGGAAGATGGTCAGATTGTAGCCATCAATATCGGCCTTGAGCAGATAGGCGTTGGCGCGCACCGCGCCCAGCGGCTGCAGGACCTGTGCCAACCGCGCCAGGTTGAGCACGGTCGCGTCGTCGGCCCCGCGGTTGACGCTGATCTGCACCGCGTTGCGGCCGCACAGGGTGATGCTGTGGGTGCCGCGCTCGGCGTTCAGAAATTCATAGTCATGCTGCCCGCAGGCCGGACAGTCTGCTTGCGGGCCGCCCAGGTCGAACACATCCAACGAATTATCCCACAAGTCGTAGTGCAGCATGCCCCGGTTCGGCTCGCCAAACTGCCCCAGGCGCTTGAGCGCCTCGCCGGCCGAGATGGACGCCACTACGGCGACGGCCGGCCCCAGCACGCCGGCCGTGTCGCAGGTGGGCGTGGTGCCCGGCGCCGGCATCTGCCCCAGCACGCAGCGCAGGCAGGCGCTTTGCCCCGGCACAATCGTTTGCGACACGCCGTAGGAGCCAATGACGCCGGTGTAAATCCACGGCTTGCCCAGCTTGACGCACACGTCATTCAACAGATAGCGCGTCTCGAAGTTGTCGGTGCCATCCATCACCAGGTGTACGTCTTGCACGAGCTGCACCACATTGCCGGGGTTGACATCGGTCACCACGGCCTCGATCTCGATTTCGCTGTTGATACGGCGCAATTTGATGGCCGCGGCCGCGGCCTTGGGCAATCCCTGCCGCATGTCCTCTTCGTCGAACAGCAGTTGGCGCTGCAGGTTGTTCAACTCGATGTAGTCGCGATCCACGATGCGCAAATAGCCAACGCCCGCCCGCGCCAAGTGATTGGCAATCACCGTGCCGGTCGCGCCGCAGCCGATGATGGCCACCCGCGCAGCCAACAGCCGGCGTTGACCCGCCTCACCCAGCCCGCTGAAAATGGTCTGGCGCAAATAGCGCGCCAGCGATTGGTTTCCTGTTTCCGGCATAACACGTCATCTCCAACGCACAACAAAACGTCAGCCGCATTCGACATTATAACGATATAATGTCTATTGTATCACATCTGCCCAGGGCTGACAGATTGCGCGCCGCGGGCAATTCGAGTACAATTCAAAACGGAGGTAAATGTTGTGCGTTATTCACGTATTTTGCTCAAACTGAGCGGCGCCGCGATGGCCGGCGACAAGGACTTTGGTTTCAACCCGACTGCGCTCAACTTCATCGCCGATGAGGTGCTCAAACTGCACAGTGCTGGTATTCAAGTCGGCATTGTGATTGGCGGCGGCAACATCTTTCGCGGCAACCTGGGGGCGCAGTGGGGCATCGAACATGCCGAGGCCGACAACATCGGCATGATGGCTACGGTCATCAACAGCCTGATGCTGCGCGGGGTGCTTACCAGCCGTGGCAACGCCGAGGTGCGGGTCATGACCGCCATTCCGATTGACACCGTGGCCGAGCCATTCATCCGTCTGCGCGCCATTCACCACATGGACAAGGGCTATATCTGTATCTTCGCCGGTGGCACCGGCCAACCCTTCATGACCACCGATTATCCGGCCGTGCAGCGGGCCATCGAGGTGCGCGCGCAGGCGCTGCTGTCGGCCAAGTCAGGCACCGACGGCATCTACACGGCCGATCCCAACCAGGACCCCGCGGCCCGTCGCTATTCGCAGATCAGCTATGACAGCGTGGTGCGCCAAAATCTGCGCGCCATGGATCAGCCCGCGGTGCTGCTGGCCCGCGATAACCGCCTGCGCCTGCACGTCTTCAGCTTCGACCATCCCGACGTCATGTACCGCCTGTGCCAGGGTGAAGATGTCGGCACGCTCATCGCCAACGTGGATCAGGATCAACTGGCCTGAAAATAGCGTCGTTCGGTCGTAGGTCACGCCTCTGGCGTGACAACGCCCTCTGCGACACATCACGCCCCTCCTCAGACCCGGCCTCTCGCAGAAGCCGGGTCTCTCTTTGTAATTTTCTCTTTGTAATTCTCTCTTTGTAATGACCTGCGCCGGCGCGAGACTAACTGCAAAGAATCGCCGTCCAAAAGGTGATCTTACGAGACGATCAAATTGACCGAAGAGAGGCATGATGCAAGAGATACCGACCATTCCATCGTCCGAAATTACCCCGGAACCGATCTATCTGTCACGGCGTAAGTTCATGTTGGGTATTGGCAGTCTGGCGCTTAGTTCGGCGCTGCTGGCGGCCTGCGGCGGTGCGGCGCCGGCCACGCCCAGCGCTGAGGTTGCCACGCCGGCCGGCACCCCAGAGCCAACGCCTGATCTGCGCCAGGAGCTGACAACCTTCGAGAACATCACCAATTACAACAACTTCTACGAGTTTTCCACGGACAAACAGGCCGTGGCGGGTCTGGCAGGCAATTTTCGCACCAACCCGTGGACGCTGCAGGTGGGTGGTCTCGTCAACAAACCGATGACCTTCGGTATCGAAGACCTGCTGCGCCAATTCACCCAGGAAGAGCGCATCTACCGCCTGCGCTGTGTCGAGGCCTGGTCCATGGTCATCCCCTGGCAGGGCTTCAGCCTGCGCAAGCTGCTGGAGGCCGTAGAACCGACGGCCGCGGCGCAGTATGTGCGCTTCGAGACGCTGCTCGACCCCACACAGATGCCCGGTCAGAAGGCCGGCTGGTACACCTGGCCCTACGCGGAAGGTCTGCGCCTCGACGAAGCGATGCACGACTTGACCATCCTGGCGACCGGCCTCTACGGCAAGACACTGTTGCCGCAAAACGGCGCGCCGCTGCGCGTGGTGGTGCCGTGGAAGTATGGCTTCAAGAGCATCAAGTCTATCGTCAAGATTGACCTGGTGGCGGAGCAGCCGACTTCATTGTGGATGGCGGCCGGGCCGAACGAGTATGGATTCTACGCCAACGTGAATCCCAGCGTCAACCACCCACGCTGGTCGCAGGCCAGCGAGCGCCGCATCGGTGAACTGTCACGGCGTAAGACGCTGCCGTTCAACGGTTATGCCGAACAGGTAGCGTCGCTCTACGCCGGTATGGACCTGCGCCGCTTTTATTGAGGCCAGATCGTGAGGCTGGATGGCTTGATGACACGTTGGTTGAGATGGGGCACCCACAGCGCGGCGCTGGCGCCGCTGGCGGTTATTCTGTTTCTGGCCTGGCAGGGCCGGCTGACAGCCAATCCAATTCAGGACATCACCCTGCGCACCGGGCAAACGGCGCTGGTGTTGCTGGTTCTTTCCCTGTCCATCACCCCGCTGTACACCGCCTTCACGATCAAGGAACTGCTGCCGCTGCGGCGACGACTGGGATTGTATGCCTTCCTGTACGCGACGCTGCACTTCCTGATCTTCATCGGCCTGGATTACGGCTTCGATCCAGAATTGCTGAAGGAAGCTATCTTCGAAAAACGCTACGCCCTGGTGGGATTTGCGGCCTTCCTGGTAATGCTGCCGCTGGCCCTCACCTCCACCAAAGGCTGGATGCGGCGGCTGGGCAAACGCTGGAAGGCGCTGCACCGCTGGGTTTACGTCGCCGCGCTGCTGGTCATCGTACACTACGTCTGGCTGGTCAAATCGGATATCCGAGTGCCGCTGCTGTACGGAGCGATCGTTGGCATCCTGCTGGCGCTGCGTATCCCAGCGGTGACCCAGCGTGTGCGCCAGTTCCGCCAGGCCAGGCGTGGAGGGCGTGCATCGGACGCAGCCACGGCCGCAGGCCGGCGCGTGGCGCCCAAGTCACAGCCGCCCGGCCGTGAATCAACGGCCGATTGAGTCCAATTATCTGCACCACAAAAGACGGCCTGTCTTGGCGACAGGCCGTCTTTTGTGATGCAATTGTTATCCTGGCTTGAGCTTAGGAACGAGAATTAAATAAGTGTCCGAACATAGCCACCCCGTGGGTCGTTGAACCAGACAATTGAAAAATTCTCGTTCCTTAGGGCAGCATGCTCAGCGGGTTGCGCTGAGCGCCGCGCACACGTACTTCGAAGTGGAGGTGCGGGCCGGTAGAATTGCCGGTGCTACCCACATTGCCGATCACCTGGCCCCGCGTGACCGAGTCGCCAACCTTGACGCTGAACTTACTCAAATGGGCATACAGGGTCTGCATCTGATTGCCGTGATCAATGACCACATGGTATCCGTAGCCGTAGGGGCTCCAACCGGCAGCCACCACATAGCCGGCATCGGCTGCCTTGATCGGCGAACCGAGCGGCGCCGCCAGGTCAATACCGGGATGACGACTCCAGAAGCGTTGGGTTATGCGTGCAGACGCCGGCCACATCAGGGCGCCGGTACCCTTGCGCGCGCTGTTTGGCGCCGTTGCAAAACCAAGCGCCCTTGCAACGAAGGGCTTCTCGCCACTGGGCACGATCAGCATCTGACCCACGGCCAACGGCTGATTGATGTCGGTGAGTTTGTTCCAGGCGTAACTCACGATGGTGCTCGCTGGCACCTTGTACTTCTTGGCAATGCTGGTGACCGTGTCACCCTTGACGGCTTTGTGATACACGCCACTGACCGGCAGCACCACTAGTTTCTGTCCCAGGCGCAGAAGGTCAGGGTTGTCCTCCAGATTTCCATTGGCCCACATCAGGGTTTCTGGTGAGACATGGAAACGCTGTGACAGGTCGTAGACGGTATCGCCAAGCTGGACAGTGTAGGTGATGATGTCCAAGCGCGGGCGATCAGGAATCTGCGTAAAAGGGACGGCATTACGGATCAGCGTGTCGCGTCCGAAGAAGTTGTTACCACCACGTGCATCCATGTCGCTGTCTGCACTGGCAGTCTGTGTACTGGTCGAAGCTGGTGTGCTGGCAGGTAAATCCCATTGCGGTAATCGAACCTGGCTCAAGGCCAGAACGAGCACCGCAACCAACAGCAGAGCCAAGTGTGACGCGAGACGGATAACGGACGCTGAGTTGCGGGGGTGGTTGAATTGTGACCTGAATCCGCGCCAGAGGGCGATGATCTGTTCAGGGACAATGCTGTCGTCATGCGAGTCCGGCAAGGCATCATCGTCGGCAGTAGCGCTATGCAATTGCTTTGGCATTCTTTCCCATCTCCACCCTTCGGTCTCTTTTCTTCAGAGCGAGGGAAGGTTGTTTGGGGTGATGTCATCGGGTGTCAACGGCTGCGGGTTCGCGCAAGCTCGCAGAAAAATTATACCATCGCCCGCAGAAAGCGCAAAATCGCGCTGTCAGCATGAACAGAACTTCATCTTCACAGAGAAACCAGGATCAAAGGCCGGGCAGGCAGCGCCTTAGAGAGACTCTTTGTGCAGGGTCGCCAGAAATTCTTTGTTCGAGCGCGTGCGTGCCATGCGTTCCAGCAAGGGCAAAATAGCATCTGGGCCACCCCCGATGGCGTCGAGCATGCGCCGCATGGTCCAGACGCGTGCCAGGGTCTCTGGATCCAACAGGAGTTCTTCGCGCCGCGTACCGGAGCGTTCCATATCGAAGGCCGGGAAGATGCGGCGTTCGGCCAGGCGACGACTGAGGACCAGTTCCATGTTGCCGGTTCCCTTGAACTCCTCGTAGATCACATCATCCATGCGGGAACCGGTGTCAACCAGGCAGGTAGCCATGATGGTCAGGCTGCCGCCTTCTTCAATCGTACGGGCTGCGCCAAAGAAGTGCTTGGGCGGATAGAGCGCCGCGGGGTCAATACCACCAGACAGCGTACGACCACTGGGCGGAACGGTCAAGTTGTAGGCGCGTGTCAAACGGGTAATGGAGTCAAGGAGAATGGCGACATCGCGTTTGCCTTCCACCAAGCGCTTCGCGCGCTCCAGCGCCATCTCCGCGACGCGCACATGGTTGGTGACCGGTTCATCGAAGGTTGAACTGATGACCTCCGCCTGGACCGAACGATCCATATCAGTCACTTCCTCTGGGCGTTCGCCAATCAGCACCACCATCAAATGGACATCAGGGTGATTCAGGGAGATGCCATTGGCAATCCGCTTGAGAATTGTGGTCTTGCCGGCTTTCGGCGGCGACACAATCAGGCCTCGCTGACCACGGCCGATGGGTGACGCCATGTCAATCAGGCGGGTGGCCAGCAGATTCGGCTCAGTTTCCAGCAACATCTGCTTATCCGGGAAGATAGGCGTCAAACGCTCGAAGACGGGGCGCTGCTTGGCCACTTCCGGATCAAGGGCGTTGACCGCTTCTACCTTGAGTAGGCCAAAGTATTTCTCTGTATCTTTGGGCGGTCGCACCTGGCCGATGACCAGGTCCCCGGTGCGCAGGCCAAAACGGCGGATTTGAGACTGCGAGACATAGACGTCCTCCGGGCCTGGCAACAGGTGGTCAGCACGCAAGAAGCCGATGCCATCCTGGACGATCTCAAGCACTCCGCCACCAAAAATGTAGCCCTGCTGCTCGGCATGGGCGCGTAACAGGGCCATGATGAGGTCATGCTTTTTCAGGCGCGAATAGCCGGTCAACCCCAGGTCGCGCGCCATGGTTTGGAGTTGTTCGAGGGTTGAGTTTTCAAGATCAGCAAAGTTCACGGTTGGAGTCTCCATTTGCGAAAGTCGCGGCTGTCAGCCAGAGGGCGACGCGCATGACGGTAACATGCCGCGGGAGCGACATCGGCGGCATGCTGAGGAATGAGAATTTCTTGACTTTCTGGTTTAAGGGCCTACGGGGTGGCTATGTTCGGACACTTATTTGATTCTCGTTCCTTGATTGGGTCGAAGTCAGGACAAGTGCTGTTGCGGGACGTAGCAAATACGCGCTCGTAAAGTCAGATGGCGTAGGCAAGCACGGTTGGTGCTAAAACGCAATTCAGATGGGAGTGTGGCTGTCAGAGCAGTCACTCAACGTGAATCAAAGGATAATTACACCTACTGAGGGGCGTCCTCAAAAAGATTTTTGCGCTGCCGTTCGGAATAAACTCGATGGTAGCCAGAGGACGCTCAACCTGTCGCAGTATGAAGAGGTCTTATTCAAGAATTGATTCAAGAAGAATACTGCGGCACGCACTAGCTTGTGCTGAAATCATTATAGCATTTTGCTCACAACACGTCAAGTAGTTTGACTGCTTTTTTCGTACTTTTTTATTGTTTGTCCGGCAAGTCAGCCAGGCGCAGGCTCGGTAGGTTGGAAAAATCAGGTCTCCGTACCGGCATCCTACCGGGCGCCGATCAGGAAGGCCCAGTAATAAACCACGGGTATCACAAACAACAGGCTGTCAATGCGATCCCACATACCACCGTGGCCGGGGATCAGGTGGCCTGAATCTTTCGCGCCCATCTGTCGTTTGACCATAGACTCCGCCAGGTCGCCAAAGGGTGCGACCAGGCAGACAAGGCCGCCCAATGCTGCACCGGCCCAGGGCGATTGACCCACCAACCACGGCCCAAGCAGCGCGCCCGCCGCCGTTCCCACCAGCCAGCCCCCGATTGCGCCCTCCCAGGTCTTTTTAGGGCTGTGGCGCGGCCAGAGTTTGTGCTTGCCCAGGCCGCGACCGCTGAAATAGGCGCCGGTATCGGTGATCCAGGTCAACAGTAGCCCCAACAACAGCCACTGCAAGCCGGCCGGCAGATTGCGCAGGGCAACGAAGTGATTGAGCAACAGACCAAAGTAGATCACGCCGGCCAGTGACCACGCCCAATCGGTGACCGGCGTCTGGCCGCTACGAAACAGGGCAATCACCAGTGACAGCACGATCAGGGCAGTCAGCAACAGACGCAGAGACCAAGCTTGTGCCCAATACGCCTCGCCAATGACCGCCAGGATGCCGATCAACCCCGGCCAACGCAGCGGTGCGCTGCCGCCCTGAACGAGTAATGAAAAATACTCCCAGCCAGCCAGAAAGCCAACCAGCAGCATCAAGCCCAGGAACCAAAGGCCTCCCAGGTAAGCAAGACCCAGCACCAGGGGCGCCAGCACAAGGGCACTGATGAAGCGCTCGCGTAGCATATCAGCTTAGGTCTCTATTGGCCGCACAGTGGCAACACGGTAGCGTCATGATGGTGTCTTGACCTTGCCAAAACGCCGATCGCGGTCTTCGAAGTCCTGCAACGCGCGTCGCAGCTCCTCTTTGTCGAAATCGGGCCAGAAGGTAGGCGTCGCGTAGTATTCGGCATATGCGGCCTGCCAGATCAAGAAATTACTCAGCCGGTACTCGCCCCCGGTGCGGATGATGAGGTCCGGGTCAGGCAGCCCCCCCGTGTACAGGTAACGAGCAAAAACGTCCTCCGACACATCATCGGGCTTCAGTCCGTCCTGTATGATTTGCCGCACCGCGTCGACAATTTCGGCCCGGCCACCGTAGTTGAAGGCCACGTTGAGAATGATGCGCTGATTGTTTTTGGTTAGTTCGAGCGCGTCACGAATCTGCTGCTGCAAACCCGGCTCGATCCCGGCCATGCGGCCGCTGTGGCGGATCTGCACACCGTTGGCGTGCAGATCCGCTAACTGGCGGCGGATGGTTTCACTCAGCAACTTCATCAGGCCACTGACCTCGGCGGGCGGTCGCGCCCAATTCTCTGTGGAAAAAGCGTAGATGGTCAGCGCCTTGATGCCGAACCCCACCGAGGCTTCGAGCACGGGCCGGATGTTGTTCACCCCGCCGCGATGACCGAGCAAGCGTGGCATGCCCCGCGCCTGCGCCCAGCGTCCATTGCCATCCATGACGATGCCCACATGGTAGGGTACACGCCTGAAGGAAGTGCCACTAGTCATGGGCATGGTCTCGCGATTCTCAATCCGAGTGACGGTTGCAACACAAAACCCTGCTTACACTTCCATGACTTCGGTCTCTTTGTCGCGGCCGATAGTATCTATCTGTTCAATTTGGCGGTCGGTCAGGCGTTGGATCTCGTCACGCCCATGGCGCAGATCGTCTTCTGAGATCAGCTTTTCCTTTTCGAACTCGCGCAAATCCTCGATGGCATCGCGCCGGATGTTGCGGACAGACACGCGCGCTTCCTCCACGCGCTTGTCTACCTGCCTGGCAAGCTCGCGCCGGCGTTCTTCCGTGGGCATGGGGATGATCAAACGCATGATCTGACCATCGTTCGAGGGATTCAAACCCAGGTCGGACTTCAGAATCGCGCGCTCGATGATGCCCATATCGCCGCGGTTGAAGGGCTTGATCGCAAGCAGGCGCGGCTCAGGGGCGTTGATAGTCGCCAGTTGTTGCAGCGGCGTCGGCATACCGTAGTATTCGACAGACAGATTCTCAACCAAGGCCGGCGAAGCTCGGCCGGTGCGCACTTTTTTCAAATCCTCACGGAGTGCATCTATGGTCTTATGCATCCGTTCGGCCGTGTCATGAAGCACGTCTTTGACCATGACAGAAACTCCCCTGTTCTGAAAACCTGGTTACACGATTGAGGGCCATGCGGGAAAAGGCTGACAGCTTTGCTTGAGCCAACGAAGGGCAGCCACACGTGCCTACCCTTTCGATGACCAAACAGCAAGGCGAGGTTCATAATGGGCCTAAGTTCACCAACCGACTCCCGAGTGATTCTCAGCGTCTGCTCACGCAAGGGAATCGCAGGCTCATTTAGGCCCACATGGACTAATTGCCCAGTTCGAGGCGAGCGAAGCGACGGACGACGATATTCTCGCCCAGCCGCGCCACCATGTCGGTCAGCAGGCTTTGGATCGTCACGCTGTCATCCTTGATGAAGGACTGTTCAAGCAGGCAGGTTTCTTCATAAAACTTAGCCAGCTTGCCCTCGATGATGCGCTCGAGCACATTGGCCGGTTTATTTGCATCGTCCAGTTGGCTCAGGTACTTCTCTTTTTCATGGGCGACTACGTCGGCCGGCACATCTTCGCGACGCACATAGAGCGGTCGAGCGGCCACCACTTGCATGGCCAAATCACGGGCCAGCGCCTGGAACTGCTCGGTGCGGGCCACAAAATCGGTCTCGCAATTCACCTCGACCAGGGCCGCCATCTTGGCGCCCATATGCACATAGTTGCCGATGATGCCATTGCTTGCCTCACGGTCGGCCTTCTTTGCAGCCGCGGCCAGCCCCTTCTCGCGCAACATCGCGACCGCTTTGTCAATATCACCCTGCGTGGCATCCAGCGCTTTGCGGCAATCAAGCACGCCGGCGCCGGTCAAGTCGCGCAGTTTCTTAATCAGATCAGCACTGATACTCACAGATCGTTCTCCTCACTACTCCGCGCTGTTATCCAGGGACGAGTCAGCGGCAAAATCGTCTTCATCCACATTGCCCAGGTCAGCGGCGCCTTCAGCGTCGGTTTGTGCCACGTCAAGGCCGCTCTTGAGGCGGTCAATGGTGTCCTGACTGCCGTATTGATCGAGCATGTCGGCCTGGTTTACTTCCTCGGTGCCTTCCTCCGCCGCAATCACCTCGCGCAGACGCCGGCCTTCGATCACCGCGTCGGCCATCTTGCCGGCAATCAGCTTGATCGCGCGAATGGCGTCGTCGTTGGATGGGATCGGATAGTCAATGGGGTCAGGGTCCGAGTTGGTATCCACCATGGCGATGATGGGAATACCGAGCGTGCGCGCTTCCTTGATGGCCAACTCCTCGTGGTGTGTATCAGATACGAAGAGGATATTGGGGGGCCGCACCATCGGCTTGAGGCCGCCGATGCGCCGCTCCAACTTGGTCATCTCGCGCTCGATGTCCAGCACTTCTTTCTTGGGCAAACGGTCCAACTCGCCGCGCGCCTTGCGCTGATTGATGCCGCTCATATAATCAATGCGTTGACGAATGGTGCGATAGTTGGTCAGGGTGCCGCCCAGCCAGCGCTGGTTGACAAACGGCATACCGGCACGGTCAGCTTCCTGGCGGATAGTCTCCTGGGCTTGCTTTTTGGTGCCGGCGAAGAGGATGGTGCCACCGTCTTTGACGGTGTCGCGAACAAGCGCGTAGGCTTCTTCAAGGCGGTGCAGCGTCTGCTGTAGGTCAATGATATGAATGCCGTTGCGTTCGGTAAAAATGTACGGCTTCATCTTAGGGTTCCAGCGCCGCGTGCGGTGCCCAAAATGGACGCCTGCTTCAAGCAGCGCCTTCATCGAAATGACTGCCACTGGTGTACTCTCCTTCTGTTGGTTATTACGTCCGCCCCTCAACTCCAGCTACCAGACCCGGTGCAGTGCGCAGGCACCCCGATAGCCGTCTTTCCAGTCGTGCAACTGGGTAGAGAAACGTGTTTGATATGGGTCAAAACCCAAAAATGGATTGTAACACAGGCATCTTGGTTTACCAAATAGACGCAAACAGTTTGATCGCGCCGACGTCGCCCCAGATTGATGCAAGAAGCGCGGCCGGCGTCTGTCCTTACACACAGAGGTGACATGACAACTCGTCATTCTTCGGCGTGTTGTGCGTCTGCAAATATGGGCCCGCCAGCAAAATTCATGCTTCCAACCGACTGCGCGTGTGCTATACTGCAAGCGGGCATAGACTACGCTTTTCCGCCTGAGGAAACAGGCGCAATTCGTGCCCCCTTGCAATACATCATCTATGGTGTGAGGCGCCGATGGCTACAGACCAGGCAATGGGGATTCGTACGAACCAGGAATGGGTGCAATTACTGCGTGAGCAGCGCGCCGACAGCTATGAAACTCTCTGGCGTTACCTGTACAAGGTCACGACCAATCTGTGTACGCGCCGCCTGGCTGACCTGCCGCCCGAACGCCAACTCGCCATGGCTGAGGAGTGCGCACAAGAGGCCCTGGTACAAGTGTGGCGCAAGCTCGATTCCTACCGCGGCGATGGGCCGTTCCTGGGCTGGGTGACACGCATCGCCGTCAACAAGCTGCGCGACCGCCTGCGCCACGAACGCCCCTGGCAAGCCAAGACGGAGATCACCGAAAATCTGCAGCCCACCTCATCAGATCCAATATCCGACGTTCTCGCCCTTCTCATGCAAGCCCTGCAACAACTGACTCCCTGCGAGCGCCATGTGCTGACTGGACGCCTTCTGCAAGAACGCAGCAGCGAAGAAATCGCCACCGCGCTCGGCATCTCACGCGGCAACGAACGCATCATCTACCTCCGTGCCCGCCAAAAGGTCAAAACAGTGTTACTTGCCAACGGTTATGCACCAGCCGCCAGGCGCGCCGGACCCGCTGTCAAATCCGCGCCCTCAGGCGACGGACCGCTTCTCAAGAAATAGAGATTCGGTGCTGGATACGCGTCAGGCTCGCGCAGTCGGCCCTGACTGGCCTGCTGCAGCACCCAGCGCAAGTCCTCGTACTCCTGCCGGCAAACCGGGCAAACCGCCAGGTGATGGGCGATGCCTCTCCGCTCCTCTCTACGCGCCAACACAGGCGACAGAAAAAACTCCAATCGCTCACGCACTTCGGCACACGCCAGCAGTCGGCCCATCCTCCTGGCCCGCAAGACATCGCGCCAACTGCGTCTATTCGATGAATCCCGTACGATCATGATCGCCTCTCCGGGCATGGATTTTGTGTTAGTGACGTTTTGCACATGAAGTCTGTTACAGTCCCGATTCCGTGGCCCCAGGTGCAGGCTCAGGCTGCCAGCCTCTGAGGCGTGCCAGCAGCGGCGCCAGGCGATGTTCCTGGCAGCGCACCTCATAATCCCAATACCATCCGCCGGTCTGCTCGCCAGGCTGCTGACCAAAACGAAAGCGCCTGCGATATCGGGTGCGGTGCAGATGACACAGACGCTTGCCGCACTGGCTGCACGCGGCCAAAACCTGGCTGAACTCCTCACCGCACACGCCGCAGGTGCGAAAAACGACATCGCCCGTTCGCTTGCGCTCCCACTGCTGCCGATCCAGCGCCAGTTCTGCGCGGCTTCGATCTGCACATTCCTGGCACGCCCACACCCCGAACAGCGCAGCCAGTTCTGGCTCTAGTGCTTCTCGGTGTTCTTCACACACCGGTAAATGACACTGCGGACAGTCGGCGCCGGCTGACTCTCCACACAAATGGCAGGCATTGGCTGTAGCTGGTATCACCTTGTGGTCGCGGTTGGGACGCAAACGCGGCGCACGCTCCTCAGCCCGCGCCGATAGAAGTCGTGAGAGCTTGCCAGTCTGATTTCTTGTGGGTCTTTCCATACTTTCTCTGCACCTGCAATCAACGTCGTGAATTGTTGTGTCAGTTTCTGACGGAGTCAGTGAACAAACCGTAACGCAAACTTCCATTTTCAGCCCGGCCGGTCTATAATCTGCTGCCGGAGCATCATGTGAACCTGACATCTCTCTCGCTGACCAATTTTCGCAATTATGTAAGACTGGAACTGGCGTTGAGCAGCGGCTTGACCCTGATCCAGGGGACGAACGCGCAAGGAAAAACCAGCCTGCTCGAAGCTGCCTACTACCTGGCTACCAGCAAATCACCTCATGCCGGGGTGGAACGGGAACTGGTCAACTGGCTGGCGCGTGAAGACGCCAATCGCTTTCTACGTGTGCAGGGCCACGTGCGCCACAACGGCCCGAGCGGCGCCAGCGAGCAGTTGGAAGTGATTCTTGCGCCCACCAACGGCTCAACCGCCAGCTACGGCAAACGGGTCCGCATCAATGGGGTCGTGCAGCGAGCCATTGACCTGGTGGGCCATCTGCGCGTGGTGCTTTTCCTGCCTGAAGATATCGAACTGGTGAACGGCGCGCCGACCGGGCGCCGGCGTTACCTGGACATTGCGCTGTGCCAGATCGAGCCAGATTACTGCCGCACCCTCAGCACCTACAACCAGGTGATTCAGCAGCGCAACGCCTTGCTGCGTCAACTGCGCGAACGCGGGGGCAGCGCGCAGCAGTTGACTTTCTGGGATGACCAGGTGGTGAAACTGGGCGCACACCTGATGCAGCGACGCCAATGGTTCATCAGCGCGCTGGAAATGGCCGCCCGTGAGCGCCAGCGCGCGCTGACCGATGGGCATGAGCGCCTCTACCTGGAATATCTACCCAGCGTTGACCCGGCTCGGGATCCGGCCCAAGTAGCGAATCAACTCTTGTTAGCCTACGACGTGATCGCCGAAGGGCACACCCCCTACGCCGCCCATTCCGAACGAGAAATCGCCCAGGCCTTTCAGGCGCAGCTCCAGGCCGTGCGCAGCCGCGAGATTGCCGCAGCCATGACGTTGCTCGGCCCGCATCGGGACGATATGCGCTTCCTGGTGCAGGGACGTGATCTGCGCACCTACGGCTCGCGCGGGCAACAGCGCACGGCCACCCTGGCCCTCAAGCTGGCCGAGGTTGCGGTGATGACGCAGACCACGGCCGAGACGCCAGTGCTGCTGTTGGATGACGTCATGTCTGAGCTGGATGAATTCAGGCGCGCAACCCTGCTCCAGGCGCTGGATGGCGTGACCCAGGTGCTGCTCACGACGACAGACTGGGATGATTTCACGCCTGATTTTCGCCAGCGTGCGCACAATCTGCACATAACCGAGGGTCGCGTTGCGGAGGCGTCAGGGGACCCAGGCGAGGCTGACAGGGAGATCAGCCAGGAAAGGCACAACCATGGCGAAAAGGCAGGCTGATGTCGTCATCTGCGGCGCGGGGATTGCCGGCATCTCAACCGCGTACTACCTGGCAACGCGCTACGGCGTGCGCAACGTCGTGCTGGTGGATGAACGCCCGCCCCTCTCACTGACCAGTGACAAATCCACGGAGTGTTACCGCAACTGGTGGCCTGGCCCTGGCGACGCCATGGTCAGCCTGATGAATCACAGCATTGACCTGCTGGAGACGCTGGCGCGCGCGACCGCCAACGCCTTTCACCTGAACCGGCGCGGCTACGTCTACGCGACAGCCAACCCGGCGCAGGTAGAACGCCTGGCCCAGGCCGCGGCTGAGACGGCCAGTCTGGGCGCCGGCGCGCTGCGCGACCATGCAGCCGGCGCCGCCCGCTCGTCCTATCGGCCGGCGCCGCCCACCGGCTTCGAGAACCAACCGGACGGCGCGGATCTAATCACCGACCGGGCGCTGCTGCGGGAGCATTTCCCCTACCTGGCGCCCGACGTGGTGGCCGTGCTCCACACCCGGCGCTGCGGCTGGTTCAGCGCGCAACTCTTGGGCATGCTGATGTTGGAACAAGCGCGGGCGTTGGGCGTGCGCCTGCTGTCTGGCCGCGTCACTGCCGTGGAACAAGCCGCGGGGCGGATCAGCGCGGTGCGCATCAACCAGGCTCAGGGCGAAACCCTGATCGAAACCCCGGTGTTTGTCAATGCGGCCGGCCCTTTACTGGACGATGTGGCGCGGCAACTTGGCGTGGTGCTGCCGGTTCACAGCGAGCGGCATCTCAAGCTGGCCTTCAGCGATCACCTGGGCGTGGTGCCGCGCCACGCGCCCTTCCTGGTATGGGCTGATGCACAGCGGCTGCCGTGGGACGACGAGGAGCGCGCCTGGCTGGAGGAATCTGAGGAGACGTGCTGGATGCTGGAGGAATTCACGCCTGGGGTACACGCCCGGCCCGATGGCCCGGCCGACAGCCCGATCCTGCTGATGCTGTGGGACTACCACGCGCGCCCCGTCGAGGTGGTGTTGCCTGTGCCGCTCGACGCCGAATTCCCTGACCTGGTGCTGCGTGGACTTTCCACGATGCTGCCGGGGCTGCGCGCCTACTGGGGTCGTGCGCCCAAGCCCCGCCTGGACGGCGGTTACTACACCAAGACCCAGGAAAATCGCCCGCTGATCGGCCCGCTCGGCGTGCCGGGCGCCTACGTCATCGGCGCGCTCTCCGGCTACGGGGTCATGGCCGCGCCCGGCGCCGGCGACCTGCTGGCCCGGCACATCAGCGGGCAGGCGCTGCCCGACCATGCGCGTTGGTTCCTGCTCAGCCGCTATCAGGATCCGGCCTACCAGGCTCTACTGGCAAACTGGGGCGCCAGCGGGCAACTGTAGCCTGCAACCATCTCTGGCATCAGGCCTCACCCAAAGGGCCGAAGTAGAACAACGAGGCGTCAGGATCAACGGCGAAGCGCATGCGCTGCAGCATCCCTTCGAGACCAACAAATGAGGGTAGTGTCCAGACTTCACCGGGATCGAGTTGCGGAATAAAAACTATGACGGTCAAACTGATGTCATCGCCATCATCCGCCATGATTTCTGCCGACATGAGATAAGTATCGCCCCGGTACTCGATTCCACGAATAAGCAGGCGCTTCTTCCCCAATGGATCGGTCAGCCTGGGCTTTAGAGGCTCGGCAAGGTCAGGATGGCATATGACAAAAGGAGAGCCTGTGTCTATGGCGGCCACAAGCGGTTGCCCTTCGATCGTCAACCGTATCATGAGCCGCCCGGCTGTTGGCTCGCCGATATTGCCAACAAAGTAGGGTGTGGCGCCGGTGGCAAACGCTCGGCCATTCTTGAGATTCAGTAAACCCGGCACGGAAAACTCCGGGTTGTCTATTTCCAAACGATCTGGGCGACTGTGGCGGAACGAAGATCGCCAATCTGAACTTCAAGCTGTTGGATCGTGGCAGCCGCCGAAACGAGTTGACCATCCCTGACTGCAACCCACTGTCCGTAATACTCGGCGCTGTGTTTGGCAAACCACTGTGTGTCCGCGCGCGCGGTTCCGTCATGAACGGCATGACTCACTTGTGCCGGTCGAGGATTCAACGCCTGTGAAAACTTTCTGCAAGCCAGGATGATAAGGATGCAGGGTGGCGCCGTCGCGCGCCAAAGTCTGCGCCAGGTAGTGTAGTCCGGCTTGAAAAGCCAAACGGGCCACGCGTTCGATGGTCTCTGGCGGCTGCTGCAACCAATCTACTTGTGCGTAAGCCTGGTGGAATGCTTGTTCATTGCCATCTTCAGACGCAACCCGCAGGTGCCAAGACTTCGTCAACGAACCTGGCTTCACAAGAGGCGCCGGCAGACGGTACCGCCCCGGCTCTCTTTCTGCAATTGACTGTCGCCTGTTGTCGTGCTGCCCGGTGAAGGGAGCGGGCGGCGGCGGGCATTCGCAACCACCTGTTGACTGGACAGGTAATTTGCTGGCGTTTCGCCTCGAAGCCGGCTTCTTGATTGAATGACGCCTCCTATACCGCCCCACACCCAGCTGACTGTCATCTTCCGCTCCTGACCCTGCCAGAGGCACGTATTATACCGCCTCACCCCCGCGGCGAATATCATCAGCCGGTCTACTGCCGCCCCTCCAGGGCCAGCGCCAGTGTCTTGTACACCAGCTTGGCCACGGTAAAATCGGCCGCGTGATAGCCGGGGATGGGCGCCAGTTCGACGGCGTCGAAGCCAACGATGTCCGCGTTCTGGGCCACGGTGCGAATCACGTCCAGGGTTTGCCACCAACTCAGGCCGCCCGGCTCTGGGGTGCCAGTGGCCGGAATCAGCGCCGGGTCAATGCCATCCACGTCAATGGTTAGAAAAACCTTGTAACCCCTGACCCACTCTGCCAGTTCAGCCAGATACTCCGGCCCGGCATGAACCTCCTCGGCGAAAAACACGCGCACGGTCTCCGGGTTGGCAGCGATGTAGTCGGTCTCTTCCCGGCAGACAGAACGAATACCGATCTGTGCCAGCGGCCCTAGCTGATGAAAGTGCCGCGCGGCGCAGGCGTGGCTGTAGGTAGAATCCTCGTAGCTGGCGCGCAGATCGCTGTGCGCATCAATCTGCACGGTCAGCAGCGGCGACCCGTCCGCGCAGAAGACCTGCGCCAGGCCTCGCGCCACGCCCACGCTGACGGTGTGTTCACCACCCAGACCGACGACGAACTTACCCGCGCGAGCCTGCTCGGCCACCACTTCCTGAATGGCATCCACCATCGCCGCCGGGCCTTCCATGCTGGGCGCCAGCGCGGGCAGCGTGTGGACGCCCCAGCGCAGCGCCAATTCATCATCGAATTCACGGTCCAGCAGTTCTACCTGCGTGGAAGCCTGCAAGATCGCGCGCGGTCCGTTGCGCGTGCCGCCGCTGTAACTGACGGTAGCTTCGTACGGAATGGGCAGCACGACCACGCGGCTGCGTTCGTAGGCACTAAACTCTTCGGCCAGTCCCAAGAAGTTGTCCGGCGGTAGAAATGTGTAACCCGACATGTTTACCTCACGACTGTCAAAATTCGGAATCAGCCGGCCGGTTCTGGAGGTAGGCCGCAGTCAACGCCGCCAGCAGGGCCGGGCGCTGCTCGTACAGGCGCTTATGCGGGCGAGGCGCGTGCTTCGCCAACGCGTAGGCGGTTAGAATGGGCAGGGCCAACGTGCTGTCGGTGTAGCAAACGATGCTGTCCGGCAGTTGATCCGGGTCCACCTTGCCCCAGGTGACGGCCTCGGAAGGGGTGGCGCCGCTGAGGCCGCCGGTATCAGGCCGGGCATCGGTAATCTGCACGAAGTAATCGTGCCCCTTTTCATCAATGCCCATGATTTCCTGAATTTGCGGCTCGGTCTGCAGAATGAAATTCTTGGGGCTGCCGCCGCCAATGATGAGCACCGCGCTCTTGCCGCCGCTGGTCTTGGCGCCGTAGACGACGGCCGTCGTTTCGTTGACATCCGCCTCCGGGTCGAAGCCCAGTTGGCCGCCGGCCAGGCGCAGCGCGGCCACGTTCATGCCGATGGTCGAGTCGCCAGGGCTGGAGGTGTAAACCGGCACACCTGCGTCGAACGCCGCGCCGAGGACGGAGCGATGGGTCAACCCCAGGCGCAACTCACGCGCACGCACATATTTGCCCAGGTGATAGTGCAACTCGGCTGTGCTCAGACGGCGCTGAAATTCCGGCGCAGCCAGCACGCGACGCAGAAAGGCATCGGATTTGAGCAGCACCTCCTGATCGAAGACGATGTCGTAGATGCGAATGATCTTCTGTGCGCGCAGCTCGACATCGTCCACAAAGGGCGAGGTCTGGAAAAGCTCAAAGCCTAAAGAGCGGTGCAGGTCGTGATAAAGATTGGCGCCGGTGCTGACGATCCAATCAATCATGCCGGCATCAATCAGCGGCACCAGTGCGGCATGGCCCAGTCCGGTCGGCGTGAGCGCACCGGAGAGGGTGACGCCCACGGTGACATCAGGCGCCAGCATCTTGTTGACGAACAGGCGGCACGCTTCACGCAGGCGGGCCGCGTTGTAGGCCAGGAAATAGTCGTCTACCAGGTCGGCCACGCTCAAGTTGGTCGGAATGGGGTGTGGGTCGAGCTTACGACCGTAGGACATCGTGAATCCTCCTCGCTGCTTAAACCTGCTCATGCGCCGAACGAGTTTGGCGCTCCGGACTTGTCGAAGGGCTGATACAAAATGGGGATGTCAAGCCTGCTGGCTCTGCACATCCCCACTCGTTGGCGGTTGTCTCATCTTGCCGTGCGGCCTGTAGCCGGCGACAGCGGCACGCTGACCGCGGCCGGCGCCGGTCAGACCTGCATCAGGCTGCGCTTCATGATGGCGTAGTTCTCCAGCGCCTTGCCGGCGCCGATGGCGACGCAGGCGATGGGGTTCTCGGCCACGTAGCAGGGCACACCGGTCTCTTTGGTTAGCAATTTGTCAATGTTGCGCAGGAGGGCGCCGCCGCCGGTGATAACCATGCCGCGGTCAATGATGTCGGCCGCCAATTCGGGTGGGGTCTTCTCCAGCGTTGCCTTGACCGTGCCCACAATGGCCTGCATCGGTTCGGTGATGGCCTCGGTCACTTCCTCCGAGGTAATCGTGATCGTCTTGGGCAGGCCGGCCACCTGGTCACGGCCGCGCACTTCCATGGACATGTTTTCGGGCATCATGACCGCACTGCCGATCTTGATCTTGATCTCTTCGGCGGTCTGGTCGCCGATCAGCAGGTTGTACTTCTTGCGCACGTAGTTGACGATGGCGTCGTCAATGCGATTGCCGCCGATGCGGATGGCGCTCCAGACCACGATGTCGTACATGGAAACAACGGCTGCTTCGGTTGTGCCGCCGCCGATGTCCACCACCATGTTGCCGGTAGGGGTGTCAATCGGCAAGCCTGCGCCATACGCGGCCGCCAGTGGCTCAGGAATCAGATAGGCTTCGCGCGCACCGGCTTCAAGGGTGGCATCGCGCACCGCACGGCTTTCGACGCTGGTGACGCCTTTGGGCGTCGAAATCATGACGCGTGGCTTGAAGAGCGGGTTGCGGCCACAGGTGCGGCGGATGAAGTAGCGCAGCATGGCTTCGGTGACGACATAATCGGCGATCACGCCATCGCGCATCGGCCGCGCAACTTCGATGCTCTCTGGCGTACGTCCCAGCATATCGGCGGCTTCCTGGCCGACGGCCACGATTTTGCTGTCACGCGTGGCAATGGCCACAACCGATGGTTCTTGCAGGACGATGCCCTTGCCCTTCATGTAGACGAGCAGGTTTACCGTGCCCAGGTCAATACCCAGTAACTTTTCGAACATGCAATCATTTCCTTCTCTAGCTTGTTCGCAGAGATCAATAGGGGCGATTATACGGGAAAGCAGAGTACGATGCAAGTTAGTGCCTGTTGAGATATCCTCACACCAGGCGGGCGGCCCGCTGCGCGCGTCGTTTCGCCAGCAGGCTGAGGATGCGCGCGTGTCGCGCCCGAGGGATGGGGTAGAAAGAGACCAGGATGATACCGGCCACGAAGAAGACGGCCGGGAGCGGACCGGCGAGAAAGCGAATGGTTCCCAGGGCCGTGGCCGGCTGTAGCCCATCCACCAGGTTGGCATTGGCCACGTAGCCGCTGGCCGACAACAGAGTGCCGGTCAGGGTAATTGTCACCGCACCGACCAGTTTCTGAATGAGCGTGATGACGCTGTAATACGCGGCCTCCCTGCCGCTGGGCGCGGCGCAGTTCATCCCAGTCAATCACATCGGGCAGAATCGCCAGCGGGATGGCATGGGCGGCCGAGACACCGATGCCGGCCAACGCGGCCAGGAGAAAGACCAGGTTGGCCCGCCCTGGCGGCATGAAACTGAGCGCCAGGAGCACCACAGCCAGGAACGCCATGCCCAGTTGATAGGCGCGCGGCTTGTCCAGCTTGTGAGAGATCCATACCCACAAGGGCAACGCCAGCACCCCCACCCCAAACAAGAGCAGAAAGATCAGATCGCGCGCGCCGCCATCCAGCCGGAAATAGTCGCGGATGAGAAAGACGAGGACGAATTGAATCAGATCAATCGGCATCCAGGTCAGCAAATAGACGCCTGCGACGATCAGGAAAGCCTTGTTGCTGGCTGCCATGCGAAACGAATCCACCAGGCCAGGCGTGGGCAGGTCCTGAAACTCCGGGCGTTCGCACCACGGCAAAAACCAGCCAGACAGGCAGCACACTGGCCAGCCCAAGCAAGGTTGCCATCACCATATAGGCGCTGTGAAGGGCCGGGCCGCTGACGCCCGCTCCCGCGATGGCATCCACGATGGCCAGGGGAGCCACCGCGCCCAACAAACCGAAGCCGATGGAGAAGGCCATGCGATAGGAGTGCAGCGAGGTGCGTTCGTCATAACCAGGCGCCAATTCGGGCGTCAGCGCGATGTAGGGCACATTGACCAGGGTGAAGAAGGTGTCGAACAGGATGTACATCGCCGTGTAGTAGATCAGCAGTGCGGTCTGGCTGGGCATGGCGGGAACGACCCACATCAGGATGAAGGCCACACCGAAAGGCAGCGCCGAACAAGAGGTAGGGGCGGCGGCGGCCAGCGGGAACAGGTGCGGTCGCTCAGGGTGCCGATGACCAGGTCGTTGAAGGCGTCCCAGATGCGCCCCAGGCCGATGGAAATCCCGGCCAGTCGCGGGTCAAGTCCGACCACACTGACCAGGAAGTCGAGGTAGAGCAACGCCAGGGCGGTGGAAGTGAGCGAAAAGCCGGAATCGCCAGCGCCATAGATGATTTTCTTCCAGGTGGTCATGTCTGACGCCTCCAGCGTGCGGTTGAGTCGGGTTACCAGGGAACCTGCGGTGAGCGGTAGAAGTTGACGCCAAGCGCCTGCAGGCGCGCGCCGTGTGCGGCCAGGCGTATGCGGAAATCGTCCCAACGGCAGCGGTTGGCCGGAGACCAGGCAATCTCGGCCAGGGCGGCCAGGCGCGGGAAGGCCATCCATTCGATGTCGGCCAGGGTGGTGAGGGTTTCGGACCAAAGCGGCGCTTCGATACCCAGGATGTCGTCCTCGGCCACCCCTGCCAGGTAGGTGGCCGGATCCCACTCATAGGTGTCCTTGATCTCCACGTAGCCGGCCCAGTGCAGCCCCAGGGGCGCGGCCGGGGTGTACTGCATGTCCAGGTAAGTCCTGCTGGCCGGTGACAGAATAACCTGCGAGCCTTGCTGCACCGCCGCGCGCGCGTCGTCGCTGTGCCAGTGCTGAACGACCGTGGAGGGCAGCAGGCGCGCGTGTGCGATCTCCTCCCAACCGATCATCTGTTTGCCGCACGCCTGCACCAGGGTCTGCACCCGTTCGATGAAGCGTCGGTAGGCGGCCGGCGGGGTGGCGGCTGTCTCGTCGCCGCCGATGTGGATGTACGGGCCGGGCGTTAGGCTCGCTACCTCGCCAATCACATCGGCCAGCCAGCGATACGTCCATTCGTCGTCGCAGTTGAGCGAGCTAAAACCAACGTCCGTGCCGGTATACAATGGCGGCGCCGCGCCATCGGCGTTGAGCGCGGCGACTGCGGCCAGCGCGGCGTTGGTGTGGCCGGGCATGTCAATCTCTGGGATGACCATGATGCCCTGGCGCTGCGCATAGGCGACGATGTCTGCGTAATCGGCCTGGGTGTAGTAACCGCCCGGGCCGCCGCCCACCGCGGTGGCGCCGCCGATCGCGGTCAGGGCCGGCCAGCGGGCGATGTGCAGACGCCAGCCTTGATCGTCGGTCAGGTGGAGATGCAGCCGGTTGAGCTTGTGCAGGGCCAGCAGGTCAATGATGCGCTTGATGGTGGGCACGTCGAAGAAATGGCGCGCCACGTCCAGCATGAAGCCGCGCCAGGCAAAACGCGGCAGATCGCGCACACTGCCGCAGGGCAGCAGCCACGGCCCCGGTTGCACCGTTACCACGCGCTGGCCGCGGGCAGGCGCTGGCGCAGGGTCTGCAAACCCCAGTGCAACCCGGCAGGTTGCGGCGCCGTCAGCGTCACCGCGTCCGGCTGGATCATCAGTTGATACCCTTCAGCGCCCAGGGCAGGGTCAGCGCCGACGGTGGTCAAGCGCAGCTGGCCGGCCGCCGGCGCGCCTGTGACCACCGGAAGTTCAAAGCCAGTGGCGGGGCGCAGGTGCGCGGCCAGGTCATGGCCCAACGCCAACAGCGGCGCGGTGGGCGGTTCCACCCTGATTTGGGTGTCCGCTGTCAGCACAAACGCGCCCTCTGCCTCATGCACGGACGCCGGATATGGAATCATTGGCTACTCCTGTCTGGTTCTTGTCATCATGATGATCCTCGTCTTAGAAGACCAGGGTTTCCTTACCGTGCAAGCGATCCTGAATGCGTTGGGCCACCAACGACAGATGAGACTCGTGCTGCACGTAGTTGAGATTGTCGGTTTCCACGACCAGAACCGGGCACAGCGTGAAACCGGCGACCCACTGCTCGTAAAGATCGTTCAGGCGCGCCAGGTAATCGGGCGACATGGTTTGCTCGTAGTCGCGACCGCGCTGGGCAATGCGATCGAGCAGGGAGGGCACCGACGCACGCAGGTAAACCACCAAGTGCGGCGGTTGTAAGAGCAGCGTGAGCGTGCTGAAGAGCGCGTAGTAGGTCTCCCAATCGCGCGCGCTCAGATGCCCTTGCAGGAACAGGTTGCGCGCAAAGACCTCGGCATCCTCGTAGACGCTGCGGTCCTGCACGACGGACTGCCTGTATTGCAGGAGGTGAAAATGCTGCTGCAAGCGCCGCGAGAGAAAAAACGCCTGTGAATGAAAGCTCCAGCGGCGCATGTCCGCGTAGAAATCGGACAGGTACGGATTTTCGTCAACCGCTTCGTAGACGGGTTCCCATCCCAACCGGTCGGTCAGCAAACGTGTGAGGGTAGATTTGCCGACGCCGATGTTGCCGGCCACGGCGACGAAGTATTTGGTGGTCAGGCTCTGCGTCATCGTCAGTTTGTTACATCCCATCCGAAATTGAATCCCGCACGATTTGGGTTGACACGACAAATTGCCTTCATCAGAGCACCTCCTGAGGAAAATTGACCGGGGGAAGATTGGCAAACGCGCTGGGTGACGCTGATTGTACCACAGGTGGGCAAAAGCCTGAAGAAAGCCTGAAGAAGGCCGAAAGATGGCCTAAAGATGGAAACACCGAAGCGCTATTTTTGCCTTTCTGCGCGTTTTCGCCGACAATGGCCCGGTGCTTGGATTCTCAATTTGTAGGGGCGCACCCTTGCGGTCGCCCACGCGGGCAGGCGCAAGGCCATGCCCCGCACCCCGGGTCATCGAGAAGTGCCTGGCCATTCTCACACCAAGAGGCAAAGGAATCTACGTTTATGTCTACACGCACCAAACTGATCGCCAGCACAGCGGTCATCGTTCTGATTGTGATTCTGTTTCCGCGCTTCGTGGACATGCCAGCGGCGGCACGGGCCTTGCAGCAGGCTGACCTGCGCTACGGCGCGCTGGCCTCCCTGGCGTTCATTGCCGGGCTGGCGGCCTATGCGCAGCGCTGGCGGGTGCTCCTGGCCGGCCAGCCCAGTCTCAGCGCGGCTTTTCAGGCGGCCAATGTGGGGCATGCGCTCAACATCCTGCTGCCGCTGCGCGCGGGCGAAGCGGCGCGGCATCGCTGCTGGGGCGCACGACTGGCCTGCCCCCTGGCTGAAATCACCGCCAGCGTGGTGGTGGAGCGCGTGATCGAGCAGGTGATGCGTCTGCTGGCGCTGGGCGGCGCCTTGCTGGTGGGACTGCGCTTGCAACTGGCGCCCAGGGCTGTGATGGGCGCGGTGGCGCTCGTCAGCCTGCTGGCCGGGCTGATGACCTGGGCGCTGCGCCATCGAGCGCAGGTGCTGGCGCGGGCGCCCGTCTTTCTGGCGCGCCTGCCGGGCATTACCGAGGCGCGCGCCCGTCGCGCCCTCGGCGGCGTCCTGGCCGGGGTCACGCAGGCCGTGACTTCCAGGCGCTTATCGGCCGCCATGCTCTGGTCGTTCATCACCTGGGGCTGCTTTGGCGCCTTTCACCTGTTGACGCTGGCCGCGCTCGGCGCCGATGGCTTGCCCCCAACCACCTGGGGGGCGCTCGCCCTGGGCACCCTCGTCCTGGCCCCGCCCTCCGCGCCGACGCAGCCGGGCATCTTTCATGCCACGCTGGTGGCGCCGCTGGCCCTGCTCGGCTTCGACCGCGCGCTCACCGCCTTTGCCATCCTCCTGCATCTGCAGCAGATGGTGTGGATGATCGGCCTGGCCCTGGTGGGCAGCGGTATGCAGGCGTTCAAGTCCGGCCAGGCTGTTGCCGTAGAAAGGGTTGTAGAAAAGGCTGCAGAAAGGGCTGAACATGGTTGAACCACTCACGCTCTACGGTGCGCCTACCTGTGAAGATACGGCGCTTGTGCGCCATCGCTTGCAGGTTCTGGGTGCGCCATTCATCGAAATCAACGTCGAGCGCGACGCCGACGCGTCCCGCCTGGTGGAGCAGTTGAACGGAGGTTTTCGCATCACCCCCACGCTGACCCTGGCCGGGCAGCCGGGACACCTGGCCGAACCGACCATCGAGCAGTTGCAGGATTGGCTGGCCGCGGCCCGGATTTCCTTCACCCCTCCGCGTGGGCTGGACTATCACGGCGAACTCGCCTCCCGCCCCCCTGCCCGGACTTTGCGCTGGCCGGCCACCCCGCGACGCCGTTTCGTCTGAGCAACCTGCGCGGACGCCACAAGGCGGTGATCTTCTTTGCGCATGACCATCGCTGCCTGGTCTGCGCCGGCTACGCCAAACAGTTGGCGTCCCCGCGCCGCGCTGACCGAAACGGACGCGGTGCTCATCTCCGTGCTGCAGGCTCATGAGGAGCAGGCGCGGACATGGGCAGAGGAATTCGCCGCCGGTCACATCGTCCTGGCCGATCCGGACGGCGCGGTCAAGCAGCGGCTGGCGGCTTATGTCAACGCTGATCGGGCGGGAGTCCTGGTGCTGCTGCTCGATCGCTATACCGCGCCGCGCACCCGCATCCAGGCTGCGGACGCCGGCGGGCTTCTGGCGCCTCATGAGCTGGCCGAATGGCTCTACTACCTCGATCGCGAATGCGCGGAATGAGACACCGGCGCGTGCTGGCCCGTGGGGCCGGAGTAGGGCAGTCGCCAAGACTGAGTAAAGGTTTCGCCTGGCTCATCGCGCTGATGGCTGTCGCGGGAGGCCTGGCGGCATGCCAGCCGGATGGCGGCGCCGCGGCCAACGCGCGCCAGGCCAACCAAATGACGCCGACCGGCGCAGCCGCGACCGTGGAGATCATCCTTGCGCCTGCGCCGGCGTCGTTCACAGCGACGGCCGTTCCCACACCGACTGCCAGCGCCACGGCAACGCCTGCGCCGACCGCCACGCCCAGTCCCACCGCCAGCGCCACGGAGACGCCAACGGCCATCCCCTCGCCAACGTCAACCAGCGCGCCGCCGGCCGTCCTGACGCCCGGCCAGGCCACCGGCTGGACGATTGCTGAGATGGCCGGCCGCGCTTACGGCGGCGGAACGTTGACCGATCGCGGCCAGGTGGACACGCCGACCGGTTTTACGCGCCCTCATCACCTATCCGAGCGATGGGCTGACCATCTACGGCTTCATCAACGTGCCGCCGGGGCCGGGGCCATTCCCGGTCATCATCGCCCTTCATGGTTATGTCGAGCCGTCGCAGTACGGCATCCTGAGCTACACCACGCGCTACGCCGATGCCCTGGCGCGCGCCGGGTATATCGTCATCCATCCCAATCTGCGCAATTTTCCGCCTTCGGACGAGGGGCCGGATGTGTTCCGTACCGGCATGACCGCGGACATCCTGAACCTGATTGCGATCGTCCAGGCGCAGGGCGGGCAGCCGGGGCTGCTGACCGCGGCCGATCCGCAGCGCATCGGGCTGTGGGGTCACAGCCTGGGCGGTGGATTGGCCCTGCGGGTGATGACCATCAGCCCGGTTGTGCAGGCCACGCTGCTCTACGCCGCGTTGAGCGGGGACGAGCAGCGCAATTTCGATTATGTCTATCGGGCCAGCGGCGGTAAGCGGGGTGCGGTGGAATACCATACGCCGCCGGAGATCGTGCATGAGATTTCGCCGCTCTTTCATTTGGAACGCGTGCAGAGCGCGGTCAGCATTCACCACGGCGGGGAGGATGCCGGCATTCCCCTGCCCATCGCCGCGGACCTGTGCGAGCGTTTGCAGCAGTTGGGCAAAACGGTGGAATGCTTCACTTACGCGGGCCAGGGGCACATCTTCAGCGGTCGCAGCGATGACCTTTTCATCGAACGAAGCTGGGCTTTCTTTGCGGCCCATCTGCGGCGCTGAGTCGCCGGTCGCTCACTGCGCCCAGCGCCAACTGCTGCCGTCGCGAGAGTCTTCCACGACGACGTTGTGGCCATCCAGCATGGTGCGAACCTGGTCGGCCAGCGCCCACTGGCTGTCCTTGCGCAGCGTCTGACGCAGCGTCACCAGGTCTGAGATCAACGGCGCGGCCGCGAAACCGCGCTGATTGGCCCCTTCCAGCCAGATAGCCAGCAGCGCCAGCATCTCACGCACCAACCGCTCGATCTCAGGCAAGACGGCTTCATGCAGGCTGCTGCGCCTGCCGGTTTGAATTGCCTCCTGCAGGGCATGAAGATAGCCCACCGCGCTGGCCGGGTTGCGCTCTTCGATCAACGCGTGACGAAAGACGCTGGCAACTTCGCTGGTTTGGTGGTAGAGCATCGCGGAGGGGTCCGTGGGCGGCAGACTGTCCGCGGCCGGGCGGCGATGGCTGCCCTGGTGGCGCAGCTCGTCGAAGGAGAAGGTTTCGCCGCTTCTGAAGACCCGATCGGCCGCACCGTCCAGGGTGCGGATAGTGACTGCGCCCTGGCCGAAGACGCGGCAGCACTGGCCGGCCGGCTCCATGACGCAGGCGGTGAATTCGTCAATGCCCAGGATCACGAGGGTGGGCGGCAGCATCTGCTCGAGCTTGCGCAGACGCGCCTCGCCCATGAAACAGCGCGAGGTGTCATGGGTCTCGCCGCTGCTGTTGTTCCAGTGCGGGACGACGGCCAAGTCCAGCCCGTAACGGCCCAGCAGGTCCAGCCCGTCGGTCCAGTGCAGCTCGAGACCGACCTTGTAGATTTCGTAGACCGGCAGGGTGAAACGCCCCATGGCGGTGACCGCGGCGCTGGCCAGCACCAGGTGGCTGCCGAAGGCCAGCTTGCCGGCCATCGTTTCGAAGACGGCCGTATTGCGCCAGGAGCGCACCGCGTAGGTGGGGCTGCCCGGCCCGGCAAACAGGTAGTTGGCCCGGCGCAGCTTGCGCAGCACCGCTTCCATCTCGATGGGGGTCGGATAGTGGGCGGTTGGAAACGAGATGGTGTCCAGAGTCAGGCCAAAGTGGGTGGCAAAGTATTCCACGGCGCGCTGCGAGATGCTGTCCACATTCAACTCGAAGTTGGCCGGTGTATCAATGAAAACCGGCGCCACCGTGCCCTTGATACCATCCATGATGTGCCGGTGAACATGAACCATCGTCGTCGTCATTTCCCCTGACCCCATCAGGGTCAAGGTGCCGGCTGTTTCGTACAAATGATGCATGGTGGGCCTCCCAGCGGTTTTTCGAACTCAGAACGGTGATCGGTCATCTCATTTGATCTCATTTGACGGAGGCGGGGCCGCAGAGTCACCGCGGATCGCGCCAGACGGCGGATGGCTTTCGATCGCGAGGGGGCGCGAGGGGGCGCGAGGGGGCGCGAGGGGGCGCGAGGGGGCGCGAGGGGGCGAGGGGGCGAGGAGGGGGGCGGGGGGGGGCGGGGGGGCGCGAGGGGGCGCGTTCGAAGGCAAGCCAACGCACTTGACGTAGCGCCTGCTGCCGGGTACACTGTGTCTATCGAATGTCAAGCAGACTCCGTCATCTGACAGACGTAGCATTGGAGCATGGGAGAACGTCATTATGGACGCCAGCATTCCGAGTGGGTTGTGGCCGTACTTCCAGGAGTATGATCCGCGTCAACTCAACTACGAGCAGGATGCCGATCTGATCGTTCAACGTACGCTCGAACACGGCACCTGGGAGGAAATTCGCTGGCTGATGACCGTTTATGGCCGCACACGCATCCGTGAGTTCGTCCGCCTGCACGGCGAGCGTATGCTTTCGGCCGCGACGTTCACCTACTGGCGCAAACTGCTGGATCTGCGACGTTGGCGTCACCGACCTTTTGCCCAGGAGGCCAGACAAGTATGGCCCTTCTAGCGCCTTATTGGCAGGCGTTGACGCCAGAAACCCGACATGCCTTCAAGATAGCGGCCGGGCTGCCCTTCATCGAGCGATTCTACCTGGCCGGCGGCACCGGTTTGGCGCTCTACCTGGGCCATCGCTTTTCAGTTGATCTCGATTTTTTCACATCCGCTCCTGATGCGGTTGGACCTGATGAACGGGCGGTGCTGCGCGCGGCTTTTGACGATCCCACTCTCACCATCAGCTTTGATAAAGACATGACCTTTGTGGCGAACTGGCGCGGAGTTGGCGTTAGCTTCTTTCGCCTGGCACTCTACCCGCTGGCGCAGACGCCGTATTTGCTCGACGGTGTGCCAATTGCCACCATCGAAGAGATCGGCGCCATGAAACTCGCCGCTATTATGTCGCGCGGCACGCGTAAGGACTACATTGACCTCTATTTCATCTTGCAGCAAGTACCGCTTGAGCAGTTATTCGAAGTTGCATCAGTGAAGTACGCGCGAGTGCGCACCTTTGCCGTCAGTGCGATCCGCGCTTTGACCTACTTCACCGATGCGGAAACCACCCCGATGCCCCAGATGATCCAACGCGTGGCCTGGCCGACTATCAAACGCTTCTTGGAGCGCCAGGCGCTTGACGCTGGTCGCAGACGCCTGGAAGATCTTTGGGGCGAAAACCAATGAGGCCAATTCTCGAAGATGCCATTTGGCAAACCGAGCGTCGGCTAAAACACTTCGAGGGTCTGCATAGAATGACGAGTGCAGAGTTCGTGCAGCGTTATGAAGACGACGAGTTCGAAGAATCGCTTGATTATGCTGATTGGATTGGCGAGTATCGCCTGCTGAGGCGGCTCAAGGAAAAGACGGATACCTATTGTCACGAAGGAGGAAGCTCATGATTCAACGCAGTCTTTTCTCCCACCCCGGACGGTGGTTGATCTCTCTGTTGTTCGTCGCGCTGACCGCTGTGTTGCTGACAGCCTGTTCGCTTGAAACCCCGACCCTTGCTCCCACCGACATCCCCACGCGGGTGTCGCCTACGGTTGCACGGCCAACCGACACGCCCACGCCGGCGCCGCCCGATGCCGTTACGCCGCTCGCACTCCCGCCCATCCTGCTGCCGGACGAGGTCATCGAGCAGGCGCAGCAGATCGCCAAAGACAGAAAATTGAAGTTGGACGGCGCTTGGGCGCGGGAGCGCACGACCGTTTACGCGGAGCCTGGCCGGGGCGCCATCTATCTGCTCAACGTGTTCATCATCCCCGAGGCCCTGCGCAGCGTGGACATGGCGCTCAGCGGCGCGCTCGACAACCAGGTGCTGGGCGTGCTCTACGTCACCCCGGCGGCGGCCGATCTGCCGTCCGATTACCTGGCGCCGGGGGTCTACGTCCTGGCGCTTGGCCCCAACGGCAAGCTGCTCAACTTCTTCGGCCAGGCGGGCGGGCCCAAGGCGCAGGCCGATCTGCGCACCTTCAAGAGCGATCTGGTCATGGCGCAGCCCTTCGCCTTCATCAGCAGTGAGCAGATGTGCCTGGCATGGGACGCCTTGCAGGTCTGCGGCCGCCAGCGCACCCCGCTGCCCGTGGAGTTCCAAAACGTGCTGGCGGAAGCGGCCGTTGGGCTGGGCGCCTCGCCGGAACTGTTCGCCATCGAGCGGGGTATGTTCGACATCGAAGGGGTCAACAACCTGGAGCGCTGCGCCCAAGCCGTCGCAGAAGGCAAGTTCGAGGCGTGCGAACCGTCCATCCTGGTGGCGCCGATCAATAGGGACGGCCTGGATGCGAAGCCGCCGCCTGAATATGACCCGCTGAAGAGCGGCAAGGCGCCACTGGCGGCCCCGGCCCGTGCGCCGCTGACAGAAATCGCCCAGGCCGGCCTGATCGGCGTCGCCGTGGTCTTCACCGAAACGATCGAAGAGGTCTACCGGGATGCGGAACTGACGAAACCCGCGCCGTCGCTGCCCGCCGACGCCTACCTGATGTATGACATCCTGTTCGCCAGCGATCCGCAGGTCGGAACCAACGACGGCCAGCCGATCACGCTGTCGCGCGTCGAGCTGCGCCTCTCGCCCGCGGTCAAATACTACCTGCCTGACGTGCGCAATGTGCCCTTGCTGGGTGCGCCGGTCAACAGTGATCCGCCGGCCGACCAGGAATCCGAAGTTGCGGCTGTCAATTTGCTTGTGAGGGTCTTTGGACGACAAATCTGCCTTTTCAGAGCGCGCGAATGCCCCCGCCTTAGAAACAACTGAGCACGCCGCGTTCATCGAACGGGTCGCGCGCTATGTGAGCGAAGGGCGCTGCGTGCTGTTCGTCGGCCCGGACAGCGGCGAATCGGACAGCCGTTTCCAGGGCCTGCCCACCAGCGGTCAGTTGGCGGATGAAATGGCGACGGCCGTGGCCTACCGCGGCCGTTACGTCTCATTTCCGCAGATGGCGCAGGTCTTCGAAGAGCGCCGCGGACGCCAGGCGTTGATCCAATTCCTGCGCGCGCGCATCCACGCGCCGACGCTGCGCCCGCTGCCGCTGCATCGTGACATCGCCCGGCTGCCCTTTCGGGTCATCATCAGCGGCGGCTGGGATTCCCTGCTGGCAGAGGCGCTGCGTGAGCAGCGCGTGCCTTTCGACCTGCTACGCCCCGCCATGCAGGCCGCGGTGGATGAGTCACGCGTCTTACTCTACCAGCCTTATGGCAACCTGACCACGTTCGACGACCCCGGCGACCTGGTCATCACCCAAACCGATCAGGCCGAGGTCCTCAGTCGGCCTAAGTTCCAGGGCCTGCTCGATCGCCTCAAAGTGGCCCTGCGTGAACGCCCCCTGCTCCTGATCGGCTACGCGCCGGCGCCTGGCGACCTCTTCGTGCGCCTGTACGAGGCCATTCGCCTCTCACAACGGGAATTCACCCCGCCCGCCTTCGCCGTGCAGTCGCTGGGCCGTGAGGATGACATCGCCGCGTTCGAGACCAACGGCATTGCGGTCATCACCCAGGAGCCGGGCGCGTTCCTGCGCGAGCTGGCAGAGGCTGTGGCTGCCCTGCGCGGCCAGCCATTTGACCTGGTTGAACCGGCGCAGATGTCCGATGCACCGCGCCTGACCGTGGATGAGCTGACACGGCAGGGTGCGGCGCTCGATAACATCATGAACCAGATCGGCATCGCCACGTTGGTTGACCAGACCGATGTGCCACTGCTCAGCGAAGAGCAACTGCGCGACATCCAGGCCATGCGCGCAGCTTATGAGCGCCTGGCGCGCGCCTTCGACCCGGCGCAATCCTCGGCCGCGACCTGGCTGCGCAGCGGCAACCTGGAGTACGCCCGGCAGAACTACAAGCGCGCGGCCGCCTATTACCAACAGGCGCTGGCCGCCGCGCCTGATTTGGCCGAAGCACATCACAATTTGCATTATGTCTACCTGGCGCTCGGCGACTTACCGGCCAGCCTGGAGGCTTACCAACGTGCGGTGACACTGCAGCCGAACCTCGCCATCTTACCGCCGCGCTACCGCATCGAGGCCATCCAGGGCATCGGCGGCGTCGGCGTGGTTTACAAAGCCTGGGACACGGAGCAACAGCAGCCGGTCGCGGTCAAGGTTTTACAGCGGTCGCAGGCGCAGACCGAGCGGCTGCTGGCCGGTTTTCGGCGTGAGGCCAACACCCTGCGTACACTCGATCACCCCGGCATCGTCAAGCTGCTCGATTTCGGTGAGTACCGGGGCAACTACTACATCGTCATGCCCTTTCTGGCCGGAGAAACGCTCAAGGAGGCGTTGCGCAACGCCAAATCTGACAATCAACCAGTGTCGCTTGACCGCGCCTACCGGCTCATCGGCCAGGTATGCGCCGCGCTGACCTACACCCATGCACGCGGCATCGTCCACCGCGACCTCAAGCCCTCCAACATCTTCCTGGCGGACGATCAGGTCAAGCTGATTGATTTTGGCCTGGCCCGCTCCCTGGCGCCCGGTCAGCAGTCCACCACCAACCTGGTCAGCGGCACGGTGGACTACATGGCGCCGGAACAGGTGGAAGGACGGCTGCCCGACGTGCGCTCCGATGTCTACGCCGCCGCGACCGTGCTCTACGAAATGCTCACCCTGCGCAATCCCAGCCAGGGCGCCTTTGTCCCCGCCAGTGAAGCTGCACCCCGGACTCGACGACGCCTTCGACCTGGTGATCGAGAAGGCGCGCCAGCCGCAGCCGGAGGGCCCGCTACCCCACGATGGCCGATTTCCACAGCGAACTGGCGCAGGTGATGCTGACCCAGGCCGCCAGTTCGAATGCGCCGCTGGCCTTGCGTGCGGTGAGTCGTATCGCGCGCGGCGCACGGCTGGCGACCGAACGCGGCTGGTGGGCCATCCTCCTGGCCGCGGCCGTGCTCGGCTTTGGACTACCCCTGCTCAATGTCGCGCCCAGCATCAGCAGTCAAACCCGCTATGTGGCCGTCATGCTGATCATCGGCCTGGCGGGGGCGACCCTGACCGATTGGTTTGCGACCGCCGTGGCGCGCCGTCAACGCAGCGCGTTGATCGTGGCCTACGGTCGCGATAGGCGCCGCATTTGGTCTGCTCAATGCCATTTTCTGGCTCAAGAGCTTTCGCCCAGAGGACATTCCTAATCTAGGCGTGGTTGAAGCGGTTGATTTTGCCCTCATTCTGATCTTTTGTTTTGCCAGCAGCATGGTGACGCTGCTGCTCCTGCATCTGCTCATGTTCACCGGCGGACTCCTGGCCCAACGGCTCGGACGGCGTTTCAGTGACGGCTTTTTCGTCACGGCTCTGCTGCTCTTTCTGGGGTTCATTGCACTGACCGCGGTTGTGGAACCTGGCTGGCTCGGCGGGCAGTTGGGAGCGCAGGCGCCATGAGTGCATTCCTGTGGTTTTCCGACCTGGCCGAACATCTGGCCGACGGCAGCCTGGCCCCTGTGGGTCGGCGGCGATGTTCCGCAAACCCTGACCGGCGTGCCCACATGCCAGGCGTTGGCCGCTGACCTGGCGCAACGCTACGGTCTGGCGACCGGTCTGCCCCTGGCTGAGGTGGCGCAGCGCCTGGCCCGCCGCGGGCAGCGATGGGAATTCACCGATTTCCTGCAGCGGACGTTGGGCGCCGCCGACCACGGCCCGCAGTCGTGGCACGCCTTGCTGGCGAGTTTGCCGGTGAGCCATTTCATCGCCACCGCCTACGATGACCTGCTGGCGCGTGCCTTGCGCGCCGGCAGCCGCCCTTCGATCACTTGGTGCAGGCCGGCCAGGTGGCCTTGCGCACGCCGCGCGCCGTCAGCCTGATTCAACTCTACGGCTGGGTGGCTCAGCCAGACACCCTGGTGGTAACGGAAAATGACCACTTGCAACTGTGGGAGAATGCGGCGAAAAAGGCGCTGCTCGACCGTGTGCGCGCCATTCTGGAGGAGCATCATCTGCTGATTCTGGGGCAAGACCTGACCGATCCCACGTTCAAGCAACTGTGGGCCAACACCCTGGGCCGTTTCGGCGCGCTGACGCCTGCTGCCTATGCCGTGGCGCCTGGCCTGTCAATGGCAGCGCAGGCGGTCTGGGAAGATCGCCATATCCACATCTTGGAGGACGCGCCGTTGGCCGTGGTGGAACGGCTGCACGAACTCGGGAACCGCCCCCAAAGCATGTAGGAGGAATGATGCAACGTTTTACGGCTGCCTGCGCGCAATTTGCCATCACGCCGATGGATGCCACGGCCAATATCGCTAAGCCCGGCGCTTGGGTCCAGCGCCGCGGATCAAACCGGCGCCCAACTGATCGTGTTGCCCGAAACGGTGACAACCGGCTTCGTCCCCACCGTAGGCCCGCTTGAACTCTGGGACGCCATGGATGAAATTCCCGGTCGTCTCTCGGAGCCGATCCAAAAGGCCGCACAGGCGGTTGGCGCTTACGTGGTGCTGCCCTCGTATGAGCGCGGCCCGCAGCGGGGCGTCGTCTACAACTCGGCGCGCTGCTGGGGCCAAACGGCGACGTGCTCGGTATTTACCGCAAGACTCATCTTTTCCCCACGGAACGGATCAACGGGCCGGCTGCGCCCGGCGCGGCTGCAGCAACGGCTGGTCAACGCCCGGCCATGAGCCGGTGGTGATCCAAACGCCCCTGGCCGCCATTGGCATCACCATCTGCTACGATGGCGGCTTTCCCGAACTCTACCGCGCTGAGGCGATCATGGGCGCGGAGGTCATCGTGCGCCCCACGCGCTGCTGCGCTCGTTCGAAATCTGGGAACTCACCAACCGCGCGCGCGCCTACGATAATCACGTCTACATGGTGTCGTGCAATGCCGTCGGCCCCGACGCCGGAGGCAACTACTATTTCGGCCACAGCATGATCGTCAGCCCGATTGCGCACAAGCTGGCGCAGGCCCGCGGCACCGAAGAGGTCGCCTTCGCCGAGCTGGACCCCGACCCGATCAAGTTCATCACTTATGGCACGCCCAGCCCCATGATCTTCGATCACTTGCGCGACCGCAACCTCGCGGCCTATCAAAACATCCTGACCCCGCGCACAGCCGCTTCGAGCCGGCGCGCCGATCGTAACGCAAGCCGCCGGCTTGCCCCACCCCGATCGTAACGCAAGCCGCCGGCTTGCCCCACCCCCCTCAGAGTAAGGAGATTCTCGTGGAACAAGCCTCTGTCCTGCAAGGCATCCAGGTTCTCGACATGACCGAGGCGCTGGCCGGCCCCCTGTGCGCCATGATGCTCGGAGACCTGGGCGCGGACGTCCTGAAGATCGAGCGCCCTGGCAGCGGTGATATGTCACGCGGCTGGGCGCCGCCCTATGTGGGAACGGAAAGCGCCTATTTCCTGAGCACCAATCGCAACAAGCGCAGTATGACCCTCAACCTCAAACACCCCGCCGCGCAGGCTGTTTTGCATCAACTGGTGCGCACAGCCGACGTGTTCGTGGTCAACCAGCCCAGCCTGGAATCGCTGCGCAAGCTGGCCACAGACCCTGACACGCTGTGGGCCATCAACCCGCGCCTGGTCTACTGCGCCGTCAGTGGATTCGGCTTGACCGGCCCCGAAGCCGGCCAGGGCGGCTATGACGTGGTGGCGCAGGCGCGTTCGGGTCTCATGGCGCTGACGGGCGAGCCAGGCTCAGGCCCGATGCGCTATCCCATCCCCCTGAGTGATGCGACCTGCGGCGTCTACAGCGTCATCGGCATCCTCTCCGCGCTGCGGGTGCGCGAACAGACCGGCCGCGGTCAACTGGTGGACATGGCCCTGCTCGACGGCCAGGTCTCCTGGTTGACGCACGTCGCCGGGCCTACTTCGCCACCGGTCAGCGGCCCAGCAAAATTGGCAACACCCATGCGACGATCGTCCCCTATCAGTCCTTCCGTGCGCGCGACAAGCACATGGTGGTGGCCGTGGGCAGCGAACGCCTGTGGCAGCGCTTTTGCCAGACGCTTGCAATCGAACAGACGGTCGGCCAGGACCCCGTTTCCGCACGAACTCGGATCGCCTGCAGCACCGCGCCGACTTGATTCCACTGCTGGCCGAGGTGTTTGCCACGCAAGACGCCAGCTTCTGGCTGGAACGGCTGCGCCGCGGACATTCCCTGCGGCCCCATCAACGAGGTGGATGGAAGCCCTCAACGACCCGCAGGTGGTGGCGCGTGGCATGATCGTAGAGCAAGAACATCCAGTAGTTGGGCCGGTGCGTTCGGTGGGCAACCCGGTGCATCTGAGCGAAACCCCAGTCAGCTATCGCCTGCCGCCGCCCAGCCTGGGCCAACATACGGTCGAGGTGCTGCGCAGCCTGGGCTATGCGGATGAACAGATCGAGCAGCTCAGGGCCGAAGGCGCGGCATGAGCGAATCCCGGCGATGCATGCCGGTCGCAATAGGCCTCAAATTTCACGCCAAGACGCAAAGGGTGAAGTGACTGCCGTGGCGTCTTGGCGTTGGATCCTTTTCTATCAGGCGCTCCGGTAAGGCAACACGCTGCCCGCCGGTCCCAGCGGCGTTTTTTGCCACGAATGACACGAATTCCACGAAAGTATACAGGTACCGCTGATGGTCTCCTTGACCCGGTTGCCGTCCGCGTCATAGGTGTAGCCAGAGGCGCCGTGCTTCCCTGCTTCACCTGCTGCAAGCGGTTCTCCGCATCGTAGACCAGGGTGTAGGTCACGCCGCCCACCGTGCGCCCGGTCATGTTGCCGTTGCAGGGCAGAATCAGCCACGAATGACACGAATTCCAGGGGCTTTTCGTGGCAATTCGTGGCCGAAATCCCGACTGATTGAGCAACTTCCGTCCGTAATAGCCGCGTGATCATCACCGATTTCGGGCGCTATCTGGTAATCAGTTCACAGCAAAGAGCATCATGACGAAGTCATGTTTTTCTTGACAAGTATCGGTTTGCCATGCTCTTGTTCCCAGCGTCGCGATGCCACAATATAGCTCAAATTGCTTCCAGCGCCTATCGCACCAATAGTGGTAAACACAAAAGCGACAACCAGTAACAGAATCAAATCGCCAGTGACAGGCAAAGATCGTACAATTAGCAAGGAAATTCCTCCGACAAGAGGTGCCAGTCTCAGAGCAAGTGTTGTTGATCTCTTTATATTCTTCGCGCGAGTTTGCACTGAAAAAGCCTCAGTGGAAAGATCAATCACTCCCGTTGTTTGATCAAGGATCCGATGATTTCGTGCGGCATTTTCTCGCGTTCAGGAGATTTGAGAGTGATCTCGTATGTTTGTAGACCTACGACAGACAAAACTACAAGCATCCCAAACCCACAATCATTGAAAAACTGTCGACCATACCCCACGTGAGAACGTACCAAGCAACGGTACCATAAGTAAGGCTCAGAAGAACCATGAGAACGACAAAGAAGCACTTGATGTGGACAAGTCGTCGTGTGCTGAAATGCAACAATATGCCAACAAATGGAATTCCAATCACAGAGAGTAGCCAAATCCATGTTGGAAGCACTATACCGATCGTTGGTGCAGTAGCAAACAGCGAAAGTCCCATCGGAATCATGAAAATTCCGCTAATGATACCCATGAATAATGCGGAGAAACGCGCATGTCGTGGGTCAATGAATCGTTGGATTAGTTGATGCATCGCACCCTCTTGGTTTCAGTTCTCAAAGCGTACGCCATGAATCAACCTCAATGTGGCAAATGATATCGAACCAGGGCTCTCGCACCTGGAGCAATCCAATTATCCCACGCCAGGCTGAGACCTATGGAACCCCCCACTTCGCCCAAAATGACTGCAACCCCAGGCGCCCAGGGCGCAGCAACCTGAGCTCCAACTCCAATCGCTGCTCCACCAAGGTCAGAGACAAGCCATCCGGCTCCATCAACAATCAAATCGGTAGCCGTCTCCCAACTCCAGAAATCGCCGTGATTGGCATGTGCAATCAGATTTGGTCCAACAGACGCAAGAGCCCCAGCGAGGAGAAAAGGGCCATCGCCGCCTCGCCCCGCAGTCCGTATTGCGTTCATGGCACGTGAGCTATTTGCCACTCCGGGATTGAGTCCAATTCTGCGCAATGCGGCAGCAGAACCGGCCGCCACCCAGTATTCCTGACCATTCCTGCCAACAACCTTGTAGATTGAGTATCCTTCCCTGGTATTCACGAACCCAAACGCATAATCGCGAATGTCTCCCTCCCCCCTTTTGTATAAAGTGACCATCGTGTCTGGTGAAAACAAGGCGTCCCAACTCCAGGAATTCGCTGTCCCTCCCTGATTGGCAGTGACTTGCCCTGGCGTTGGCGTACCTAGCGGTGGTGTTGGAGCCGGCAACGGCACTATCACCGGCCTTGATGATCTGGGAGGCGTGGTACCACAACCACCATCTACGCTTGTGCCACATACCGCTGCGTGTCCGCTGGGGTCGCTAAACCTGACAGAATTATTCAGGGCATAGCTGTATCTGTTCAGATTTTGCGGATTTCCTGCATTCGGGACCAGCGTATCGGCCTGAGTGAACCTTCCCAGCGCCGATCACTTATCTTAACCGGCAGCCGTTCACTGCTGGGGCACATGTGCGCCTCCTGGGAGTAGAATGGGTGGGGATTCCAATCACACCCATCTCATTCCACAGGAGGTACCGTTATGCTAACCGAGATCGAATGCTTCGTCAATTGGGTGCGGCGTCGCAACCCTGATGCGCGCACCTGGCGGGATTACCGTGGCGATTTGCGACAGTTTGCAGACCTCGTCGGCGACCTGCTACCGGCCGCCGTCACGTTGCGGGATATTGACCGCTTCGTGAGGCAACAGGCCAGCCAAGGGTGTCAACCCAGCACAATCAACCGCCGCCTGGCTGCCATCACTGCTTTCTACACATTTCTTGCTGACGAAGACACCACGTTGGTCTGCCCCGTATTGCCGCACCGGCATGGGTTACGCGAGCCACAGCGCCTGCCACGACCCGTTCAGCAAGATGCCATCCGCAAATTCTTCGCCGTTATCACTGACCCGCGCGATCGGGCGATGTTTCTCCTCATGCTACGCTGTGGCCTGCGCATCTCGGAGGTCGCGACGCTGCGACTCACAGACCTCTTTCTGGACGAAACGCTGCCCCGCATGATAATTCACGGCAAAGGCAGCAAGGATCGCACGGCCTACCTTTCGCCGCAGGCTGAACAGGCTGTACGTACCTATCTGGCCGTGCGCCCGCACGTCACCTGCGACGCCCTCTTCGTCAGCTACCAAGGCCAGGGTCTCTCCACTACGGCCATCCATCTGCGTTTGCTCGCCTACCGTACACAAGCCGGTGTCACCCTCACCGCCCACCGTTTGCGCCACACCTTCGCCAACGACCTGCTCAACGCTGACGTGCCGGTGACTACCATCCAGAAACTGCTTGGCCACGCCTGGCTGGAAACCACGCAGATCTACGTGGCTGCCAATGATCGTCAGGTGCAAGCCGACTACAATGCCGCCTGCGCACAAATCGAGAATTGGGCTGACACCGCGCCTGCGGGAGGCGCATCATGAACCCTAAACGCATTCCCGATCATTTAGTTGCCCAACGCTACGACCAGGCCCTGCACTACGGCCACGATCAACGTATGCCGCCTGCTGTGCCGCGGCCCCAGCCCACGGCCGCCTGGCCAACCGAGAACATTGCATTCCTGGAACGCTATCAGGCGTGGCTGCTCAGTGGCGGCGCTAGTCTGCCCGTTATCAGAATCCTCTACATCCCCATGGCCGGTCACGTCTTGGGCCTCAATCTTAAGCCACATAGCCAACTCGACCTGGACACCGACCTGGCCAAGGCGCTCGCCTACATCCAAGCCAAACAACTGAGTGCCGAATGGACCGACATGTGTCGTAACGCCCTGGCCAAGTTTCGCCGCTTCCTACGTCATGAGCGGGGTCAACTCGAAAGCAAGGCCCACCCGTTTGAGGTGACCCTACATACCGCCGGTCTACCGCAGTGGCTTGTGTCCGAACTGACGCGTTATCAACACCTCCGTCAAGCCAACTGGCGCCCCGCTCGGCTGGAAGACAACATCCGACGCTTCTGGAGCGGCCACCTCCGTCTCTGGCGCTGGCTGTGCGAACACCATGCCGTGACCCAGTTAACGGATGTCAAACGCCAATACATCCTGGACTATGTGGATCACCGCTTGGCTGCCGGTTATGCCGCCAAAAGCATCAACCAAGACCTGCGCGCCTTGCACGCCTTTGTGCTCTTCCTGCAAGACAACGATCACCGGGTGCCGCAGGCGTTGCTGCGCCTGCGCTATCTCAAGGAACCGGATAGCCTCCCCCGTTTCTTGACCGACGATGAGGTGCGTCGTTTGCGCGCTGACTGCGAGCAACGCGTCGCTCAGGCCAAGCTATCGCATCAGCACCGCGATGCCCTGCTTGATCGCGCCGCCTTCTACCTCATGTGGCAGGGCGGGCTGCGCCTGGGTGAGGTCGAAGAACTGCGCCTCGACGATCTCAATCTGACTGCCCGCCAACTCACCGTCCGCCGGGGCAAGGGGCAGCAGGATCGCACCGTCTATCTCACTGATATCACCGTGCAGGCGCTCCAAGCCTATCTGGCCGGGCGCGGTATGGGGCCAACCAACCACGTCTTTCTCTACCGCAACCAACCGGTCTGCAAGGACTTACTGCGCAGTCGCATCAAGGCTGCTGGCGTACGCACCGGCATCAAAGTCTACCCCCATCGCCTGCGCCACACCTGTGCCACGCAACTGCTCAACGCCGGCTGCCGCATCACCTCGATCCAAAAGCTGCTGGGACACCGTCGGCTCAACTCCACCTTGATCTACGCGCGCGTCCACGACCAGACCGTCGCGGCTGACTACTTCGCCGCCATGATACGGGTCGAACAACGCCTCGATCTGACTCCAGCGCCCCCAGCCGACCCACCCCCGCCAGTCAACGACGTTGTCACCGAGGAGACCTCGCTGGCGCTGCTCGCGCGCCTGGCCGTGCCGGCCCTGCCTGACGCAGAACGGCTGACCCTGGTAGCGCAATTGCGCCGTCTGCTTCAGTCCCCAACACCGCTGGCGCCGCCACCTTCGGTCGTACCCCCCACGTGTGCCGCACCAACGCCGTGATTCAGGCAAGCTGCCGGCGTAGACGGCAGAAACTGGCGAACGTCATCACCGACGATGTTGGCGCTGGGCAGAGTCAAAACTGGCTCTGCCCAGGTTCCAATTGCCGCAACTGCACTGCTCCGAAAGCGCTTAACGCAAACTTCACCCCCCCCACCTGCCTTGAGGGCAAGACCAACAAACCTAATCTTCGAAGTGTTCACGCTGCAAACAGTCTCGGTAGACGGCATGCCAGACGTATGGCTCAAAGCTACCGAGATCATCGCCCACAACGAATACGCCATTGACAGGTTTACTCTTGACAATCACGATGTCGGCTTGGTCATACTTATGACGGCCGAAGAAGAAAAGATCCGTGATTGTTTCAAGCTTGCCGCCTACGAGATTGGGGCATGGCTGATGGTACCAGGCCTTTTCGCTCAGAATCCGGATCGCATCGTCGCGCAGCGTGCCTACGGACACCTGTTTTCTCGCCTCCTCCAACGGCGATGAATAGCATCCAGCTACCAGTGTGACCAACAAGATCACGACACTCACTGCTCCCAGTCTGCCGGCAACACTGATATGTTGCATAACAAGCCTCCTGGCAGCGTCCATCAGAACCAACGATCCAGCATAAAGAGGTTCCATGCGTGTGTGATGTCCGTCAACCCCAGGACACGGAATCGAACACCGAGCGCAGCCCCGCGATTTCCGATGCTGACATCTGACCAGCTATTGCGCCAATCGCCATGAAATTGCGTGATTTCGCGCCCCGTGTTGAGCAAACTGCCGCCCGGGCCGTACTCCGCCCCCATGGTCAGCGCCCAAGCCCAATGATGCACATTCGCATCGTCATCTGAGGTGCCCATGAACGAGGCAGGCAACCCCTGCCGATCAAAATAAACCCAGGTCCGTATGGGATTCCCTGCATTGCTGACCGCCGGCCAAGCGTTTGGCGCTTCCAAGCGATTGGCTAGACCTCCGAACAGGCTACCAATGTCTCTGGTGAACATACCCTCTTCGCCAGCTTTGTACCAACCGGTCAAGCGTTCCAGCGCGCTTGGCATGTCATTCCATGACCAGTTAGCAGGTCGGTTGTCTCGGAATACGCTCTCCAGGTTTCCCTGGACGTAGTTACCGTCAGCGTCGTAGAAGACTGACCAATTCCACTCGCCAGGAAAGGCTATCGAGAACAGACGAATCAAAATGTCTTCGGCCGTCGGCGCACGATGATGCATCTGCTCAAATTCCTCTTGCCAGGCCTGATCCAGCGGATCGTGGCCTGATGGATCGATAAAGCGTAGAGGATTATTCCGGCAGTAAGAGTAGCGATTGAGATTTTGCGGATCGCCAGGATTGGGTATAATGCTGTCGGGTTGGATCCACCGGTTAAGATAAGGGTCGTAGTATCTCGCGTTGTAGAAATACAACCCAATGCTCGCATCCAGCACCTGCCCGGTGAAGCGTCGCTGCGTCGGCGTCGCGCCGACGGGCGTCCCTCGATTCTCACCCCACGGCTTGTACCACAACTCCGCCGTGCGCTCACCGCTGGCGCCATTGGCCGTCACCGTCGTGCTGCCCAGGTGATCGCGCAACAGCCAGTACAACACCCCCGCCACGCGCACGGCCACCCGCTGACCGTTGAAATAGTAGTATTTCGTGTGCGTCGTTGCGCCGCCAACCACCTTCTTCTTCTCGTACAGATTGCCGATCGTGGTGACCGTCTCCCCGTTCAGCACGCTCTTGACCCGGTCGCCGTCCGCATCGTACACGAAGCTCGCCGTCGCCGCCCCGCTGATGCTGACCAGGCGATTCTCGTCATCATACGTCAGTGTAGGTGTTCCCCCGATCGTGCGCCGCCGCATGTTTGCCGTTCTGATCGTAACAGTAACTGCTGCCGTTGCTTGTGCTTACCACCGCATGCTTCTTCACCAACGCCCCTTCCGGGCAGGTGCTCGCCTGCGCCACCCCGTAGCCGTACGTCCCCTGCCCCGTCTTGCTGATCAGGTTCCCCGCGTTGTTGTAGCTGTAGTTCTCATCGTACACCCAGCTCCCGGTCCCATCGTCGTAGCCCGCGCAAATCGCATCACCCGTGAAGCCGCGCAGCAGATCCAACCCGTCGTAGCTGAAGCACTGCCGCTGACCGTTGTTGCGCGCATCCACGATCCAGCGCATTGCCGGCCGTATCGTAGCCATACGTCAAGTCCTGCAAACTGCTGGCATCCGCCGACGTTCCTGCCTTCACCTTCTGCAAGCGCCCCAGTCCGCCGCTCGCTGTCCAGGGATGGTAGGTGAACGCCATCTGCACCACCGGATTGTTGTTGGTGCTCTGCTTGCCCAGCTTCAACTGCGTCAGCCTTCCGGCCACATCATACGCCGCATTCCCACTGCGCACATAATCCACACTGCTGTACATCCGCCCCGGCAGCCCCTGCGTCGTGTACGCCACGTTGACCGTCTCCGCACTCTGGGTCGGGTAAACTACCCGCAGCACCCGGTCCGCCGAATCATAGGTGTAACCGAGGGTGTACGCCTCCCCATCAATCGTGTGCGTTTCCGCCGTCACCCGGCCGCGCTTGTCGTATGTCCAACTCGCGCTGTTGTTGACATCGCCGCCCACATATGCCCTCATCCCGGTGCGCCGACCCTTGCCGAACTGCGTGGCCCCATCGAACGCATCATAGCTGTAATCGGCCAACACCGTCCCGCTGCTGCTGCCGCTCTGCCATTTCTGCGTCAGCCGATTCAGTCCGTCATAGCCAAACCCTATCGTGACATTCCGCGCATCGGTCTGCGCCACCAGGTTCCCGGCCGTGTCGTACGTGTAGCTCCACGCACCCATGTCCGGATCGTTCATGCTCATCTTGCGCCCCAACAGGTCGTACGTGATCGTGGTCACCGCCCCATCCGGCCCGGTCATCTGCACCAGCCGATCCGCCACGTCGTAGGCGTAGGTCGTCAGGCCGTTCGCATTCGCATTCCAGGCCGGCGTCGGGCACGTGACCGTGCCGCTGCCCACCTGCCCCAGGTACTCCTTGACGCTCGCCAGCCGCCCGGCCCAACCCATCGTAACGCTGGCTCACCAGGCTCCACTGGCCGCTGCTGTACTCCTTCTGCACCTGCCGCACACGCCCCAACCCATCGTAGAACGTGCGCTCCTCCAGGTAGGTCGCACTCGCACTGGCGTCGCCGTTGCCGTCATCGCGCAGCAAATGTCGCTGCACATACAGCCCCTGGTCCGTCGTGTAGACGATCTTCTCCGTCGCCGGGTTGCTGAACCCCGCCCCCGGCTTACGCCCATAACTGGCGGCTTTCACCCAGTTGGCGTCACAGGCGCTTCCCCCCTGTCCCGCCTGCCACACCTCCTTCACCTGCCCAGCCGTCGGCGCCTGGTTGTACGCCGCATAGCCGCTGTAGTTGTCGTAGATGGTGCGCGTCTGCCCCTGGCATGTCCCGCTTTCGCTCCCCGCGAACAGCTTCTCCTCCGCCACCCGATTGACGATGTAGGTCGTGCCGTCATTGCGTGGGGAATAGACCCGCTTGATCGTTCGGTATGGTATCGTTGGCGCGGCCTCGCTGTATAGCCGGGTCAACAGCAGATTGCCATACGCCGCATCGTAGGTGTTGACGCTTTTGGTGTAACGCAGCGGCGGGTTCGTCCCGTTCGGGTCCGCCACATAGTCGGTCTTGTCTTGCGGATAGACGAAAGTCATCCCGCCCGGCGTACCCACGCTGGTCTCATTCCAGGTCTGGTCGCTGCGCGCCAGCAAAGTGCCGCCGGAACCTGCACGCGTCTCTGTCTTGTACAACCTGCCCTTCCAGCGGTGCTGGTTGGTCGTGGTGTGGAACCATTGCTTCAGCCGCGTGTCCGGCTGACCGCTGCCGATCAAGGCCCCGCTCCCCACCTGGATGGCCTCCGCCTGACCGAACCCGCCCGCCTCATCATCCCAACTGCTATTGTCGTACACGTATTGCGTCACGATGTCGGGATCGCTCCCGCCCCCGCGCCACCACTCCTGCTGCACCACCATTCCGCCGCTCGAACCGCCGTACGTAATCTCCACCCGTCCCTGGTAGCCGTTGTTCACCGTCACCATGTGCCCATCCGTCGTGCCGCTGCCGTAGGTGTAGCTGGTTGGCGGTAGCGCACTGCTGCCGGTTCCATAGCGCGTGATCGTGCTCAAGTACAGCCGGCTCTGCGACGGCGCCGTCGGGTTGATGAACGTCGTCATGCCCAACACCAGTTTGTGCAGCAGCGTGTTGTTGGCCATTACCTCCACCCGCTGCAGGTATTTCCGTGTCCAGAAAACCTGGTAGCCGGTCTCGTCGAAGTGCTCGGCCCGATCCTCCCGGTTCTGATAGGTCAGCTTCAGCTTGAAGGCGCCGTTTGGCCCATAGCTGATCTCCTTCACCCGCACCGCACGCACCTGGATGAGCTCATCATTGGTGGAGTTGCGGGTCGAACAGTCTGCTGGCTGGGACTCCGCCTGCCGTGTGCCTTCATAGTCATAGCTGAACGTCAGACGATTAGGCGTCGTTGGCGTGGTGTCGCGCACCTCGGTCAACACCCACTTGGTGAAGCGATGCACCACCCCGCATTCCTCCAAGCTCCCGTCCGCCGCCGCTGCAGTCGCGCATGCATAAGCGCCGGCTCGAAGTGATAGGTAATGCCGCTTTCGGTCGTCACCTCCCAGACCAGGTTGTCTCGATTGTACGCCCGGATGTGGGGGCAGATCGATCGTCCCGAAGGGATTGTTGTATTCAAAATACTCCATCAGCGGATAGTCAGGATTGGAAGGGGTGGGCCGGCGGATCTTCAGGAAGGGGTCCTGCACGCTGTAGAAAATCCCGCCGTGTTCCTCCAATTCGTGGGTGATGCCGTCGAGGGTCAGGGTGTACTTGCCCGTGTCCAGGCTACGCAAGATGTAGCTCAACCCGCCGATATCCCAGCCCCACCCGGCCAGTTGATGATGTCCGTCGCCGGCCAGGCTGCGGCTGCTGTAGTCCAGGCTCAGCCCAGGCGCCAGTCCACCCGGCCCCGGCGGCGCTGCGATCGGGTAGCTGACGGTCCAGGCCCCGTTGTACAACTGCGACTGCACCCCTTCGATCCCCGGCGCAGGCTCCGGCACAATGCTGTTGCCGGCCGCAAACAAGGTGAAGTGCGTCAGCGTGGTGATTAGTTGTCTTTGCTCCTGATCCACGCTCGTTGGCAACACCACCCAGCGCCCGTCGGCTGCACCCTGGAAGAACAGCGTCGCGCCCGGTGGCCAGGGCGTTTGCTCATCGCCGGCCGCCGGATCGCGATAGCGCAGCGTCAACCCCACCGCAAACTGCGTCACCGGCAGTCCCGACATCTCCGTGGCGCTCAACTCGAACAGGAAATCAAGGTTCGCCGGCTGATCGGGATCGCTCTCGTGCGGCCGATAGCGCAGCAGAGCCGGCGCACTGCGCCCGGCCGCGCCTCCACCTGCACCCGTCCATCCGCGCTGAGCAGCACCCGCCCTCGCCCGGCGTCAACCACACCTCATCCGGCCCAGGCGTCGGCGTCCAGGTGGCCGTCGGCGTCGGCGTACACCCCTCATCATCCTGGCAGGGCGACGGTGTGGCCGTGGGGGTCGCCGTCGGTGTGGCCGTCAGCGGCACATCCGTCGGTGTGGCCGTCGGCGTCGGCGTACACTCGAACCCCAGGCAGGGCGGCTCATTCGTCGGTGTCGCCGTCGGCGTGGCGGTCGGCGGTTCGGCCGTGGGCGTCGGCGCACAGTCCTCACCCAGGCAGGGCGCTGCGGTGATCGTGATCGCCGCACTGGCCTGCACCGCCGCGCCCACCTCCTCGCTCACGATGGCCGCGGTGTTGGTGATGACCTGGCCGCTGACCTCCGCCAGCGCCTGCGCCTGGAACGTGCCGGTCAGCGTCGCGCCCGCAGCCAGTTGACCGATGGCCCATTCCAGCCGGCGTTCGGCCTCACGTAGCTGAAATTCCCCCCCCGGCCGGCCAGTAGGTCAGTTCCAGCGGCAACGTATCGCTCACCACCAGCCCGGTCAGGGTGCGGTCGGCCAGGGTGTTGCTGATGACCACGGTGTAGGTCACCACCCCGGACGGCTCCACCTGCGTCGGCGCCGCGGCCAGCGTCAACTGCACCGGCGCAGGCGCGGGCGTCGCATCGGGATCGGAAATGAGATCGAAATTGGGATCAGGGGACATGGGTTCAGTAGTGGTATTTATCTGGAGTGGGGGGTAGCAGCAGCCGCCGTGGAAAAGAGCAGACTGCAAACTACCAGCAGATGAACCAACGACGACAGGCGCGGCGCGAGCCGGCCGCGAGCAGAATGTCGGGAGGAGAGGGGAGAGAAAGTAGAAGTAGAAAAGAGAAAATAATAGAAAACAGAAGAGCGGCGTAACATGACAACGGACTCCTTTCGTGCAGCAATCGAAGCGGATGGGGTCAGGGACATTTTCCTGACTGCTGAAGGAGGTCGCGGGCGGGAGCGGTCTCTCGCCGGGGACTTCCGAATTCGGGAGGCGACTCGGAAAGCGGGGGGCATTCTTGTGGCTGGTCACAGCATAGCACGCGCGCAGCGATCTGTCAAGAGGCAAAATTTGGGGGCAGCAATTCCGAATTGGGCGGACGATTGACCACAAGGAACGTATAGAACACAGAGCAACGGCAGAAGATTCGCAGATTGGCGGCGTCTTTGCGCTCTTTGTGTTCTATGTGGCAAAAATCCGCCCAGCTTTCTCTGCCACGAATTTCACTAATTTTCACGAATTCCAGGGCCTTTTCGTGTCAATTCGTGCAATTCGTGGCAAAAATCCGCCCAGCTTTCTCTGCCACGAATTTTACTAATTTTCACGAAGTGGTTTCGTCAGTGGCTGTCTGCTTGTTCCATGACCGAGCCGCCACCCCACCCAGGCAAAACCCACGATGGCCAGGAGCGAAGGGCCGACCAGCCAGAAGAAGAAGAGGTAGTAGCCAGCAAGGCCCGGTTTGGCCGGATCAATCAGCCCCTCGTTGAGGGTCAGCAGGGCGATGGCTGCGACCAGCAGCCCCAGGCTGGCGCCAATGGCCGCACGACCCATGTCGTTGATGTGATCGTGCAGCGGGATGAAGATCGCGCCCAGCAGCGTGCCGCCTACCAGGCCCAGGAGCGCGGCCGGCGCGATGCCGAGCACGAATGCGAACGGCCCGGCGCACAGGGACAGCAGAGTCACGCCGACCAGGGCGTCCAGCAGGCGGCCGTTGTTGCTGTTGGTCAACAGCAGCCAAAAGGCCAGCGCGGGAACGGCCAGGGCCGCATAGATCGAAGCCAGGACCACGCCGGTCAGGGCGCCGAGCGATGCCCCACGTGTGACCAGGCGCCACGGTTGCTGCATGACCGTTCTGTTTCCTTTCAAGTCAAGTCAGGCGGCGCGATTGCGATACAGGGTTCGATCAACGGCCGCCAGCATCTGTTCACTATCCAGGCGTTGGTCGAGAAAGCGGTTGATCTGCGTAAGGAAGGGTGACGGCGCGGCGATCATCTCGTTGTAGTTCACATAGAGCACCGTGATGTTGGGCTGGCCGGCCAGCCAGGCCTCGACTTTCTGCAGATGCTTTTGGAAAAGGCGCGTCAACTCCGCGTCATCAATGCGGGCCGGGTCTTCCCCGCGATGGATGAGCATCTTGCGCTGTGAGGCCAGCGTCTCGGCCAGGGTGCGCTGCATGAAGATGACCTTGTAGCGCTGGTTGGACGGCAGATGCTCCAGCAGGGCCGAAATGATCTTGATCGCCTTGCCCTGCGCCTCGCTCATCCAGGCGCCGTCGCCATCCTTCAGGCGCTTGACTCGCTCCACCTCGAAGTAACCGCTGGGTTGTCCGCATCGGCCTGGCGAATGGCGTCGGTCATCGCGCTCAGCCCGCCGGCCGCCAGCATCTGCATCATCATGGAGGTGCCGGAGCGCGGCAGGCCGGAAACGACGGTGACATAGGTGAAAGCCGATGGTGTTTGTTGGGTTTGGGTGTGGGTGAAGCTCATTCCTGGCAGTCCTTAGTCCTCTCCTCAACCCCCGGCCCCTTCTCCTCTCCGTCATACGGAGAGGAGAAAGGGGGAAGGGGTTGAGGAGAGCATCTTGTTATATCGGCTGGCGGGGGGGAGCCATCACTGTGTGACTGTGGGCGCCGTCTGCGGGCCTTGCTGAGCACCGGTTAGAATCTCGGTCAGGGCCTGGTCGAACTGCTCGTAGGGCAGCGCGCCCGGGATGCGGGTTCCCTGCCCGTCCTTGATGAGGAAGAAGTTGGGCGTGCCACGCACCTGCGCCTGTTGCCCCAAGTCCAGGCCATCCTGCACCTTCGCTTCCATCTGGCCTGAATCGAGGCACTCGTTGAACTTGCCGGCGTCAAGGCCCAGGTCCTGCGCGTAGGTCTTGAAGATCTCCGGCGCGTTGCTCTTACCGGACCACAGCGCCTGTTTGCTAAACAGCACATCGTGCATCTCCCAGAATTTGCCCTGGGTCGCGGCGCACTCCGAAGCCTCGGCCGCCTTGGGCGCCTGGGGATGGATGGGCAGCGGGAAATGCACGAACACCATGCGCACCAGATCCTTATCTACCCAGTTCGTATCAATCTTGGGTTCCGCTTGCTGGTAGTGCTGCAGGCAGTAGGGGCACTGAAAGTCCGAGAACTCGATGATGAGAATCGGTGCTGCGCTGTTACCCCGGTAATGATAGCCGCTGTAGGTCAGGCCAGGGTGTGCCGGGTCAGGGGCAAAGGGGTCAACACCCTGCGGGAGCGGCGTCGGCGTGGGTGCGGGCAGTTGACCAGACTGCGCCTTGCTAATGGTCTGCTGAAAGACCTCGAACGACTGCGCGCCGGAGACAAACCAGGCGTTGATGAAGAAGGCCGGCGTGCCGGTGACGCCGCTCTGCGCGCCTTCCTGCAGGTCTTTGGCGACCTCGGCCGCGAACTGGCCCGAATCAAGGCATTCATTGAACGCGGCGCTGTCGAGGCCAAGATCAACCGCGTATTCCTTGAAGATCTCCGGCGCTTCGGTCTTGCCCGACCAGGCCTGCTGCAAGGCAAACAGCTTGTCGTGCATGGCCCAGAACTGCTGCTGCGCCGCGCACTGCGCCGCTTTCGCCGCCTTGGCCGCCTGCGGGTGAATGCTGTTCAGCGGGAAATCCTTGAACACATGCTTGACCAGCCCCTTTTTGACGTACTGATCTTCGATGAGCGGCGCGGTCTGCGAGACATGGCGCGAGCAGAACGGGCACTGGTAATCGGAAAATTCGACCAGCGTCACCGGCGCGTTGGGATCGCCGCGGAACCAATCGCCCTCGGCGGTCTGGCCTTCGGTTACCGCGGCCGGATCGCCGACCGATTTGACGGCCGGCACGTTAGTGGGTGTGGCGGCCGCCGCCGGTTGAGGCTGGCCGCCTGTCGCCGCCGCGACCGGCGCGGCCGTGGCCTGGTCCGCACCAGGGTTTTGGGGGCTTGTCTGCGTACACGCGCCGAGCAGCAGGAGCAGCGCGCCGGTCACCAGCAGCCACCCCGGTACACGCCTTGTGGATTCATAAAATCGTTTCATAAGATTGACTTTCTTTCGGCTTTCTCTTGACTTTCTCTTGACTTTCTTTCGGTTTTCTTTCGGTTTTCTTTCACCACCACTCGTTGCGTCAAGCCGGTCACGCCCGCGCGGCCCCATGAATTTACTGCGGTGAACCACTGTTTGATGTAGGCCCAATTCCGCAACGATTTTCCCTCACCGGGCGCCCACGAAAAGGCCTGTGGGACTGTGGGAAGAAAGTCCCGGTTTTTGCCAGCTGCAATTTGGGCTTTCAGCGCGCTTGTGTTAGACTCTGGCAGCAGAATGGCGCCCCAGTTGGTGGCCTATGATACCACAGGAGTCAAAAATCGCCATGACAAGAGCCAGCTCTCCTGCAGTTTCACCCGTTGATGCACCGTCTTTGACAGACGCAGCCAATCAGGATTATCCGGATCTCTATGCGATGACGCCGCCGCCGCACGTTGATCTGCCGGCTACACGTGAGACGGCGGCCGCCGGCACGCGACCGATGGCGCCCATGGCGCGCGGGATCGGCCTCGGCCTGGAAGAGGGGCGGGCGCTGTGGGTCTCACGCTTCGATTTTCGCAGCGCCGATGACATGCGCCGGGTGATTGACAAGGCCGCTGCGGCCAATTTCAACCAAATTTGGCTGCAGGTGCGTCCGGCGGCCACCGCCTTCTATCGCTCGGCCCTGGAGCCGTGGGACGAACGATTGACCGGCCGCCTGGGCGGCGTGCCTGATTGGGACCCATTGGCGCTGACGATCCAGGTTGCGCACCAGGCCGGGCTTGAGGTACACACCTGGCTCAATGTCTATCCCGCCTGGCAGGGCACAGAACTGCCGCCGTCTGATGTCACTCCAACGCCCATGATCACACAGTTCACTAATCTGTATGGCGACCAGTGGAAACAATGGGGCCGCGAGACCGGCGCCATGGGGCTGAGTGATAGCTATCTCTACGGCAGCCCTGGGCATTGGGCGGTGGCCGAGCGGGTGCTGCAGGTGTGTCGGGACCTTCTGCTACACTACTACTTGGACGGACTGCACCTGGATCATGTGCGTTACTCTTCCTCGCTCTTTTCGTGGGACCCGGTGACGCAGGCGCGCTACGCGGCCGACCGCGCCCTGGAGCCAGAGCTGACTCATCCCGAATGGCAGCGCCGCCAGGTAACGGCCCTGGTGTCCGCCATTCATCGCCTGATACGTGAACTGAAGCCTGGCTTGGCGCTGAGCGCGGCGGTCTGGCCGGTCTATCGGCGCAAGGCCGCCTGGACCTGGTATCCCAACACCGACGGCTATACTTCCTACTGCCAGGATTCGATTGGTTGGTTGCGCCAGGGGGTGATTGACACGATTGCGCCCATGCTCTACGGCTCTATTCTTGGCCCGGCGGCCAACACGCCCTATTTCGAGCAGGTGGTGCAGGCCTACGCGGCCGAGACGGAGGGGTTATCGGTCTATGCCGGCATTAGCGCTGAACGCATTGATGCGGCCGAAATCTGCCGTCGCATTGACATCACGCGCACGGCCGGCCTGCCCGGGCAGGCCATCTTCCGCGCCGCGCTGCTCGACCCGATCAACGCCTGGGAGGCACTGCGCCAGGGGCCGTATCAAAGCGCGACCTTTGTGCCGCGGCCGCAATCGGCTGAGGTTGCGCTGTAGGCTATCATGTGCTGAGGTGTTCGAGGGTGTGAGTCAGGGAGAGACAGAAGCGGAGGCGCTTCGCAACATTCAGGAGGCGATCCAGCTTTGCCTGGATGTGCGCCGAGCACAGGGCCTTCCCCTGACCATCGAGAGCCGGCAGATCGAGGCGCCGATTTATGCCTAGGCCGCCCGTTCTCTCCGGGTGGATCGCACGCGCTTCAGTAGATCGGTAAGTAACGATCCACTTCCCACTGACTGACCGTGCGGCGGTAGTCGTCCCATTCGCTGGTTTTGGCTTCGATGTAACGCTCGAACAGGTGCGCGCCCAGCGCAACCTGGATCACCTCGTCGCGCTTCAACTCCTCCAGGGCTTCGCCCAACGAGCGCGGCATGGCCGGCAGACTGCGCCGCGCCACGTCCATGTGATACAGATTCTCTTCGGCCGGCTCTGGCGGCTTCAGTTTGCGCTGGATGCCATCCAGGCCCGCGGTGAGCATCACGGCAAAGGCCAGGTAGGGATTGGCCGCCGGATCTGGACAGCGCAGCTCGATGCGCGTGGAGGCGGTGCGCTCGGCGTTGATGCGCGGCACCCGAATCAGGGCCGAACGGTTGATGCGCGCCCAGGTGATGTAGGTCGGCGCTTCGAAGCCGGGCACCAGGCGTTTGTACGAGTTGACCAACGGCGCAATGATGGCAGACATGCCGCGCGCGTGCTCCAACTGGCCGGCAATAAAGCGCAGGGCCAGTTCCGAGAGGCCATATTGACTGCTGGGCGCGGCAAAAAGGTTCTTGCCGGTCTTGACATCGCTCAGGCTTTGGTGCGTATGCATGCCGGAGCCGTTGATGCCGGTGATCGGTTTGGGCATGAAGGTGCAGTAGAGGCCGTTGCGTTGGGCAATGGCCTTCAGCGTGGTGCGCAGGGTGATGACATTGTCGGCGGTGCGCAGCGCGTGGTCATAGCGAAAATCAACCTCGTGCTGGCCCACCGCCACCTCATGATGGGTCGCTTCCACCTCGATACCCAACGTCTCCAGCGCTTCTACCATCTGGCGCCGCACATTGTGGGCCAGGTCGGTGCTGACATCGAAGTAGCCAGCCTCGTCATGCGGGATGGTGCTCAGCGCGCCATCGGTCCGGGGCTTGAAGAGGAAAAACTCCAGTTCTGGCCCGGTGTTGTAGACAAAGCCCAGGGCGGCCGCATCAGCCATTGCGCGCTTGAGCACGTAGCGCGGATCACCGGTGAACGGTGAGCCGTTGGGCATGTAGACATCGCAGATGACGCGGGCTGTAGCCAGATGGTCGCTCTCCCAGGGGATGACGGCAAAAGTGCCCAGGTCTGGCACCAGGTACATGTCGCTCTCGGCCACGCGGGCAAAGCCCTCGATCGAAGAGCCGTCGAACCAGATGCCATGATCCACAGCGACGTTCCACTGCGAAGCCGGGATCGTGACCTGTTTGACAATGCCCACAATGTCACTGAACTGTAGGTTGATGAAACGCACCCGCTGTGTCGCCATGATTTCGGTGACCCGTTCAGCCTGGGCCTGATCAATCGCCATGCGCGCAAACCTCCCCATAATATCGTGAGGGCCTAGTATACGGCGCCGGCGCGCGGTCAGCCAGCGTCAAACCGACTGAGGAGAGAAACCCATGATTGGGCAGTTTGCACAAACCTCAGCGCCACGGCACGTTGTAGGCGATGCGCACGGCGCCTTCGCTGTCTTTGACTTCCAGGCGGAGCTGCGGCGGATTGGCGCTGGCGGTGATTACCCCGTAACCGTTGCACGACCGATACTCACTCGAATACCAATAGGTGCCCTTATCCCAAAGCCCACTGCCAAACATGCTGCGGTCCGCACCGTAGACGGACAGGCATTGCTTGAAGTTGGGCGCAGGCACCACCATTTCCGGCAGCCCGCTGTGCGCGCCGCTGTCAATGCCGCCCGCATGCATGTCGCCGGAGATGAACACCACGCCCTTGATACGGGCATTTTGCACCAGTTCGAGCAGCCAGTCGCGCTCGAACTGATAGGTGCGCCAGGAATCGCTCTTGTGAACGGTCGGGTTGAACGGCACCTGCACCATCAGCAGTTTCCAGGTGGCCGTTGACTGCAAAAGCCCCTGCTCCAGCCAGTAGCGCTGGCCGTAGATGCCCAGGTTGTTGCCGTCGAGCATAGATTTTTCCGGGCCATCGGGATCATCCACGTTGTCGCGCTGACTGCGCGCATCAACCAGAAAAATCTCGACCGGTCCCAGGTTGATCTTCTGCCAGATGCCGTAGTTGGATGGGGTTGGATAGAGCGGGAAGAACTCACGGATGACGCGCTGCGACAGTTCACGCCCGAAGTAGCCCTTGTCTTCGTCGTTGCGCCCATAGTCATGATCGTCCCACATGTGCGCGACCGGTGCAGTCCACAGGACATCGGTCACAAAACTTGCCATGTTGGGATCGTTGACATTGTAGAGGTCCTTGAACATCTGGCGCTTGTCTTCCAGGCTGTGCGGCTCGCGGTGATCGAAATCGCCGCCAATCACGACCAGATCGGCGTTTTCCTCGCCGGCATGGGCAAAGGTGTTGGTGGGCAGGATCGTGCCGGGGTTCGAGGTGGTGGCGAAGTCGGTCAGGTAGACGATCTTGGCCGGCCGGCCCGCGCCGGGAAGGGTGCGAAAACGCGGCAGGTCGCCCACAGTCTGCGGTACGCCGTTGACCAGCACGGTGATGTAGTAGGTGGTGTCTGCTTGCAGGGCGGTGAGGGGAATCATGGTGGTGAAATCGGTCTCACGCCTGGTGATGACGGGCGCGGTCCAGCGGCTATCGCCCTGTTCATCTGCGGCGGTGGAGATGCCCAACTGCACGGAGGCCATGCCAAAGGTGCGCACGAACACGGTAGCGCTGCTGGCGGTGACCGCGCCAACCACCGGGCCGTGGGTGGCCGGCGTGAACGCGCTGTTGATGTAGAGCCAGGGCAGGTAGGGGAGCCAGCGTTGCTGCGGCCCGGAGGCGCGCGGCGTGGGGAGCGGCTCGGGCGCGGGCGGCTCTGGCAGGTCGAACTTGACGCCGAGGAAGGGCAAAACGGCCAGGCGCCGGGGCGTCGCGGCCGGGGGCGGGGTTGGCGCCGGCCGGCCGCGGCCTGGCGACGGTTCTTGCGGGCAGTGATCGGTGGAATCACATGCCACCGGATAGGGACGCCAGGGCGCGGCCAGGGTCTGACCGTGCAGGCAGAGCAGCAGGAAAATGCCGGGCAGCAGCCAGCGCAGGCGCTGCCCGATCGAATTCGACCGGCGCCGGGCCTGCTCGTGCGTGATGGGGATGATCTGCTGCTTCGTTCGAAATGACGATTGCATAACTGATTGATGAGAGATGTTTCAACGCAGGGACGCCAGGGCGCAAAGGCGCAAGAGCATGATGGTTCGAACGCAGGCCGCGCCGCTGGTGTAAGTTGGAACTTATTGTACTATGGTTGCGTCTGGAAGGCGAACCGGGTGACCCCCATCAATCAGGCCCGGTGCGGAGTTCTTGTTTCGAACGAAGGCAGGAGGCATGAAATGACTGGTCGAAATTGGTATCTCAAGACCCTGATGGTCGCAATGATGGCGTTATTGGCCCTCTCGGCCTGCACCACCCCGCAGATGGCGGGCAGCCCGGCCACCGGGAATCAGATTGGTAACGAAGCCGGCCCCAATACCACCGGCGGTCAGACGGCCCCGACCACCGGAGATCAGCCCGGCGGCTTGATTACCTCATCGGGCACGCAGGTACCTGGTCAGGCCAGCGCCGGTTCCAGCGGCGGTCAGGTGCAAGCCGATTCCAGCGGCGGGTCGAGCGGTGCGCCAGATGCGACGGCCGGCGGCAATCTGGGGGATGCGCTGTCGCACTTTCAGCTTTACCGCAGTGAGTTGTGCCACTTTCAGATTGGCTATCCGAACGGTTCCCCGGCCGACTACGTGCCGCAGGAAGGTGCGGTGACGAACCAGGGCGCGGCCACAGTATGCCGGGTGGCGTTCCAGGATCGTGTGCTGGCCCAGTCCGACACCGCCGCGCTGCAGCCACCGCTGTTCCTGATCGAAGTCTTTGATCGGGGCAGCAACGCGCAGGCGCTGGAAGAGTGGGTGCGGGCGCAGCCGCTGCCGGGCAAGAGCAGCGCCGCCACCGAGCCAACCACGCTCAGCGGCGTAACCGGCCTGAAGGTGACGCTGATGCAGGAGATGGCGCCAAATCAGTTCTTCTTTGTCGCCAGGGACAACTACATCTACAAACTGACGCCGCTCGGTCTCTATGGCAACGCCATGCTGGCGACGTTCAGGTTCACTGATTGATACAGAGAAACCCGGCTTCTACGAGAAGCCGGGTTTCTTGCATCCCCGCACCGATGAGAAACCCGGCTTCTACGAGAAGCCGGGTTTCTTGCAGAAGGGGGATGAGGTGAGGCTCCTTCTAGAAGTCGTTGCCCCAGTCGAATATCGTCACCGCACCGCTGCCAAAGTACGATGAGTAGATTTGGTAGGGCTGATTGGGGTTGATGTATTTGTACGAGTTGACGCCATTGACGTAATTGTAAGCGCCGGCGTACTGGTCGAACTTGTAGATCCAGGGGCCGCCGCTGCAGCCGCCGGTCATATCGGTGCCGATGCCGATGGGGTTGGGCGAGAAGTTGCCATCATCACGCGCGTGTGACGCGGCGTTCAGATGCAGATACTGCCCTGCAAAGGGCGAGGCGGCCGGATAGCCAAAGTCCATCCAATGCAGGGTGCGGCTGGCATTCGCCATGTAGCCCAGATACCCAACGGTGCTGCCGATGCTGCGCCCATAGCGGTCGTTGACGATGACGGCGGCATAGTCATAGGCGATCGAGTTGCTGTTGCCGGCAGAATAGGCCGTCAGCACGGCCGCGTCGTACTGGGTCCACTGTCCATAGGGCGCCGCGCCGTTGCGATAGGCTGGTACGAAGACCCAGTTCGTATGCCAGGTTCCGTAGTAGTTGTCATAGGCGCAGTGACCGGCTGTCCAGATCATGCGATTGTAGCCGACCGAGCCGGAGCAGACGTAGTTGTAGCCGCCGGAGGTGAAGAAAACCTTGCCCAGGGTGCGGAACGGGTACACCTGGTAGTTCCAGGGCACGCCAAAGCGGGTGTAGGGCGGGGGGTAGGAATAACCGGTGGGCGACGCGCCGCCCATTTCAACAGCGCCTAGCTCGGCCAGGGCATCCGCCTCGGCGCCGGTGGGCGCACCGACCATGCCGGCGCTGCCTGGGGACATGGTCAGCGGACCGTCTGGCTCAACCGGGGCGCCATCTTTCAACGGCATTGCAACTTGCGGCAGGGGGTAGGGAATGGCATTCTCCATCTCCTCAGCGGTCCACACCTTTTGCGGCGCGTCACCGACCGGGCCGCGGGTCACAATCTGCAGGGGTTGATCGGCCGGAACCGGGGCAACCGCGCCAGCGCCGGCGGTCACCAACATACTGATCAGCAAGAGGCTGATCGTTACCACGATGACTGGTAGATTCTTCATAGCACTTTCTCCTTGCAACTTGACGTGAAACGACGAGCAACTTTGGCTGCATCAGACGATTTGAAAGCTATGTACCTGTGATGTGGTGGAACAAACCGCCTGTCGGTGAACTGAATCACCGGGATGCAGTCGAAAATACGCCGGGACGACCTCGATCGGGTCGTGGCGTCACGCAGATAGGAATCGGACGGGAAGACAGGATGGTCTGGATAGGGCTTACCTCCTTTGCCAGTCCTTCGTCAGGCCCTGGCGTGATCCCACAAATTGAGCGTCCGCAGAAGTAGTATAGCAGAAAGAAGGCACGCGGTCAATCGTCAAAAAGTAGTACCGCGAGACCATGCGCCAGGAAAGGCAGCAGCCTACAGCAATTGTTGCACTTTGAAAGCAACTTGTAGCAGCAAACGCATCTCAGGGTCGTTCAGGTCATGCCCGATGATGGCCGCGATCCGCTCCATGCGATAGAGAAGGGTGTTGCGATGCAGGAAGAGGGCTTCGGCGGTGCGGCTGAGGTTGCCGTGGTGGGCAAAGTAGGCGGCCAGGGTTTCGACCAGGCTGGCCTGTTGGCGGGCGTCATACGCGGCCAGCGCACCGAGCGTTTCATCATAGAATTTGCGCAAGACATCGCTGCCCTGTAAAGGCAGCAGGAGGCGAAAAAGCCCCATGTCGCCGTAGTAACTGACGGGGTCCGTGCCGCGGATACGCTTGCTCAGTTGCAGCGCCTGGGCAGCCTCATTGATGGACTGAATCAAGCCAACGGCGCCGTCGGCCGAACGCCCAACGCCGACACGCAGGGTCACGGTGGGCAACTGGGCCGCCAGGCGGTCGTGCAGCGCCTTGGCCAGGCGCCGGCCGCGGCGAGCCGGCTTGCCCGGCCCCAACCCACACAGGACGAGAATATCGCCGGTTTCCTCTTCTGGCGTCACCAGGTTGGAGACGCGGCGCTGGGTTAGTTCTTCTTCCACCAGTTGCGCGCAGCGGTGCAGCAAGGGCATGGGAATCGGTTGATCCGATCCGATGTAAAAACTCACCTGGCGCCGGTCCAGTTCGAAGCTCCATTGCAGCCCGCGCTGGGCCAGGCTGATCGCGCCCGGCTCCGGCGCGGCCAGCAGATCCCTGATGAACTGGCGCCGCCGGTTCAACTCGCCGGCGCTGATGGTCTGGCGCCGGCCCAGCTCCAGCGCGCAGGTCAATGCCCCGCGTTCAGCCACCAGCTTGGCGACATCGTCCAGGTCGTTGCCCGGCGCAATGGCCGACAGGGCGCCGTAGCGTTGATGATTGCTGGTGATGATTGTGACCCAGCGACTGCCACGCTGGTTGGGCAGGGCCGCCAGGAAGGACGCCTCGCCCGGCTGTTCCTGCAACAGGCGCGCCGTTTCGGTGTGCAAATCGGCCAGCAGCCCTTCGTCCAGCCCGCGACCGCCGGGAGCCGCCGCGGCCAGCAGGTCCCCCAGCAGGCCATGAACGGTGATGGTGCAGTTGGCATGGCGCGCGAGGGTTTGCGCGACCTGGTCAAGCGATGCGCCGCTGACGAGCAGATTGGTCAGCTCATGGGTGACCTGGCTCGCGAAGCGTTCTAACTGCGCCTGGCGGTTGACAATGACCCGGATGGCCTCGCGTTCGACATCGGTCAGGCGACTACCGACCGGCAGGGCGAATAAGGGGCTGTGAAGCTGGCTGGCAGAGCTGACGGCTTCTTCGTCTACCGTCCCCAAAACGGCAATAGCGGCCACACGCACCGCCGCGAGATCGGCGATGACGCGCGCCAGCGAGAGGGAGGGATCGAGCAGGGCCAGGTCAGCGAGATCCATCAGGATTAGTTCGCCGCCGTTGAGGTGTGGAAATGCTGGCGGACTAGGTCGTAACGAAATAGCCCAGGAGACTGCACGCTGCAAGTGCTCCTGGCCGGCGAGTAGGTGTGTCCCCTGCGGTAGGGCCAGCCGCAGAAGATCCGCTAAGGTGGTCATGACCGTTGATCATCCCCCAAAAAGTGGAATTCCTGGCCGGGGGCCAGGAATTCAACGCTGAAGGTGGTGACGCCCAGACTTGAACTGGGGACCCAGGAATTATGAGCTCCTTGCTCTACCGACTGAGCTACGTCACCGTGGTTATGGAGTTTCTACGCATAAAGGAGGAGAGTTGTGTGAACTCTCCTCCTTTATTGGCATCGTCATTTCTGTCAAATCCCAGGAACCAGGTAGCGGGGGCAGGATTCGAACCTGCGGCCTTTGGGTTATGAGCCCAACGAGCTGCCACTGCTCCACCCCGCATCGCTTTCAACAAGAAAGATTGTACCACCGAACGATGACCTGGTCAAATCTTCACAAGCAGCGGTTTTGCAAGCCTCAGCGCCTCAACAGCGCAGCGAACAGGCGTTGCCACGCGGACTGGGAGGCAGGAACCGGTGTTGGGGTGACAAGCGCGGCGGCCGGGGTGGGCGCCGCCACGGGCGCCACCGGAATGTCACCGGGGCGCATCATGTCGAGCGAGCCACGTGCCTGTTCTTCCAGGTAGGCCGGACTTTGAACGGTTTGCAATTCTGCCTGCAAGCGCTGCGTGCGCGTGACTTCGGCCGCCACGGTGGCCTGCCATTGATGCATCTCAACCTGCACGGCCTGTAGTTGCCAGCGGCGACTGATGTAGCCGGCGCCAAACGCGCCGATCAACACGACGATGATCACGATGACAAGCTGGCGACGCGTGGCACGCAACCAGGGGCGCGATCTGTCCAACGGTTCCTCCCGAATGACCTGGAAACAGTTTGGGGGCCGTGCAGATCATCTGCACAACCCCCAAATTTGTTTGTCTGCTGAGTGCCGAAGGAGGGACTTGAACCCACACGGGCTAATGCCCACTACGCCCTGAACGTAGCGCGTCTGCCAATTCCGCCACTTCGGCAATCGAACGTGGGCATATTACCATCAGGGGGACGATTTGTCAAGCCGGATGGCCTGGCCCGCGCTGACGCGCTGCGTCACGATGTACCACTCGCTCACTGTGCGGAAGCGATCGGCCGCACGGTTCAGCTTGCCAATGGTGACGCCACGCACCTTGCTTTCCACGCCAAAGGTGTAGACCGGGTGATAGAGGAGCAGGGCCGGGGCTTCGTCGGTAAAGACGACC
>NZ_JADIZS010000018.1:0-156896 GCF_016704685.1 Candidatus Amarolinea dominans
GCCCGGCCGTGGCGAGGACGATGGCCGAGTCGGCGCTCTCCTCGCGCAGAACGATCACACCCAGCTCAGTCAGCTTGCGCTGCATGACAGCGTTGCGCCAGGTGACGGTGGTGCGATAGACGCCGGAGCCAGGCTGCTGTGAAGCCGCTGATGGCCTTGCCTCTCCGCGCTCCAGCGGCCAGGCGCCGGCCACCGGCTGCAGCGGGCTGAGCACAAGGACGATCAGAACGATGATGGTCAACGAACGGAATAGTGGATGATGCGATGACATGAGAAACCTCCTCAACATCCTCGACGGGTGGCGGTAACGCAGGCGCGTGTTTCAACGAATCCAGGCGATTCGTGAGCCGCCACTGTCATTCTACCACGCCCCCGCGCCAACCGTCAATTTTGCTGACTAAAAAACGATGTTGTACAACATTGATAACTATAATAACCTGTCTTCTCGCTCTGTGATCACATCCAGGCGCATATTGAACGATTACGTAACCGCTGGGCCTGCCTGGAATTCAGACAGGATTCACAGGATTGACAGGATATTCGAACTCTCGTGCCGATAGTTTTGCACACCACAGAGCAAGAATCCTGTACATCCTGTTCATCCTGTCCAAATCGGCCTGCAGGGTGAGCAGTTATTAGGATTCACAGGATTGACAGGATATTCGAACTCTCGTGCCGATAGTTTTGCACACCACAGAGCAAGAATCCTGTACATCCTGTTCATCCTGTCCAAATCGGCCTGCAGGGTGAGCAGTTACCAGGATTCACAGGATTGACAGGATATTCGAACTCTCGTGCCGATAGTTTTGCACACCACAGAGCAAGAATCCTGTACATCCTGTTCATCCTGTCCAAATCGGCCTGCAGGGTGAGCAGTTACACGATTACCGACAACTGTATGCATATGGTAAAATGGCGCTGCGGGAGGGTGACATAGTAAGATGTCTGGCAAAGGAGTGCAACCCATGAACCAAAACATCATGCGACGCGGCGTGGATTACATCGGCGTGGGCGTGGGCGCGGTCATTCTCGATGACGGCGGCCGCCTGTTCCTGGCCCTGCGCGGACCCGCGGCCAAGAACGAGCGCGGCCTGTGGGAATTCCCCGGCGGCAGCGTGGAGTTCGGCGAGCGCCTGGCCGATGCCCTGCGCCGCGAGATGATCGAGGAGTACGGCGTCGAGATTGAAGTGGGCGACCTGCTCGACGTGGTGGATCATCTCCTGCCCGCGGAAGGCCAGCACTGGGTCTCCCCAACCTTCATCTGCCGGCTGGTTTCCGGCGAGCCGACCATCCGGGAACCGGGCAAATGCGCCGCCATCGGCTGGTTCGCCCTGGATGAACTCCCCGCCAACCTCACCGTCGTCACGCAGGCCAACCTGGCCCACTACCGCCAGCGCCTGCAGCAGCGACCACTGGATTCGGAGGCCGCATGACCGACATCGTCACCCCTTCTGCGCGTGCGCAGGCAACCAGCCTGGCCCTGGCCGCGCTGACCAGCCGGCCGCTCTACCTGGACACCGAAACCACCGGCCTCGGCGCCTATGATGAGATTGTCGAAGTTTGCCTGCTCGAAGCCGACGGCAGCGTGCTGCTGACCTCGCTGGTGCGGCCGCAGCGGCCCATTCCGGCCGATGTCGTGCGCATCCACGGCATCAGCGACGCCGAGGTGGCCGCCGCGCCCGCCTGGCCCGAACTGTGGCCGCAGATTGCCGAACTGATCGAAGGGCGCCGCCTGGCCATCTACAACGCCGATTTCGATCTGCGCATGATGCGCCAAACCCATGCCGCCTACGGCCTGCCCTGGGAGCGCCACGAGCGCCAGAGCCTGTGCATCATGAAACTCTACGCCCAGTTTCGCGGCGACTGGAACGCGACCTACCGCTCCTACCGCTGGCACAGCCTGGAAAACGCCGGCCGTCAGTGCGGCATCCCCCTGCCCAACAGTCACCGCGCCCTGGACGACGCCCGCCTGACCCGCGCCGTCCTGCACGCCATCGCCGGCCAGGATTACCACACGAGCGACTCCCCCGCGTAAAGGCAAGGCTTTGACTCTCATCGAACACGCCGTCCGCAGCGGCAGCCTGGTGCTCTACAAGAACCGCCCGGCGCGGGTCGCGCAATTGGGCGACAAGCTCGACCTGGACCTGCCGGGCGGCGAGTCCGCGCATGTGCGCCCCAAAGACATCGTCCTGCTGCACCCCGGCCCGGTGCAGAGCCTGGGCGAACTGACCCCGCAGCGGGGCGACGTGCAGTCGGCCTGGGAACTGCTGGCCGGCAGCGAAACCACCCTGCCCGAACTGGCCGATCTCATCTACGGCGCGTTCACGCCCGCCACCGCCTGGGCGGCTTGGCAGCTCGTCAGCGACGGTCTCTTTTTCCGCGGCACGCCGGCGCAGATCACCGCGTGCTCGCCTGACGAGGTGGAGCACAAGCAGCAGGCGCGCCGCGCCGAGGCGGCTGAAAAAGCGGCCTGGGCCGAATTTGCCCAACGCGTGCGCCAGCAGCAGACCGCGCCCGGCGATGCCCGCTTCCTCAGGGAGGTCGAAGCCGTGGCCCTGGGACGCCAGCCCCGCAGCCGCGTCCTGCGCGATCTGGAGCGTGAGGAGACGCCGGAAAGCGCCCATGCCCTGCTCCTGGAAACGGGCTTCTGGCCGGTCACCGTCAACCCCTACCCGCAGCGCCTGACCCTGCCCACCGCCTCGCCTGACCTGCCGCTGCCCGCCCTGCCGGACGAAGCGCGCCGTGATCTGACGCACCTGCCCGCCTTTGCCATTGACGATGCGCGCACCACCTCGCCCGATGACGCCATCAGCCTGGACGCGGACGGTCGCATTTGGGTTCACGTGGCCGACGCGGCCGCCCTGGTGCAGCCGGATGATCCCGCAGACGAGGAGGCACGCGGCCGCGGAGCCACGCTCTACCTGCCGGAGTCCGTCATCTCCCTGCTGCCCTGGCGCGCCACCGAGCTGCTCGGCCTGGGCTTGCAGGACATCTCGCCCGCGCTCTCCTTTGGCATCGGTCTGGACGCCAACGGGCAGATCAACAGCCTGGAGATCACCCCCAGCCGGGTGCGCGTCACCCGCCTGACCTACGAAGCCGCGGACGCGGCCCTGGACGACGAGCCGCTGGCGTCCCTCTGGCGCCTGCTGCAAGGCTACCACGCCTGGCGCCAGGCGCAGGGCGCGGTCGAAATTAACCTGCCTGAAGTGGACGTTTTTGTGCAAGAAGGGACGGTTGTCATCGAACCGGTGCCTTCCCTGCGCAGCCGCAGCCTGGTCGAAAATGCCATGATCCTGACCGGGCACGCCGTCGCCCGCTTCGCCCTGCAACATGACATCCCCCTGCCTTTCGCAACGCAGGAAGTGGGGGACGAGGCCACGCCGGCCCTGCGCCGTGCGCACACCCTCTCGCAGATGCTGGCCCTGCGCAAGACCATGCGCCGCAGCCAGTACCGCACCGTGGCCGATCCGCATGGCGGCCTGGGATTGCCCGCCTACGTGCAGACCACCTCGCCCCTGCGCCGCTGCCTCGACCTGGTCGTGCATCAGCAGCTGCGCCGTCACCTGGCCGGGCAGCCGCTGCTCAGCCAGGCCGACATCCTGGCCCGCATCGGCGCGGTCGAAGCCGTCAACAGCAGCCTGCGCGAGGCCGAGAACAAGTCCAACACCCATTGGACCCTGGTGTACCTGCTGCAGCACCCGGACTGGCAGGGCGAGGGCATCCTGGTGGACAAGCGCGGCCTGCAAGGCACAGTCATCCTGCCCGAACTCGGCCTGGAGCCAACCGTTCACCTGCCGGGCGACCTTCCGCTCGACACCCGGCTGGTCGTACAAGTGCGCAGTGTGGATCTACCCAGGCTTGACGCAAGATTTCGTATAGCGAGGTAACATGACCACAACATCTCCATTTCCTGCCAAACGCGCTTTGTTGATCGGCATTGGCCGCTACGCGCATCTGCCGCCGGAGCGCCAACTGCACGGGCCGCCTGCGGACGTGGCCGCGCTGGCGGACCTGCTCACGAATGCCCATGCTTTCGATCACATCACCACGCTGGTGGACGAACAAGCCACCCGCAAGGCCATCCTCGACGCGTTCGCCGACCTGGTGGACGCCACGCAGCCCGGCGACCTGGTCCTGATCCACTACAGCGGGCATGGCTCGCGCGTGCCGGACATTCACGGCGACGAGGCGGATGGCTGGGATTCGTCCCTGGTGCCGCACGACGGTCGTGACCCGGACGGCCTGGCGCCAGACATCCTCGATGACGAACTGAACCCGTTCTTCGGCCGCCTGGTCAACGAACGGCAGGCCGGCGACCTGGTCTTGATCTTCGATAGCTGCCATTCCGCGGGCATGACGCGGGCCGATGGTGATGCGCCTTTTCCCGCCTGGTCGCGCAGTCTGGAACCGCCGACCCCCGTCGCAGGCTCACGCCTGGTGGAATCCGCCGCGGCCGCGTCCGCCGCGCCCGCGCCCATGTGGCAGCCGGCCGGCGAACAGTTCATTGCCTTCTATGCCTGCCAGGGCGCCGAATCGGCCTTCGAGCTGAAGCTGACCGCCAACACCGTGCATGGCGCGCTGTCGCACGCCTTGCTCACCGCGCTGGCCGGCGGCGAAGTGAAGACCTACCGTGATCTGTGGGAAAGCGTCAGCCTGCGCGTGGCGCAGATTTCGCCGCAGCAGCGGCCGCAGGTCGAGGGCCATCTCGATTACACCATCTTCGGCCGCGAGGCGGTGCGCCAGATGTTCTACGTACCGGTTCTGGGCATGACCCCGTCTGGGTTGGTGCGCCTGGGCGGCGGCTTGGCGCTGGGGCTGGATGTGGGAGATCGCCTGCGCCTGGCGCCGCCGGGCACGCGGCGCCTGAGCCAGGTCGGCAGCGGCGCGTTGGTCGAAATCGTCCCGCTGGGCCTGACGCTGCACCAATGTCAGGCCGCGATCGTCAGCGGCAGCGGCGGGCAGGCCGGGCAATGGGCGCTGCTCGAAACGACGCGGCCCGCCATGCAGCTCCGCGTGGCGGTCAACCCTGCGGCGGCCAACGCGCCGCTCATCGCCAAGCTGCAAAAACAGCCGCTCCTGGCCGTTGTGGATCGCGACGCCGCGGTGACGGTCGAGGTCAGCGCGGCCGAGACGCGTTTCCTGGATGACAAGGGTCAGCCGCTGCTGCCCGGTCTGCCGCGCAAGGATTTTCTCTGGCAGACCGACGTGGTTGAAAGGTTGGCCGGCCTGGCCTGGCAGCGCAATTTCCTGCGCCTGGCCAATCCAGACAGCCGCCTGGCCGGTTCTTTGCGCCTGGAGCTGACCGACGCGGCCGGCCGCGGCCTGACCATGAGCAGCCCGCAGCAGGCCGCCGCGGAGCCGGGCGCCGTTGTGCGCCTGTCTGTGACCAACACCTGGGCACGCGATCTCCATGTGGCGGTGCTCACCTGCCAGGAAGGCGCAGAGCCGGTGCAGTTCTGGCCGCCTGGGTCAGGCGCATCGCTGCCGTTGACGCCGGGCCGCCCGCTGACGCTCGAACTGCCGCCGGGCCAGGCGTCCGTGGTCATCAAGCTGTTCGCGGCCACCCAGCCGATCCCCTTCGAACTGCTCACGCACAGCCGCACGCGACGTGAGGCGCCCGCTGCACTCTCTGCGCTGGGCCGAGCGTCCCTGCAAGCGCAGGGTGTTCCCGCACCGCCGCCCCCGCCCTCTACTCCGCCTCCCGGCCAGACCCGCACCGTCACCGAACCAAGCCGCCGCCGCGACGACGATGACTGGATCGCCGTGCAGGTGGTGGTGGCGAGAGGGATGTAGAATAGACGGAGTGGATTGGAGACCGGAGATTGAGATGGGGATCGGAGACTATGCAACATAACGAACGCGTCTCGGGGCTGTTGAACGGCTTGATCTTCGGTCCCACCGGAGTAGCGCTCACCCAAGGCGCTTGCAGCCCGCACGAGGTATTTGCCTGTGGCACATCACCCCCCTGCCCCACCGCGTCAATCACTGGCAGCCAGATCGGCGTCAATCTCTGCGATCATGGCTTCGCAGAGCGCCAGTTCTTCCTGCTCCTTTTCCAGGTCATTCTCGGCCTCGATGACCAACATCTGGTAGACATCCACCTGGGTTTGCCAGGTTTCACGGCCGGCCTGGTCCTGCGCTTTGCTCAACAGGCGTTGGGCATTCATCTGTTCATACTGCCACCGCGCCAACTCAGGTTCGATGGTCTCCCAGATCTTCGTCTGCGCTTCGATGACGCGTTCTTCCCATGCCTGACGCACCTCTTGTTTCAATGCGTCCATCTTGTCCTCCTTGCTTTGCTTGCGATTGAAAGGGTTTACACTTCCACCCACACCAGCCGGTCGAACCCCAACGACACGACCGCGTAGGTTCGCAGGCGCAGGCGCTCGCCGTGACGCGCCAGCAGACCCGCGCGGGTCCGCGGCAGGATCGCCAGCGCTTCCGCCAGCCGGGCCTTGACCAGCGGCAGCTGAGCCACGGCATCTGCGCTGAGCGCGCGCGGCCGCGCCGGTCAGCTCCGCCTCTTTCAGGGGCACGTACTTGAACTCCAGCAGGATGTCGAGCAGCTCATACTGGCGCATCTCCGGCCGCACGATCATGGTCAGGTCCGCGTAGGTGCGCGCCAGCGCGGTCTCCGAATCCATGATGTAGGCGATGTCATTGAAGAGCAGGGTCAGGAACGTGGTCTTGACCGTCAACTCGTTCGCCCAGCGGTAGTCCCGGTTGTCGAACACGGGGTAATAACGCCGCTCGATGAAGTCGCACAGCGGCTGCAGATTGCCGGTTTGGCAGAACAACTCCGCTGCCTGCCGTCCTTCATCCAGGGCGCCGCGATCGGGCAGCAGCAGGTCCTGGATGCGCTCCACGTACAACCTGCGCGCCACCAGGTTTGGAATCGTCAGCATCAGCTGTCCGGAGGCCGTGCGTCCGCCGAGGGTGAGCACGCCGAAGTAGGTGAGGAACGAGGCCATGAACGGCGCGTCCTTGACCGCCATCAGCATGTCCTCCACCCCAAAGCGGTCAGCCAGGGCCGAAACCGCCAACACCGGCGCGCCGTTGACCGCGTCGAGAATGATCTGGCCGCCGCCGGGCAGGCTGGCGATGTACGCGATCTTGCCGCGATCCATAGCCAGGTTGCTGTCGAGCATGTTTTCGGGATAACCGCAGGCGCGCTGGAAATGTTTGAAGAAGTAGAGCGCCAGGGTGGGATTGTAGATGCGCTCGGCCGCCATGTTCGTGGTGAAACGATAGCCGTTGTAGAAGGTGCGCACCATCTCCAGCGCCTCATCCGCCTGCGCCGCGGCCCACCCGCAGGTCGCTGTGATCTGACGCAAGGTGGCGGCGATTTCGTCCTCACGAAAGCCGCACAGGTCGTTGAACTCCGGCTGCAGGGTAATCGTCTCCGAGACGTTGTAACCGCTGGTGAGATCGCTCAGAACCACGGGCGAGACGCCGGTGATGAAGACGCGGTCCACGCCAAAGCCGCTGGCCCCGCCCTTGACCGCCTTGAAGAGGGTTTTGAGCGCGCCTTCTCCGCGCAGCAGTGCGTCGTAGCGTGCCTTGCCAGCCGGCTGGCCGCCCATGGCCAGTTCGTTGGCGAAGTTGTCGTACTCGTCAATCAACAGGTAGAGCTTGTAAGGAGTGTGGCGCATGGCTGTCAGCGCCGACTGGAAAGACGCCACCGCATTGTCTGGATAGATTTCGATGGCTTGGGTTAGCCAGGATTGGTAGTAAACAGCAAAATCACGAATGCGTTCGTTTACATGATCGTGCAGCGACCGGGCGATCTCGCCAGCGCCGCCGTACGCGGCTACCAGCGAAAAATCCCAGCGCATGACAAAATACTGATTGTGTAGCGGGGTGGGCGCGCGGCCGATCGCCAGGCGACCGAACAACGACTCGAACTGATCGGCGTTGGCCACGTCGTAATAGTTCGCCAGCATGGAAAGCAGCAGCGACTTGCCGAAGCGCCGCGGGCGCAGGAAGAGAAGCTGGTCGCCCAGGTCTTCCAGCAGCGGGATGCAGTCGGTGCGATCCACATAGAAATAGCCTTCGCTCATCACCTTCACGAAATCACTGATACCATACGGAAACTTCATGGCTTCCTCCTCATCTCTCTCACCCCCATCACGTCTCATTTCCCTGGGGAAGCCGGGGTTTCTGGAATTATACCAGCCGCAGGAAAACGGTACCAAAATCGGGCGCGCTGCCAGCCTGACTCAAAATCGTCATGTGGACTGTTACGGATGGGCGTTATGCTTGAATTGTGTTTCCGAGACACAAAGAGAATCTACATGTTTTGGAGGGTACAAGTGAAGGGTTTCATTGCGTTCATGAACAAGTGGGGCGTGATCGGCCTTGCCATCGCCGTCATCATCGGCGGCAAGCTCAACGCCTGGGTGTCGGCGCTGGTTGAGGACATCATCATGCCGATTCTGACGTTTTTCATTCCCGGCGGCGCTTGGCGCGATGCCGTGTGGAACCTCGGCCCCATTGCGTTGAAGATGGGTCATTTCATCGGCGTTACCATTGATTTCATCCTGATTGCGTACTTGGTCTATTGGTTCTTCACGCACGTGCTCAAAGACGAGGCAGTGGCGAGCGCAGGCAAGAAGTAACCTGCACCGCCTCGTGTAAACGAGATAGCAGCCGAATCGCAGGTGCAGACAAGAACAGGGAGCGTCGCGAGACGCTCCCTGTTCGCGTGACGCGCCGTTGGATTCGCCACAAGGCGTGTTTTTCCTACGGTGCAGATGGACAGGGCGCTGCGGCCCGCTTGATGACCGCTCGGCGCTTTCCTGACAAATCTGTCAGCCTCATCCGCGCGTTTGTTATCTCAATCGTCATCTTGCGCTGGTACCATTCGAACTGTAGATTCCCTAATTGGAGCCCCCTGATGGATCAAGAAGCTCCCCGTATGATGTATCGTAAGCGAGAGGGTGCGCATATTGCGCACCCTCTTTCGTTTGCGTACGGTCCGTCCTCCCCTTGCGCAGGCTGGCTGCCGCTCGAATCGCCGGGCAAGCCGACAACGCCCTCCCCGGCACCCGCTCCTTACCCGGCGGGCCTGCGCAAGGTTGGGCGATTGTCCGGCCAACAACCCTCGCAGGGGCCAATGGACTTCACGACGTCAACCCGTGGCAGCGTCGCGTGCCTCTGAGGTCGTCATCTCGCCGCCGCCCTGCGAGGGGAATCCCCGCTGGATGCTGTTGCGCACCCGGTGGCCGATGCCGTCGCTGGCCGGCACCCACTCGCGGTGATTACATTCGAGACGATAGCCGAAGTCGGTGCTGAAGCTGGCGAAGGCTTTGCGCGGCCAGTCGCGCAGCGGATGGCGCATGAGCTGGCGCAGGCCGCGGCTGGCGATGCCGTTCCAGCCGTACAGTTTGCGCGACAGCCAGTCGTAGCCCTGGGCCAATTGCTGATGGGTCATCTGGGCCGGGTAATAGGTGACATGGTTGGTATCGTACAGTGACCAGGGCACGCCGGGAAGCAGGCGATTTTCCTCGATCCACTTGGCGCGCTGCGGCGTGCCCACGTAGGGCGTCAGGACGGTGATGCTGAAGCTGTCAAGATCGCTGCTGCGCATGAAGTCATAGGTGCTTTGGAAGATCTGCGGCGTGTCACCATCGAAGCCGAAAACAAAGAGGCCCACCACGCCGATGCCCGCGTCGTGGACGCTGAATGACCTCGCGGTAACGTTCGACGTTGCCCTTGGCCTTGCCGCCCAGTTCACGCCGATTGTTTGGATTGGCGCTCTCGAAGCCAATGAAGAACTTGTCCAGGTGCGCCTGTCGCGCCAGTTTGAGCAGGTCGGGATAATCGCCCACCAGCAGCTCGGCCTGGCAAGTCCAGCCGTGCAGCGGCAGCCGGGCCAGCGCCTTGAAAAGCTGTTCCATGTACTCAGGATGCAAGCGGAAGTTCAGGCCGAAGTTGTCATCGGTCAGGAAAAAGCGCTTGATGCCGCGGCGCTCGATCTCTTCGACGACTTGCTCCACCGGGCGCAGGCGCATGACCGCGCCCGAAACCCGGATGGCGGTGCAGAAGGTGCAACTGCGCGGACAGCCGCGCGTAATCTCCAGGTACGGCGTCCAGTAGCGACGTTTTTCGTCCACCTGGCGCAGCACTCGGTCGGCCAGGGGCGGCAGGAAATCGAGGTTGGCCCATTCTGTGTCCACGTAGGACGACTGCAGTTGGCCCCGGTCGAAATCGGCAATCATCTGGGGCCAGGTGCGATAGGCTTCACCCACGGCAACGCAATCGGCCCAGGCTGCCACTTCGTCTGGCGCCAGCGTGGCGTGCGCGCCGCCGATGATGACTTTGGCGCCGCGCGCTTGTGCGCGCGTGGCGATCCAGCGCGCCCGGTCAATCTGCAGGGTTTTGGCGGTGATGCCCACCAGGTCTTGCGGCCCCAGTTCGTCGAACGGCAGCGGCTGCAGGTCCTCATCAATGATCTGCACCTCCACCGCGTCCGGGACGAGCGAGGCCAGGCGCATCAAGGTGTACGGCGCCATGGTGCCGGCCCAAGAAGCGCCCATCGCGACCGGGCTGCACAAGATAAATTTTGCGGATTGGCATGAACGAATCTTCCTGTGGTATGAATTCCTGAACCGCCCACGGGGCTGGCGATTGTCTGTCCAGAAAAAGCTCGATCATCTGGACAAGCAGAGGATATCGCCCGATTATAGGCAGAGAGGGGCAAAAGTCAAACGAACCTGGCCGGTGACAGGCGAAGTGCTGGAGGGAGCAAAGTGAGAAGGTAGGATTACGGCTTCAGCCAGGAAGTCAAACGGTTGCGGATGCGCGCAAGTCGGTCAGGCGAGATACTACCCAACCGGGCTTCGATGATGGCAGGATCTACAGTGGCAAGACGGGCAAGGCGAATCACAGAACGTATTTTGAGACGGCTGAGGGGAAAATCGGGATCCGTGGGTTGAATGACCTCATCGAAGCCTGGAATGACCTGGTGCTCACGCGAGGTCACTAAAGCCAACAAAACGTCAGAGTACGGGCCAGGTGCCAACGCAACAACCAGGGCGGGACGGAGCTTTCCGGTCCGCAGGTCGGTTTGGGGAAAACGAACGAGCACGAGGTCTCCCGGTCTCATTGGACGTACACCTCTTCGGCGTCGTTGATCGTGTACTCAACGTCGCCGTCTGCATCTCGTAGAAATTGGCTAAGCGCCATCGCCCGCCATTGCCCCTCGGTCCACTCGAGGTATGGCATGGGAAGCCGATGCCTGGCCAGAATGAAGGCTGTGAAGTCAGCGATCTCAGCGACGATGTCGTCGGGCAGCTCGTTGAGTTTTCGGCTCAGTTGTTCACGGATGGAAGCTGTGCTCATGATAGACCTCGCATTGACACCCTGTTCGCCTTATTGGTGGGCATTATATCTGGTAGAGACGATTTTGGCAATGCTCTCGTCCGTCGCCGACGTGGCGCGGCGCAAGCGCACGGACGCGGAGATCGCTACTCCCAGCAGTTCCAAATGTAGCCATCCATGTGACTGGCCAGCGCCAGGCCGTCCTGGTGGGCGCGACGCGTCCCGTAGGGACACCTGACCTTAGCCATCATCGCACGAGCCGTATCCGTCCCGTAGGGACGGTTGAATCCATCCCCCGCGGTCGTGGTATGGCGACGGATTGCGCTCGGGGCGGCCTCATTCAATCGTCCCTACGGGACGACGGGTGTGGGGGGGGCATCGCTCGCTCAAGTCAAGGCGCCCTTACGGGGCGCCGCATTTCCAAATGTAGCTTTCCAACGCCCACAATCCCTCTTGCTGCCCACCTATCTCAGGGATTTTGGGCCAAAACCGCCCGAACGAGGAGCGCAGGCCCATTTACGGGCAGCCATTCCGGGTACATTTGGAATTCCTGCGCAAGCGCACGGACGCGGAGAGCGCTACTCCTGCGCCGTTCGCCGCGAGACGGTCAATATGGTATACTCTGATCGCTCGGTTGATGAGATATTGATGGTGATCAAGGTGAGGTGTAACAGTGCCACAGAATATTCTACCAGAGGTAAGCCAACCAACTGTCCTGGAGCGCCTGTTGCCCGTCTTGCACCAGGCACTCACCGATTCCCTGGGTGCTCGCCTGGATCGGGTGGTCCTCTTTGGCTCACAGGCGCGTGGTGATGCTGGTCCCGCGGCGGACGTAGATGTGCTCGTGGTCGTGAAGGATGAACCAGACTATGGCGACCTGATCCGCCGCACATCCAGGCTCATTGGTGAGCTGTCTCTTGGCTTCGATATCGTCATCTCGCGCGCCTTTGTCAGTCGCGAGCGTTTCGAAAACGAGCAGAGCCCATTCTTGATCAACATCCGGCGCGAAGGAGTGCCCGTATGAAACGAGAGGTCAAGCGGCCCTCCGGCGTGACGGCGCTCTCTGCTCAAGGTGCGCTGAGGCGACTGCGCACGTAGAGATTCTCAACCTCGGACCCAGTGCGCCGATCGCTCCACAAGGCATGCGGACGCCCGTCCGGCCCCACGATCAACGAGGGGAACTTGACCTCCACACTCTCCAGATCAGTCACGAACTCCTGCGCGCTCCAGGTCAGCCCGCCGTCGCTGGAGTATTTGCCGGCAATGTCCGCGCAGCGCTCAGGCTCCGGGCAGGCGGGCGTCAGGAAATCGCGCTCATCCTTCCAGAAAAGCCAGATCACGCCGTGCGGATTGTCCGGCGCCCAGAAGGGGAAACGGCTGCTGGCCTCGGACAGGGTGACGCTGGCGCTCCAGCTCTGCCCCTGGTCCGTTGAACGGCGGTAGTCCACGCTGGCGTGGGGGGGATGCGTGGTCATGATCCCCAGGTGAATCACTCCGCTCGTGTCCACGATCGCCTCCGGGTCCCAGTCACGCTCGGCCGTGGCCGCACCGACGCGCTCGGCGAAGGTCTGCCCGCCGTCCGTCGAAACCGCCACGTAGGTATCCCAGTCCGGGTTGGCGCGGTTGTCGCGCCAGGCAATCGCCAGCAGGTTGCCGTTGACGCCTTCCACAGAAAAGCGCGGGAACGCGGCATGGCCACTGCCCTGGTTGAGCTTTTGACGGGCGCCGAAGGTGCTGCCGCCGTCGGTGGAGCGCATGTAGTAAATCTCGGTGGGCGCCGTGTCGGTGCTTGGATCGCCGTAATGCCAGGCCAGGTGCAGGCGGTTCTGCAGATCGAGCGAGAAGCTGAAGCTGCCAACCTTGCGGGTGGACGCTCCGGTGAGGTCGCGCGGCGCCCCCCAACTCAAGCCGGCGTCGGTCGAACGGCTGTAGTACAGACGATCTGCGCCGCCGCTGCGCCGGTCGTGCCACATGCTGTGCAGTGTGCCATCTGGCCCGATGACCAGGTTGGGACCGGTGGCCGGGAATGTGCTGTTCGCCACATCCAGCGGCGATGACCAGGTGACGCCGCCATCGGTGGAGCGGCTGTAGAGCGCGTCGTAGACAGTGCCGTTGATCTCGCCCCACATGATGTGCAGACGATTAGCGGCATCTACGGCCAGGTTGCGCCCGACGACGCCGCTCGCGATGTGCGTGCTGAAGGTGGCCTGATGTTCCGGCCCCCAGTGCGGGTCCACGCCGTGACTGCCCGTCGGCGTGGGCGTCGCGGTAGAGCCAGGCGCATTGGTGGGCGTGCGGGTCGGCGTAGATGATGGCGTCGTCGTGGGGGTGGCGCCGGGCCAGGACAGGTTCCAGCGGCTGGCGACGATCGGCAGGTAGCTGTGACAGGCTGGATTGACCGTCGTGCCCATGATGTCCACGATGTCACCGATGCCGTTGCCGTTGACATCTACCACGCAGGTGGTTTCGTCTGGCGTGGCGGTTGGCGTGGCGGTCGGGCCCGGCGGCCGTGGCGGTGGGAGTACGCGTGGGCGTCGCGGTCGCTCCGGCGGCAGTTGGGGTGCGCGTGGGCGTGGCAGTTGGCGCTCCAACGGTTGCCGTGGGCGTGGATGTGGCCGCGGCGCCGTCCAGGCCGTAGATGTCTACCTCGGCCCGCTGCATGTAGCCGGCAATGAAGCGCTGGCGGCTGGCGTCGAGGCCGGTGTAGGGCGGCACATAGGTCAGGCTGCGCAGATCGGTCTGCGAGATCAGGCTGAAACTGCTGGCGTCAATCGTGTAGAGGCGCCAGACCGAGGCGGCCGCGCCGGCTGGCTGGCGCGGGCGGCCGGTCAACCGCGGGCCGCGGACGGCTGCCTGGGCGCTGGTTGTTGCGACGTCCAGGGTCAACAGCCGGTTGTTGGCTGCATCCAGGTCAACCACAATGCTGCCGCGGCCGGCCGGCAGCAGGCCGGTCACAGTGTCGGTGGTGGTGTCAATCAGGATGGGGCCGATGTGCAGGCGGTGACGGCTGCTGTCCGCGAAGATGACATGATCGGCGAACGCATTGCTCCAGCCCCATTGCTGGCTGCTCAGATCGAGGGTGCGCAGGTAGGCGTAGTTGGCGTTGCCGTCGAAAACATCCACCTTGTGCTGGCGTGACACCAGCACGTAGAGCTTGTTGAGGCTTTCGTCCACGGCCGGCTGCAGGTGCCCGGGGCCGGCGGTACCCTGCGGGCTGTAGGTGAAGCTCGGCACATCGCTGATGGTCGCGGCCACGCTCAGACTGCTGCCATCCACGATGACTACCCGGTCGCGCTCCGGATGCGTGGTGATGACACGGTGGTGCGTGCTATCCACAGTCTGATTGCTCAGCGCGTCCTCGGTGTCGGTCAAGCCCAGGTTGACGCTGCCCAGGAGCGTCGGGTTGAGCGGGTCCGGCGCCAGGGCATAGGCGGTGACGGCGCCGTCGTAGTGGCTAAGGACGAAGAGTCGGTTCAGCGCGGTGTCCACATCCACCGCGGTGGGCCAGCCGCCGGTGGTCAGTTCGTTCCAGGCGCCGCTGCCGGGCCGGTAGATCATCAGCGTGCTACCGCCCAGGCGGTTGGTCAGATAAACCGTGCCGTCGGTGGGCGCGACCGCGACATCTTCGACCGCGTTGCCGATGTCGAGCAGGCCGTTCAGGCTGACGGTCAGCGCGTTGACCACCGCGACCTGGGTGTACTCCATGCCGGCGGTGTAGATTTTGCCGGTGGTGCGGTTCAGCACCATGCGCTGCGCGCCGCCAGTCTGCAGGTCAAGCTGCTGTTCGAGCGCGCCGGTGCTGGCATCGAGCACGGACAGGCTGCTGCGAATGGGGGAGATGCCGTCGCGGGAAACGACGTAGACCTTGCCGGTGGCGGTCCAGAAGCGGGGCTGCTTGGCGTCCGCGGGCAGGAGCGTGCTGGCAAGCTGGACGCCGCTGCTGTTCAAGATGAACAGGCGGTTGGAGGTGGTGAGGAAGAGGCGGCCGCTGGCCGGGTCAACATCCACGAAGTTGAAGGGCGCGCCGCCGGCGTTGTTGACGGTGAGCGACGGTAGCTGCGCCAGGGTGGCGGTGTTGATGACATAGAGCGGAGTGGCGGCCGTGGGCGCGCTGCTGTGTACCACGTACAGGCGTTGGGCCGCGCTGTCCAGGGCCAGGCCGCCGATGCGATCGGCGCCCAGGTCAACCGTGGCGAGCAGGGCCAGGGTGGTGGCATCGTAGACGGCCACCTTGCCGGTGGTTTGCAGGCTGACGAAGACGCGGCTGGTGGCCGCATCCACGATCACGCCTACCGGATCAGCGGCCAGACTGGCCTCGGCCGTGACGGTGTTGGTGGCCGGGTCAATACGGCGCAGGATGTGGTTGCCATAACCGGCCATGTAAAGCATGCCGTTGGTGGGATGAACCGCCAGGTAGGGGCGATTGAAGTCGTTGTCGCTGCCGCCGCTGCTCAGGCTGCCGATCAGGGTGTCGGTAGCGCCGTCAATCACCGCGATGCCGGCGGTCAGAATGCCCTGTACGTAGATGCGATTCAGGTTTTCGTCCAGCGCGACATCGAAGAGCTTCAGATGATTGCCCTGCGCAGCGGTCCAGCCGTGCAGGCCGTTGATCGAAACCGTTTCGCTGAGGATCGGCGGCGCGGGTGGGGCCAGGGCCGGCGCGGGTCGCCCGGCAGCCAGGGTGGGGAGAAAAGTGAGGGAGAGGGCAAACAAACCGCAAGCCCAGAGAGAGATGCGCAACCTGGTCATGATGCTGTTCCTTGTTTCAAGTGGTGTACGTCTGGGCGCCCTGGGCGTGAGCACGCATCGTGGCAACAAAGAACAGCGAAGGGGAGGATTCTGGCAGAGGGCAGAGATCGGAGATTCGAGATCAGAGATCGGGTTTCGTGGAAGGCGAATGGTCTCCAATCTCCGGTCTCCAATCTCCGGTCTGCAGAGGGCAGAGATCGGAGATTCGAGATCAGAGATCGGGTACGTGGAAGGCGAATGGTCTCCGGTCTCCGGTCTTCAGAGACCAGAGACTTGTTGTAACCCCGAATTCATTCGGGCGCGGCCGTGCGCGAATCACCGCCAGTCTATGACGTTCTTAACGAACCGGCATTCTAACACCCGAACCTGCTTCAGCAGGTTTTTCATACCAGACGCCGAATTCATTCGGTGGAATGACAACGAGGCCGCGCCCGATTGCATTACCAAATTTCATCATTCGGGCGCGGCCGTCGGATCACCGCACGCCCCGTAACCCCGAATTCATTCGGGGGCAGCCTGGAGCAGGCTGAGCGGCTCGCCGTAGAGGACGTAGGCCAGCCAGGTGGGGTTGTTGGGCGCGGCGTCGCGGATGGCTGTGCGCGCGGCGGTAAATGCGTCGCCCAGGGCAGCGCCGCCAAACAGTTTTTCGTAGAACACGGCGGCGAATTGCGCGGCCAGGCGGTCGTTGACTTCCCACAGGGCGCCGACAAACGCGCCGGCGCCAGCCTGCACGAAGCGCTCGGCCCAGCCGCCCAGCCCAGCCAGGGCAAAACCGGTCCTGCCGCTCTCGCAGGCGTTGAAGAAGATCAGCGGGCGGCGCGTGTAGCGCGTGCTCCGTGAGATGTCCGTCGGTCGCAGCTTGCCATCACTGAGCGTAATGGTGGACTGGGCCGGGTCATCGCCGGCCGCGCCGTGACTGGCGACATGCACGATGCCTGCAAGCCGGCTGTCCTTCAGCCGGATGATCACGTCACGAGTCGTGGCGGCGGCGTCGGTCAGCGCGATCAGTGTATCATCCGGCCACAGGTCCTGCAGGGCCTCGTATTCGGCCCCGGTGTAGATCAGGTTCGTGCTGGGAATGATGGCCGTCATTCCCCGGTTGGGCAGCGTCGCGGTCATGCCGTCGCCGGCCAGCCAGCGCGCCACGGTGAAGCGGCTGCACAGGAAATCGCCTTCCGCCCGCGTCTCTGGGTCGAAGATGCGCGCCAGTTCCCAGGGAATCCACGGCTCGTCGGAGGTGATGATCAGGCTGGTGATCCTGGCCGGTATGGCCCACAGGGCGCGCTGCAAGGCTTCGGGAAGGCATCGAAAAAGAGGTTCTCGCCCAGGGTCTTCAACTCGGTCTGTTTGTCCTTGTCGGGCAGTGAGCCGCCCGTCTGCCGCGCCAGATCGTTGAGCCTCTTGAAGTAGCTCTTCATCTCCTCGGCCGGCTGGCCCGCGAACGTGTGCGTGCCCATGGATTTCCAGTTGAAGCCGGCCAGTTTGGAATGCAGAATGAACTCGAAGGTGGTGTGGGCCGAATCGGCGGCTTTGATGCGCAGTTCCAACTGCGGCGGCGGCAGGTCGCGATCCGGCATGGTCATCACCGCCTGGGTAGACAGCGCCTGCGCCGGCCCCGCGCCCAGTTCCGCGACAGTGCTGACCACCTCCACCTGCAGGCCAACCGTGCCCAGCAGGCGGTCGTTCTGGCGGAAGTCCACCGCCACCGATTTGGCGCCGGGCGACTTGGGCAGCAGATCGAAGATCAACGGGGCGGAATCGCCGCTGGCCTTGACCACCAGCTCGCCGGTGTGCGCAAGGTTCCAGTTGGCGTCGAAGATGACGAAATCGGGCGCCAGGACGACGGCCGTCACCGGGTGCGCCTCGCCCACCTGCACCGACATGGCGGTCGGGGTGCTGACTGCGCCCCTAGCCTGCTGTTCGGTCAGGCGCACGGTCAGGCGGGTGGCCAGCCGGTGCAGCACCCGGCCGGGGAACTCCACCGCGCCGTAGCGCTGCACGACGGCCACTTCATCAGCATCCGATGGCTCATCATCAGGCGGCATGGCAGTCGCCATCTCCCGGTCCGCGGCGCCGGCCCGGCGCAGGAGATCAACAAGCTCCGATGTATTTCTGTCGGGCAACACCCCCTTGCGCCAGGTAGGTTCCGCAGACTCGTCCGCCTGTCTGGCCGCTTTCTGCAGCAGCGGCGGCACTTCCGGCACATCCGGTGCAATCACATCAATCTGCTCCAGGAACCAGACCGCCGCCGCGCCGCGTTCTTCGAAAGTAGCCGCCTCTTCCAGGCGGCGGGCCGTCTCCAGGAACAGGCGGCCTAGATCGGCCTGAACCGCAGCGTCCAGGCGGTCCCGGCCGGCGAGAAGCGCCTCGACCACCGGGCGCAGGACGCTGCTCGCCTTACTCGGCCAGTAGGAGAACTGGCTGACCGGGTAGGGTTTGGAGTCATGAGTAATCTGCAGGATCTGCTCCAGCATCGTCCGGATTTCCTGCGCCCAAGCCGGATTGCTGAACGCGATGCCGCGCATGGCGTTCGTTTCACGGGCCGGATCGAGGATGGATGCCAGGAGTCGGCGGCCGCTCGGCGCCTGGTCGAGTGCGCCCAGGGCCGCGACCGCGGCGGTCACCGGCAGGAACCGGCCCGTGGCCTGGCGCAGTTGCTCGTAAGGCGCAGTCAGCGCCGCGCGGATGTCCGCCGCGCTGACCGCGTCCAGGGTGGGCCAGCGGGCAATCAGCATTTGCAGCGCGTCGCGCAGCGTTTTTTCAGCCGCAGCGGATGCGAAATTAGACATGGGACACCTCCTCGATCAGACTCTGACGGCCGGGTCGAACAGCTTGGCATGATCTTCCAGCGCGTAGCGGTCGGTCATGCCGGCGATGTAGTCGCAGATCACCCGGTGCAGGCCTTCCGGCTCGCTGTCAATTTTGACCTGGGTGCTGGCCGGCATCTGCAGGGGTTCCTGCAAGTAGGCGTTGAACAGGTTGGTCAGCACGCGCTGGGCCTTGCTGGCCATGCGGATCACGCGGTAGTGACGGTAGAAATTTGCCAGCAGAAAGCGCTTCATCTCCCGACTGTCCGCGGCAAACGCAGGGGTGTAGCCGGCCAGATTGCGCCCCTGGCCGCGCAGCGCCGCGACCGAATGAACGTGATTCTCAACCAGGGCGGCGGCCGTCGCTTCGATGGCGTTGCGGATGAAGATGCCCACCAGGCGGCGGATCACGCGGTGGCGCAAGAGATCATCCAGCGGCTGCTCTGGCGATTCGCCCAGGCTGGCCAGCGCCTGCTGCCACAACGGCTGCTGCCGCACATCTTCGATGCGCAGCAGCCCGGCGCGCAGACCGTCGTCCAGGTCACTGGTGTTGTAGGCAATTTCATCCGCCAGGTTGGCCAACTGACACTCCAGCGTACCGGCCAGTTCCGGGTCGTAGCCCGCAGCGTCGGTCACGTCGTAGTCGGTGTCATGCTTGACCACACCCTCGCGCACTTCATAGGTCAGATTGAGGCCGTCGAAGGCCGTATAGCGCTTTTCCAGCTTGTCCAGGATGCGCATCGTCTGGCGCTGATGATCGAAACCGCCAAAGCCCTGCATCAGGCCGTTCAGCACCTGCTCGCCGGTGTGACCAAAGGGCGGGTGGCCCAGGTCGTGCGCCAGGCAGATGGCCTCGGTCAGGTCTTCGTTGGCGCGCAAGGCCCGCGCCAGACTGCGCCCCACCTGCGCCACCTCGATCGAATGAGTCAAGCGGGTGCGGTAATGATCGCCCTCGGTGTTGACGAAGACCTGCGTCTTGTACTCCAGGCGCCGGAACGCGGTCGTGTGGATGATGCGGTCACGGTCGCGCTGGAAGACCGAGCGGTAGGCCGGTTCTTCCTCGGCCACGCGGCGGCCGCGGCTGGCGCCGCTCTGCATGGCATACGGCGCCAGGTGTTCGCGTTCCTGTTGTTCATACTCAGCGCGTGTCTGAATCATGCGGTCTCCTTACTTCACAGCAAACGCCGTTGAAATGCACCACGGTCAAACCACCAGGATAGTGCGCAAAAACCCCATTTGGTCCAGGGTATCATACGCATAGGCCTGCACCAGTTGATTTTCATCTTGCAGGTAACGGTAAAACACCTCGGCAGTCTCCAGGGTACGGATCTTGCTCAAGGCGTGGGCGGCGCGTGACCGTGCGCCCTGCGGCCCGGTGGCAAGCACGGTCGCGAGGGCCGGCACGGCCTTCTCCCCCATCAGCGCCAGGGCATCCGCGGCCGATGCCCGCACCCAGCCGTTGACATCGCTCAGGGTCTCAACCAGGTCGTCAGTGGCTTCGACCAGCCCAAGTTCGGCCAACGCCAGGGCCGCGGCGCAGCGGATGCTGGCGTCATCGTCGCGTAAACGCTTGCGCAGCGGGTCCAGCGCGGTTTCGCCATCGCCAGCCAGGCCGGCCACTGCAACAAGGGTACGCACCCCCCACCAGCGCCGGTCGGTATCAGGATCATCGAGCCAGGTGACCAGCTCGGCCACCAGCGCGCCATCAGCGGTTGTCAGCCGGCGCACGAAATGCTCCGCCAGGTCATCATCCTGCGCCTCGATCGCGCGGCGCAGGGAGGCCAGCAGATCGGAAGGAGTTGGGTTAGCTGTCATAGGTGTCCCCCAGGTTCAACGCGGTTGGAAAAAAACATGTTGCTCCAGATTATAACATCAGCTTCATGCGGAGACAATAATTCGTGAAAACTGGTGAAATTCGTGACAGAAAAAACCAGCCCCCGCCACGAATCGCACGAATGGCGCCATGTGTTGCCAGAGGCGAAAAAATGTGCTATCATCGCGCGTGCGCCGGTCAGTCCGGTGCGGATTCCTGAAAGCAATCGAGACCGATGACCACGCAGACAACCCACGCGCCAGTCCTGGCGCCTGTCACCCCAGCTATTCCGACAACGATCGCCCGCGCATTGGGTATCAGCCCGCAGCAGGTCAGCGCCACCATTGCCTTGCTGGACGATGGCAACACCATCCCTTTTATTGCCCGCTACCGCAAGGAAGTGACCGGCGGCCTGGACGAAGTACAACTACGGCAAATCGAGAGTCGCCTGGACTATTTGCGCAACCTGCACGCTCGCCAGGAGACGGCGCTGAAGAGCATTGCTGAGCAGGCCAAACTGACGCCGGCGCTGGAGCAGGAGATTCGGGCCGCGACCACCCTGCAGCGCGTCGAAGACCTCTACCTGCCCTATCGCCCCAAGCGCCGCACGCGCGCGATGCAGGCCCGTGAGCGCGGGTTGGAGCCATTGGCCGAGGTGCTGCTGCACCCTGAAAAGCTCAGCGGCCAACTGACCGCCCTGGCCACCACTTTCATCGCCGCGGAGGTGGCCGATGCGGAGGCGGCGCTGGCCGGCGCGCGTGACATCGTGGCCGAAGTGGTCAGCGAAGATGCCCAGGTGCGGGCGTTTGCGCGCAGCAAGACGCTGGGTCAGGGGCTTCTGGTGGTCAGGCTGGCCGCGGTCGGCGCTGACCCGGGCCAGAAGTACGAGATGTACCATGATTTTGCCATGCCGCTCAAGGATGTGCCCGCGCACCAGCTTCTGGCGATCAACCGGGGCGAAAAAGAGGGCGTGCTCAAAGCGACGCTGCATGGCCCGGATGAGGAAATCCTGGACAACATCGGCCGCCAGTTTATCAAGGACCGCCGCTCGGCCGTGGCGCTGCAGGTGCAGATGGCGATCGCCGATGGCTACGAACGCCTGATCCAGCCGGCCGTCGAACGTGACGTGCGCGGCGGCCTGACCGAAAAATCGGACGATCAGGCCATCCTGACCTTTGCCACCAATGTCAAGAGCCTGCTCCTGCAAGCGCCGCTCAAGCGCCGGCGGGTGTTGGGCATTGACCCCGGCTTTCGCAGCGGCTGCAAGGTGGCGCTGGTAGATGAGACCGGTAAGTACCTCGGCTCGTTTGCCATCTTTCCCCACGAACCGCAAAAACAGTGGAGCGAGGCCAAGCGTCAACTACGCGCCGTGATCGAGAACGGCCAGGTGGCGGTGATCGCGATTGGTAACGGCACCGCCAGTCGCGAAACGGAGCAGTTGGTCGCGGAAGTGATTGGCGAGTTGGGCGCCGCAGGCGGGAAGTCCGGCCGTGACGTGGCCTACGCCCTGGTCAGCGAGGCCGGCGCCTCCGTCTACTCGGCTTCACCGCTGGCGCGCGAGGAATTCCCCGATCTGGATGTGACCGTGCGCGGGGCCATCAGCATTGCACGGCGTTTGCAGGACCCGCTGGCCGAGTTGGTCAAAATTGATGCCAAGAGCATTGGTGTCGGTCTTTACCAGCATGACGTGGATCAGAAAAAATTGCAGCAAGCCCTGGATGGCGTCGTGGAAGATGCGGTCAACCTGGTCGGCGTGGACGTGAACACGGCGTCCGCGGCGCTGCTGCAATATGTGGCCGGCATCGGCAAGAAGGTTGCCCAGAACGTTGTCGAGCACCGCAATCAGGAGGGGTCATTCCGCAGCCGCAGCGATGTGAAGAAGGTCAAAGGGCTGGGGCCGAAAGCCTTCGAGCAGGCGGCCGGCTTCCTGCGCGTGCCCGACGGCGCCAATCCGCTCGACAACACCGCCATTCACCCCGAATCGTACGCGGTGGTCAAGCGCCTGCTCGACCTGCTGGGCATTGGCCTCAAGGCTAAGGACCTGTCCGGCCTGGTGACGCGCTACATGCAGCAGCACCGTATCGAGGAGGTGGCCGAGTTGCTCGAAGTGGGCGTGCCCACCTTGACCGACATCCTGGAGGCGCTGCGCCGGCCAGGACGTGACCCGCGTGAAGACCTGCCCGCGCCAGTACTGCGCAGGGACATCCTCAGCCTGGACGACCTGCGCGAGGGCATGGCGCTGCAAGGCACGGTGCGCAACGTGGTGGATTTCGGCGCGTTCGTGGACATTGGCGTCAAGCACGATGGCCTGGTGCATGTCAGCGAGATGGGGCCGCGCTATGTACGCAACCCGCACGAGGTGGTCAAAGTAGGCGATGTGGTGGACGTGCGCGTGCTCAAGATCGAACGCGAGCGTGGGCGCGTGAGTTTGACGATGAAGAAAGAGGAGCACGAAGGCGCGAAGTGACACGAAGGCGCGAAGCGCGAAGGCACGAAGGCGCGAAGTGAGGAGCACGAAGGCGATGAAGGGGACCTGACGCGGCTGGAGGTGGATGCGATCGTGAATGCAGCCAATGAATCGTTGTTGGGCGGCGGCGGCGTGGATGGCGCGATTCGCCGACCGAGGAGAAAACCATGAGTGAAGAAACCAAGAACCTGGTGCGGCAGCAGTTTGGGGCGTCGGCCGCGGGCTATGCCACCAGCAAGGTGCATGCGCAGGGCGCGAGTTTAGGCCGTTTGATCGAGTTGGTGCAGCCGCAGCCGCACTGGGAAGTGCTGGACGTGGCAACCGGCGCCGGCCACACCGCACTGGCGTTGGCGCCGCATGTGCAGCACGTGGTAGGCAGCGACCTGACGCCGCAGATGATCAGCCAGGCGCGCGCCCTGGCGGACGAACGAGGCATCGGCAATGCGACCTTCGAGCTGGGAGACGTGGAGAAGCTGCCCTTCCGCCCTGGCAGCTTCGATCTGGTGATCTGTCGCATCGCCCTGCACCATTTCCCGCAGCCGGAGCGCGCCCTGGCCGAGATGGTGCGCGTCTGTCGTCGCGAGGGCCTCGTTGCCATCATTGACAACATCGTCCCGGCTGATCCTGCCGTCGCCAAAGCCATCAACAGCTTCGAGAAGATGCGCGATCCCAGCCACGGACGCGCCTTGACGTTGCAAGAACTGGCCGATCTGTTTCAGGCGGTCGGTCTGCGGGTCACCCACACCGAAACCCTGCGTAAAACGATGGACTTCCACGGCTGGCTGCGCCGCATGGCGGTCTCCGCGCCCATGAGCGCCTACCTGGAGGCCTGGCTGCTCGACCCCGAGCGCAGCGTCTACGCCTTCTTGCAGCCCGTGCGCAGCGAGAAGAGCCTCTCCATGACCCTGACCGAAGGCATCATCATCGGCCGCCGTTAGGAAAAGCCCGAATCTCCGCCCTTTACCGCACCAGTGGCAGGGCAGCAGTTTCAAATGTAGCCTGGTTTTTAACCACAGAGATCACAAAGAACGCAGAGAAGTTGCCGATTTGCGTCTGATCTGCCGTTTCTTTGTGTTCTCTGTGCTCTTTGTGGTTGAATGTGTGCTACATTTGGAACTGCTGGTGGCAGGGGGTACGGTTTTGCATTTTTCTCAAAAGCCATTACAATAGCGTCTCTCCACGCCAACCCGCCTGTTTCGATCAACTTCATATTCGTGTTTCGTTCGAGGAAAGGAGCAGAACTCATGGCTTACAAGGGTAAGTCGCGCGAAGAGATGATCCGCGAGGACATGCGCGACCTGCACAAGATGGGCTACGCACAGCAGTTGTTCCGTGAAATGGGAGGCTTCTCCAATTTCGCCATCTCGTTTTCCATCATTTCCATTTTGACCGGCGCGATCCTTCTCTTTGGATACGGTCTGCAGTTTGCCGGCCCCATCATCAACACCTTCGGGTGGCCTCTCGTCAGTTTCTTCACCCTCTGTATTGCGGCCTCGATGGCCGAACTCGCCTCAGCCTACCCGACGGCCGGCGGCCTCTACTTCTGGGCGCACCGCCTGGGCGGCATCAAGTGGGCCTGGGTCACCGCCTGGTTCAACATGCTTGGGCAGATCATGATCACCGCGGGCATTGACTTCGCCGCCGCCATCTACATCGCCGGCGCATGCAATCGCCTCTTCGGCACCGCCATTGACACGACCAATACGATGACCATGATCGTCGTGATGATGGTCATCATGGTCCCGCAGGTGCTGATCAACGTCTTTGGTATCAAGCTGACGGCGCGCCTGAGTGATTTCAGCGTCTACTGGCACATCGGCGGCGTCTTGATCATGGCCCTGCTGTTGACCTTCTTTGGCAAGCACACGCAGCCCTTCAGCTTTCTCTTCCAGGGCGTCACCACCGTGGAACCGGCTAGCATAGCCAATACGTTCGTCGCCGGCACCTTGCCCCCCTTCAACTCCCTGATGATGAAAATACCGGGCATGATGGGGCTGTATGCCGGTGGCGGCATCGTCCTCGCCTTCGTGCTCGGACTCTTGCAGGCGCAGTGGACCTACACCGGTTACGACGCCTCGGCGCACGTGGCTGAGGAGACGGTCATGGCCCGCTTGAACAGCGCCTGGGGCGTCTTCCTCTCCGTCGCCGTTTCGTTCGTCGTCGGCTACATCATGCTCCTCATCCTGACCCTGCATATTCCTGGCGGCGACATTGCCAAGACCGTGGACGCGGCCAACGGCCCGGCTGTCCTCTACATCGTCTACGAGAACTTCGACAGGATCTTCTTCGGCCACATCATCGCCATTATCATCGGCGTCGCCATGTGGTTGTGCGGGCTTTCCTCCATCACCAGCATGAGCCGTATGTGGTTCGCCTTTGCTCGCGATGACGGCATGCCCGGCTATCGCCTCATCAAGCAGATTCACCCCACGCTGCGCACGCCGGTCTGGTCCATCGTCATCACCTGCACCCTGGCTGTGCTGCTCACGGTCTGGTCGGCGCTCTACACCGTCGTCGTGGCCGTCAGCACCACCGCACTCTACGTCGCTTACGGCCTGCCGATCTATCTGAACCTGCGCAACAAACTACGTAAACAGGGTGAGTTCACCACGCCCAAGACGGCTCCCTGGAGCCTCAAGAACTGGGGCGTCCTCATCAACGTGCTGGCCCTGGCTTGGATTGCCTTCATTACGGTGTTGTTCTCCATCCCGCCGAATGAGCTGGCCGGCTGGTCCATCATCCTGATGGCGGTCTTCATGCTGATCTACTGGCAAGTGGACGCCAAACGCCGCTTCAAAGGCCCCACGGCCTCCGATGAAGCAGCCTTGCGTAAGATCGAGACTGACATGGCCGCGGCCGCGCACGGGCACTCCTAGCCCGCGCCGCGCGTTGATCCCGCGGCAGCCGGCGAGCGTAGGCGGCGCTCTCCGGCTGTCGCAGGCCAACAGAACCTGAAATGTGGCCCGGCCTTCCCCATCAATGGCGTGGTGTGACAAGGTTGTCGCTGGGGTGCATTTCGATCTTGGGGCGAAGCCCACGCAGGTGGGATTCGCCAGTCGTTGCAGCGACTTGAGTGAGTCGCCGAACATGGCAATGGGGCGGGGCCTGCCCGCTGAAAGTGACGCTTCATGACCGAAACCTCCCGCACAATGCTCAGTGTCGGGCTGGACGTGGGAACGACCACCACCCAGATCGTCTTCTCGCGCCTGACCCTGGCCAATGCGGCCGGCGCCGCGCAGGTGCCGCGCGTGGGAATCACCGCCAAAGAGGTGCTTTACCAAAGCCCGGTGACCCTCACGCCGCTGGCCGATGCCGACACGATTGATGTGGCGCGGCTGACCGCCCTGGTCAAGGCAGAATATGCCCGCGCCGGCGTTGATCCGCGCCAGGTGGAAACCGGCGCGGTCATCATCACTGGCGAAACGGCCAAGAAGAAGAACGCCGAGCAGATTCTGCACGCCCTGGGCGGGCTGGCCGGTGAATTCGTCGTGACCGTGGCCGGGCCGCACCTGGAATCGTTGATTGCCGGGCGCGGCGCCGGCGCGGCCGCCTATTCGCAGAAGTATTTCTGCAAAGTGACCAACGTGGACATCGGCGGCGGCAGCGCCAATTCGGCTATGTTCCACGCCGGCGCGGCCGTGGCCGCGGCCGCCATGAACTACGGCGGTCGCATCATGGAGATCGAGCGGCGCAGCGGGCAGATTCGTCACCTGGCGCAGCCCGCGCTGGCTATTCTCGCTCACCTGGGCCTGAACCTGCACGTGGGCGATGCTCCGACGCTCGATCAGTTGCGCCGTTTCACCGACTGCATGGCCGATCTGACCATCGAGCTGATCGAAGGCGGCGCCTCGTCGCTGGCGCAGCAGCTCTACCTGACGCCGCCGGCCGCGACCTCCGGCAAGGGCGCCGTCCTCATGCTGTCGGGCGGTATCGGCCATTACGTCTACAACCCCGTTCCGATTCACGCCGTCAGCGATGTCACCATTCATGATGATGTAGGCCCGCTGCTGGCTGATTCACTGCGCCGCCACCCTGGCATCCAGGCCTATGACAGGGTGCAGCCGGCGGAAACCCTGCGTGCCACGGTGCTGGGCGCCAGTTCACAGACCGTTACCCTCTCCGGCTCCACGATCTGGGCGGAGCGCGAGATTCTGCCGCTGCGCAATGTGCCTGTCATCCGACCCGATCTCGATGTGACACTGGGCCTGGCGCCTGAGGTCATCGCACAGGCGGTCCTCGACGCGCTGCGCCGCTGGGACATCAACCTGGCCGTTGACGAGTTCGCCGTGGCATTTGATCTGAAGCGCGCTTTGGATTATACTTTGCTTCTGAAGCTGGCCACCGGCCTGGCCGAATTCTCCCGCAGTTTGCCTGATGATCGCCCGCTGGTCATCATCATCGGACGTGACTATGCCCAAGCCCTGGGGCAGACGATCAAGGCTATGGCGCCTACCCGCCCGCTGCTCGTGATTGACCAGGTTGGCTTGAGTGAAGGCGATTATATTGACATTGGCGCTCCCCTGATGGAAGGCCGCGTGGTGCCGCTCAGCGTCAAGACGTTGGTTTTTTATCATTGATGATGACTGTGTTGCGGGACGAACGAGAGCTGCGTCCCGTCAGACCAGAGAAGGAGTGAGAATGCTCCTGCGTACCAAATTATTTGGCAAGACCTATGAATTCCCCGACATGCGCCTCCTCATGGGCAAGGCGAATGAAGAAAAGTCGGGCGATCGCCTGGCGGGTGTTGGCGCAGAGACCGCCGCCGAACGCATGGCCGCGCGCTATGTCCTGGCCGAGGTGCCGCTGTGGGTGCTGCATGACACGCCGGCCGCGCCTTACGCCGAGGACGAGGTCACCCGTGTCATTCACGATGGCGTCAACCAGACCATCTACGGCGAGATCAAGGATTGGAGTGTGGGACAGTTCCGCGAATGGCTGCTGGCCGATACCACCGACGGCGCGATGATCCGCCGTGTTTCGCAGGGCCTGACTGCCGAGATGATTGCAGGCGTCACCAAGCTGATGTCCAATCTCGATCTGATCTACGCCGCCAGCAAGATTCGCGTTTCAGCCCACTGCAACAACACGATTGGCATGCCCGGCACCCTCGCCAGCCGCAATCAACCCAATCACCCCACCGATTCACCCGAAGGCATCCGCGCCGAAATCTACGAGGGCCTGGCCTACGGCTCCGGCGATTCCGTCATCGGCATCAATCCGGTGGACGACTCCTACGCCAGCGTGGCCCGTCTGCTCGACATGACCTACGACATCATCCAGACCTGGCAGATTCCGACGCAAAACTGCGTGCTGGCTCACGTCACCACGCAGATGAAGTGCCTGGAGAGCGGCTCACCGGTGGGCCTGATTTTTCAGTCGTTGGCTGGCTCGCAGCGCGGCAACGAGTCGTTCGGCATCTCCGTCGCCATGTTGGATGAGGCTTACGCGCTGGCGCGCAAGCACTGCTTCACGGCCGGGCCGAGCTACATGTACTTCGAGACCGGCCAGGGATCTGAGCTGTCGGCCGACGCGCATCACGGCTGGGATCAACTGGTGATGGAGGCCCGCTGCTATGGCCTGGCCAAGCGCTATCAGCCTTACCAGGTCAACACCGTGGTGGGCTTCATCGGGCCAGAGTATCTGTACGATGCGCGCCAGATTCAGCGCGCCGGGCTGGAAGATCACTTCATGGGCAAGCTCACTGGCATCCCCATGGGCTGTGATGCCTGTTACACCAATCACGCCCGCGCCGATCAGAACGCGATCGAGAATCTGGCCGTGATGCTGACGGCCGCGGGCTGCAACTACTTCATGGGCGTACCGATGGGCGACGACTCGATGCTCTCCTATCAGTGTACCAGCTACCATGATGCGCCCACCCTGCGCCAGCTCTTCAACCTGCGCCCCAATCCCGAATTCGAGGTCTGGATGGAAGAACTGGGCCTGATGCGCAACGGCCGCCTGACCGCCAAAGCCGGCGACCCGTCGTTCTTCTTGCAGCGACGCGTGGCTTAACCGGAGGGGAAACGATGGATGAAGCACAACTCAATGCGATAATCGAGTCGGTGTTGAAGGAACTGGCTACGGCTGGCGCCATCAGAGCGCCGGTGGCGGGTGTTGGCGTGGGCGCGGCGGCCGTCGGCGACCCAGGGGCGCGGCTGCACATTGACCTGCCCGACCCCACGACGCCGGAAATGCGCACGCGGCCGCAGGTCAAGGCGCCTTATGATGTGGACGGCCTCAAGGCGTTGATGGCTTCCACCACCTCGCGCATCGGCGTGGGCCGGGCCGGGCCGCGCTACACCACCCAATCGCTCCTGCTCTTTCAGTCCGATCACGCCGTCACGCAGGATACCCTCTATCGTGACGTGGATCAGCGCCTGCTGGACGACCTGGGGCTGTTCACGGTGCAGACGCAGATCACCGGCGGCAAGGAGGAGTATCTCCTGCGCCCTGACCTGGGGCGCCTGCTGACCGATGAGGCCAAGCGCACCGTGGCCGAACGCTGCGTCAAGAGCGCCAACGTGCAGGTCGTCGTGGGCGACGGCCTCAGCGCAGCCGCGGTGGAAGCCAACGTGCGCCAGATGTTCCCAGTGCTCAAGCAGGGCGTGCAGGCCGCAGGTTTGACCTTTGGCACGCCGTTCTTCATTCAATACTGCCGCGTCGGCGTCATCAATGACATCGGTGAGGTGCTCAAGCCCGACGTGGTGATCTTGCTCATTGGCGAGCGCCCCGGCCTGGGCCGCGCCGAAAGCATGAGCGCGTACATGGCCTATCGCCCCAAGACCGGCGATACCGATGCGGACCGTGACGTGGTCTGCAACATCTTCGAAAATGGCGGCACCAACCCGCTGGAAGCCGGCGCCTTTGCTGTCCAGATCGCGCAGCGGATGCTCAAACATCAAGCGTCTGGCGTCAAGCTGAAGTTGATCAAATAGGAGCAACCATGGGAATACTCGATCCATTATACGCAATACCTCTGGCGGTCAGGATGATCCCCAATGTGGACCGCGGTCTTGCAGAGCATCTGGGACTGCGGCCGGAGCAGCGTTCGCTGGGCCTGATTACGGCTGACAACGATGATGCGACTTACGTCGCCATTGACGAGGCCACCAAGATGGCCGAGGTTGAGGTGGTGTATGCTCATTCCTTCTACGCCGGGGCCAAACACGCGTCGGGCAAGCTGTCGGGCGAAATCATCGCCATTCTGGCCGGCGCCAATCCGGCGGAAGTGCGCGCCGGTTTGCAGGCCGCGGTGCAGTTCATGAAAAATGACGCCATCTGGTACTCGGCCAATGAGGATGCCTCTATCGCCTTCTTCCCGCATGTGATTTCGCGCACCGGCTCGTATCTGTCGAAGGTGTGCAACATCGCGGAAGGTGAGCCGTTGGCCTACCTGGTCGCGCCGCCCATCGAAGGCATGATTGCGCTCGATGCCGCGCTCAAGGCCGCGGCCGTGCGCATCGTGGCCTACACCGCGCCGCCCTCAGAAACCAACTACATGGGCGCCATGCTCACCGGCGACCAGCCCGCCTGCAAGGCCGCGGCCATGGCCTTCCGCGACGCCGTGCTCGAAGTCGCAGCCAACCCCCTGAAATACTAAAGCAAGATAGACATAACTCCAGGGGGACACACCTATGCCAGAAATTGCGATGACAGCCTTGGGCATGATCGAAACCAAAGGGCTTGTTTCGGCCATCGAGGCCGCTGACGCGATGGTCAAAGCGGCCAACGTGACCCTGATTGGCTCTGAATTCATCGGCGGCGGCTACGTCACCGTCATGGTGCGCGGCGACGTGGGCGCGGTCAAGGCCGCCACCGATGCCGGCGCCGCCGCGGCCCAGCGCGTGGGCGAGCTGGTATCAGTCCACGTCATCCCGCGCCCGCACGGCGACGTGGAAATGATCCTGCCGCAGAAGAGCAAGGGCGCTATGCCCGCGCGGGCGAAGTAGGCTGAGCAGTTGTTGTGGGAGAATTCCATGCGCCAGGTTTTTACCGCGGCTGACATTCGAAGATTGCGTGACCAGGGCACACGAGTGCTGGTGCTGGGCCAGGCTGATTTGATCTCGCCGGAGGCGCTCGATGTGGCGCGCGAGGCGGGCATCGAAGTCAAACGACCTGGCCCGGCGCCGGCGCCGGCGGCGCAGACGGCCGCGCCATCACCCCTGCCGCCGCTCAAGGCCGTGCGCCGCGCGGGCGTCAGCCTGGAGCCGTTCGGCGCAGGGCTGGCAACGCCAGGAACCGACGTGCAGTTGAAGGATGTTATCACCAGCGACGACCGCACGCCGATGGCGGTAGGCTACATGAGCCTGGAGCGCGGCGAGTTCCCCTGGACCCTGACCTACGACGAGATTGACATTGTCCTGGAAGGCGAACTGGTCATCACACGTGGCCGCGACGCGGTGCGCGGCGGGCCGGGCGATGTGATCTTCATCCCCAAAGGCTCCAGCATCACCTTTGGCACCCCCAGCCGCACGCGCTTCGTCTATGTCACCTATCCGGCCGATTGGAACAAATAGCGCATGAACCCGCATCTGCAGACGTTGCTCAAGCAGACCGACGCGGTGATGAGCGGCCGGCCCCCGCGGCTGCGCGGCCGGCCGGCGCATGTCGGCGTTGACCTGGGTACTGCCTACACCGTGCTGATGGTGTTGGACGACGCGCAACAACCCCTGGCCGGCGCCTACCAGTTTGCACAGGTGGTGCGCGACGGCCTGGTGGTGGACTTTCACGGCGCCATCAGCCTGCTCAAGCGTCTCAAGCAGCAGGTGGAACAGCGCCTGGGCGTCGAGTTGACCCACGCGGCTTCGGCCTACCCGCCGGGCGTGCCGCGCAGTGAAGTGCGGGCCACGGCCAATGTGCTGATTGCCGCCGGCCTGGAGTGTACCGATCTGATTGACGAACCGACCGCGGCCAACAATGTCCTGCAGATTCGTGATGGCGCCATTGTGGATGTGGGCGGCGGCACCACCGGCATCGCGGTGGTCAAGGACGGCCGGGTCATCTACACGGCCGATGAGCCGACCGGCGGCACCCATTTTACCCTGGTCCTGGCTGGTGGTCTGCGGTTGACATTCGAGCAGGCTGAGGAACTGAAGAAGGACCCGCGTGAGCAGGCGCGCCTGTTCCCGGTCTTGCGCCCGGTCATGGAGAAGGTGGGCAGCATCGTGCGTCGGCACGTCGCCGGCCATCCTGTGGACACGCTCTACCTGGTGGGCGGCACCTGCGCCTTTCCCGGCATGGCGCAGGTCATCGAAGAGTACACCGGAATCAAGACCCTGCTTCCCGGCAACCCGCTGTTCATCACGCCGCTCGGCATTGCCATGCACGACCGAGTCAGCCGCTAGGCACGCTTAGCCCCGCAGGAGGAACCGATGCCCAAGAAATTCTATACCGAACGTGACATTGATGCTCTGCATGTGCAGGGCGTGACGCGCCTGGACGTGGACACCAACACCGTCATCACCGCGCTGGCCAAGGATCGCATGACAAAGCTCGGCATGGGCATCAACGCCGCCGGCGCGGCGCAGACGCCAGGCGCCGCGCCGGCGTCCGCGCCGTCAGGCCCCAGCCCGGCGTCCAACCTGGCCGGTCAGGTCAAAGCAGCCGTCCTCGCCCGCCTGGGCGATCAGGTAGACGCCGCCCTGCTCGACGCCATCATCGCCCGCGTCCTCGCGCGAGCGTAGCCGCACAGGAGATCATTCTGGAGAAACGTGTGGTCACGGCCGACATTGCGCTGCGCCTCGCCCGGTATTTCGGCACTTCGGCGCATTTTTGGCTGGGCCTGCAGATGGATTACGACCTCGACGTGGCCGAAGATGCACTGGATGACCGTATCCGCCTGGCCTCCAGGTAATCGGTGTACCCGCCCGTGTAGTTCACCAACACCCCCTGGTCGGGATCGAGTTCCACGATGCGATCCACCGTCTGATCCAGGAAATAGCGGTCGTGTGAAATCACCAGCACGGTCCCTTCGAAGTCATCCAGCGCGCGTTCGAGTACCTCGCACGAGGCGATGTCCAGGTTGTTGGTCGGCTCGTCCAGGAGCAGGAAATTGGGCTGCTGCAGCATCAGCAGCGCCATCTGCAGACGACTGCGCTCGCCGCCGCTCAGGCTGCCGACCGTCTGCTCGTGTGCCCGCTTCCATTCGAAGAGAAACTGCGTCAGGAACGCGGCCGCCTCGCGTTCGTACATCGGCTTGACCTCACGCACCATTTCCACCAGGGTCTTGCTGTAGTCCAGGCTCTGGTGTTCTTGCGTGTAGACACCCATCTTGACGCTCGGCCCGATTTTGACCACGCCGCTCGTCGGCTGCAGCGCACCGATGATGCAGCGAAACAGCACGCTCTTGCCCGCGCCGTTGGGGCCGACCAGGCCCACGCGCTCACCGTGCCACAGCAGCAGGTTGGCCCCGGCCAGCACCAGGTCATCATCGAACGCCTTCACCAGGTCAATGATCTCCAGGACTTTGCTGGAGCCGCGCCAGCCTTCAAGCTCCAGGCCCATGGTACGCTGCTCCACCACCGCATCCACCTTGTCCATGCGCTCGATCTGGCGACGCTTGTTGCGCGCTTGAATGACATGGCGCCGGTTGGAGGCACGCGGGCTCACCAGGCTGGCCCACAGTTCCATTCTGGCAATCGAAGCCTCCAGCCGGCTGATCTCCTTCTGTTGCGCGGCAGCCATCTGCGCCTGGCGCAGGCGCCGCAGCTCGCGCTCCACCACATAGGCCGTGTAGTTGCCGATATAGAATTCGAGCTTGCCGCCTTCCAACTCCACGATGTTGTCAGCCACCTCATCCAGCAGATAACGGTCGTGCGAAACGATCACCACCGCGCCGGGATACGTGCGGATAAACCCCTCCAGGAAGGCCTTGCCTGCCAAATCCAGGTGATTGTCCGGCTCATCCAACAGCAGGCAGGCCGGCCGGTTGACGGCCAGCTTAGTCAGCGCCAGCAGCTTCTTCTGCCCGCCGCTCAAGGCTGCCGTCGGCAGATCGAAATCGCTATCGTCGAAACCCAACTGGCGCAGGGTGGCCTTGACGGTGTTGTCGTACTGCAAGCCACCCGCCTCCGTGTATGCGGCCAGCAGACGCTGCTGCTGTTCCAGCGTACGCGTCAGCGCCCCGCTCATCGCCATAGACGCTCGGTTCTTCCAGTCTTCTGGCAATCTGCTCCAGATCGGCTTCGATGGCGGCCAGCCGCGCCGACGCGGTCATCGCTTCGGCCAGGACGCTGCGCTGGGGATCCAGGCGCACCTCCTGCGGCAGGTAACCGACGCTGGCGCCTTTGGCCGTCACCATGAAGCCGCGATCCGGCAACAGGCGCCCGGCCAGCAGGTTGAGAATCGTGCTCTTGCCCGCGCCATTTGGCCCCACGAAGCCCAGCCGCGCATCATCAGCAATGGCCCAGGTTAGATTCTGCACGCCAGAAAAGGCTCTCTCGTGGCCGTTCAGTAGACAGACAATGAGTCCTGCCCTACTCTCGCTCCCCCACACTAGAGAGGCTGAACGGACACGGAGAGCCTTGCAGCGAATCCGCAGACAGTTGTCGGAGCACCCCGGGGTGAGTCGTATCGTCTGCGGATGAATGCTGGCGTTTTGACAGCCAGGTCGTTCTTCCCCAAAAAGACCTCGTCGCAGCGGCTTCTGGCGGTCCTGTGGGGGGGAGGAGCGCCCATCGTCGCTGCGACGAGGATTCCTGGTCGGGGTGAAATCAGCGGCTAGAAGGCCCAGCCAAAGTCGGCGGCAATCATCTGAATGTCTGCGATGCTGATGGAGCCATCGTCATTGATATCGTACAGACTGTCGTAGGCGTTGTGCCAGGCTGCCGCCGCGGCGCTCAGGTCGAGCACATCCACCGTGTTGCTGCAGTTCACATCGGTGCGTTTGCAGACCTGCACCGAGCCGGTGGCGCCTGTGTTCTCCACATCGAAGTAGGTGAACATGCCGATGTTGTTGAACTGGCGTTGATAGGTCTGGTCGCGATCCAGCAGGCCGGAGTCGAAGCCCCATGTGTTCGCGCGGGCGTCGAGGTCGCTGGTCGCGCTGTGGAAGTCGCCGTCCGTCAGTTCGGTGTTCTGCCAGGAAACCGTGGCGCCCTGCCACACCTGGATCGCAGACGGCTGGAAGCCGCTGGCGTCAACACTCACGGCAGCCTGCGCACTGGCAGATACCTTGGTCAGCGGAACGTCCAGATGCTGCGGCGTATCCACCACGGTGAGCGTCCAACTTCGGTACGGCTGGTAAAGTGCATCGCCGGCGACGGTAATGCGGTAGTTGCCAGGCGGCGTGAAGAAGCTGTAGTAGCCATCCACCCCGGTCACCTGCGGGTTGATCTGCGCCTCGTACAGCTCGGCCGGCCAGCGGTTCCAGTTGCTGCTGTCGTCCTCCTCCAGCGCCGTTACGGTGCGGCCCAGCAGATTGACGATGGGGTCAGTCTTGTCCACCCCGGTATCCACATCGAAGACGTAGCCGTCCGGATCAATCAGGCCGGTGCCGTCGCCTGTGGTGGTGGTGCCGTCGCACGTACAAGCCAGTGACATCGGTACACTGGGATTGGTGACGCCGGGGATCACCGTCTGGAACCAGCCGCCGCCGATGTGGCTCATCACGTAAGGCGTGATGCCCACGGTCAGCGTGACCTGCGCGGTGGCCGGGTCATCGCAGCAGACATGCACGTCCACGGTGTAGGTGAAGGGCGGGCGCAGGCGCACCGTCCATCCCGTGGGATCGGCCCGTCCCGACCCGTTCATGATGTGTTGCACATAGGGCGAGCCGCCATAGTAGGCCGTGAAGGTCAGGGAGAGCGGATCCCAGGTCAGCGTGCTGTCCACGATAACAACCACCGTGGGCGATGGCGGACTGGTGTTGGCGCCCAGGCGAGCCACCGCGTAGATGGCATGAGCGCCATCGGTCAGACCCGTCACCGGCAAGCTCCAGTTGCCACTCCCATCGGTTGTGGCGGTGCCAACCAGGCCGCCGTCCACGTAGACATCCACCACCGTGCCGAGGGCACTCGTGCCGGTCACGGTGATGTTGCCTGAGCAGGTGGTGCCAGCCAGCGGCCAGGTGATGCGCGGCGGCATCAGCGGGATGATGCCACTGGCGCTCGACGTATTGTTGGTTGGATCATCACCCGGGGTCGTCGTGCTGATCGTCGCCGTGTTCGTGATGATGGTCCCTGAGGGCATGCTTGTCGCTGGCGCGTACAGCCACAGATCAATGAAGCCGTTGTCGCCAGGCGCCAGGGTGCCGATGCTCCAGGTGGCGCTTGTGCCACCCACTGCCGGCGGTTCGTGATTCGGGTTCGAGGAACTGCTGGCATAGCTCATGCCGGTGGGAAACACGTCGGTGACGCCGACATTGTTCGCGGTGGCGGTGCCGCTGTTGCCATAGTCCATGTGCCACAGCGCGCGCCAGCCGCCGCCCGGCTGTCCGGGAACCGAGGCCTCGACAGGTTCGATGCGGCGCAAGGTCTTGATCACCCACACGTCTGGGTTGCCGTTGCCGTCGCCGTTGAAGTAGTCTTCCGTCTCGCCGAAGCGATAGCCACCGGCCGGGCCGCGACCATCAGGCCGCAGCGTGACCGAGTTGATGGGTGCGGGCACTTCCGACAGAGTCACCCGCAGCCACAGGGACTGATTGGGATTGGCGTTGAAGGGCAGGAACAGCGGCGACGTGATCGTATACACGCCGGGACCAGAGGCTATGACCTGGTTCTTGACCGCCCATTCATCGGCCGTGACCGCCATGCCGGCGCACTGGAAGAGGTCTTCCCAGTCGCCATCACGATTCCAATCGAACCACACATTGACATAACGGGCGCGGGCCGGGCCGACCACCGTCACCACGTAGCTGATGCGTGTGGGCTGGCAGTTGGGTAGGAGGAGAGGGCGCACCAGGCCATCGTCCATCCGGTCGCGGTTAGCCACGTTGGCCGGCGGGTCGAGGTTCGTCAGGCCATCCTGGTCAGGCATCAGGTCAGCGTCGCGCTCACCGGTCACGCCACGCCCCAGGAAGGCATCAGCCTTCGGCAAACGATGGCGCGGGCCTTGCACGGCGCCGGTCCCGGGGTCGAACACGGTGGGGTAGTTGGCTGGTACGGCGGGATAAGCGGTCATCGCCGCGCCGAAGTGGTTGGTGGTGTCCGGAGCATCACCCAGATCTGGGCAGATCAGGAAGAAGTGGACCGGGTTCGACGTCAGCGTGACGCCATCCGGCGAGGTCAGCGTGGCCCGATTGGTGATCTTTTGGTTACACTCGGGCGGAACGACAGGGTTGCCCACGACAGTCACCTTGAATCGGATTGTCACCTGGCCCATCGGCGGCAGGTTGCCCGTCCATTGGATGGCCGTGCCCGTGAAGGTGGCGGTGGGCACCGTGGAGGAGACGCTGCCGCTGACGTAGACCGTGCCGGCGGGGATCGGATCTTGCACGACCAGGCCATTGGCCGGCACATTGCTCAGGTTCTTCACCGTGATACTGTAGGTGATCGTGTCGCCAATCCAGCCATGCTGCACGTCCGCGGACTTCCGCAAACTCAGATGCGGCGGCTCGCCCGGACGGCCCGGCAGGAAATAGTCTTCAGTCTCGCCAAAGTGGTAGCCGGCGGCGGGACCGCGGCCATCGGCCGGGCCGCCGATGATGGTCGGCGCCGGCATATCGGACAGGGTGATGCGCATCCACAGCTTGGTGTTCGCCATCGGTGTCCAGGCAAAGTAAGGCGTGGTGGCGAACGGCAGGCTGGCGAAAGCGCCAGAGGCGGGAATGGGGACCGCCTGGTTCTGCACGGCCCATTCCTGGGCCAGCATGCCATTCGCGCACTGGAAGCTGTCTTCCCAGTCGCCGTCTTGGTTATAGTCGAACCAGACATTGGCAATCCGGCTGCGGGCCGCGCCGGGCTGGGCGGACACCATGAAGTTGAAGGTGTTGGGCTGGCAGGAGAGCAGGCTGATCGGCATCACGATGCCGTCATCGAAGCGATCCTGATCCGGCCGATTCAGGAGCGGCTCCAGGTTGGGGCGCACATCCTCGTCTGGCGTCAGATCGGCATCGCGCTCACCGCTGACCCACTGGCCGAGCCAGGCATCGGCGCGTGGCAGCCAGTGTTTCGGGCCTTCGGGCAAGCCGGTGGCCGCATCGAAGACCGTGGGGAAACGACCGAGCACGCCGCTGCTGTAGGCCTGCATCGTATTGGGGAAGTGATTGCTGCTGTCTGGTGCATCACCCAGGTCGGGGCACATGATCTGGGTGTGGGCCGGATTGGAGGCGATGATCGCGCCATTGAGGTGCAGTTCAGCCTTGTTTTCGATGCGACCGCCGCACTCCTGTGGGGCGGCGGTGGAGCCAACCAAGACGCTGAAGCCAAAGGTGACCGATCCACCGGCCGGGACATTGCCCGTCCAGACCACCTTGTTGGGGACGTAGGTGGCACTGCCACTGCTGGCCCAGGCGCTGGAGGGGACGTATGAGGTGCCTGCCGGGATCTGGTCCTCAGCCGTGGCGCCCACGATGTTGGTCGTCGTTGGATTGTTGATCGTGATCGTGTACATCAAGGTGTCGCCCACGGACGCATGCGTTGGGTTGACCACCTTCTGGATGGTGATTTGCGGCGGCGGGCACCAAATTTCTGTATAGACCGGGTTGGTGCTGAGGACTTGTCCATTGAACAGCACGGTACCCACGTTCTGCACCGTGCCGGGGCACTGGAAGTTGGCGTTGACGGTCACCTGGAAGGTGATGGTCACGCTGCCGCCGGGCGGAATGTTCCCGTTCCATTGGACCATGCCACCACCGTAGCTCACGCTGCCGCTGGTCGCGGTCGCGCTGCCTCCCACATAGGTTGTCCCGGCCGGAATCAGGTCCTGGAACTGCACCCCGTTGGCCGGCGCGTTGCCGGTGTTGGAGATGACGATGGAGTAGGTCAGCGTGCTGCCGGGCGTCGTCAGGTTGGTGTTGACCGTCTTGACCGCCTGCAGGTGTGGCTCGCCCTGCTGCTCGTTGATGAAGAAGTAATCCTCCGTCTCGCCGTAGACGTAGCCGGCGTCAGGGCCGCGACCGTCGGGGATGGAAGTAAACGGGTTGATCGGCGGCTGCTCATTACGCGTCAGCGTCATGCGCATCCACATTTTGTTGACAGCGGCCGGCAACGAGGGAGTAAACGCCGGTGTCGTAATCGTGTAGAATCCGGGGCCGAAGCCAATAGTCTGGTTCTGTACGGCCCACTCAGTGGCTGCCGTGCCGTCGGCGCACGGAATGACATCTTCCCAGTCACCGTCCTGGTTGTAATCGAACCAGGCATTGAAATAACGGGTAGCGGCCGGGCCAACAATCGTGACGGTGTAGTTGAAGTTGGAAGATTGGCAGTCTACGAGCGCACCGCCGAGCACGCCGTCATCGAACCCGTCATGGTTAGGCACGTCGGGCGGCGGCTCGATGTTGCGCATGCCATCGTTGTCCCAAAACAGGTCAGCATCGGCCTCGCCACTCACGTTATGCCCCAGCCAGGAGTCAGAACGGCTAAAGCGATGATAAGGGCCGCGCACAGAGCCGGGAGGGCCGCCATAGACCGTGGGATAGCGTGCGGCGATTCCAAGAGGGCCGCCCGGAGGATAGGCGGTCATGCTCACGCCAAAGTGATTGGTGTTGTCCGGCGCATCGCCCAGGTCCGGGCAGATGACCTGGATAGCGGCCGGCGGTGACTGCCCGACAAGGGTACCCACCCTGACGAAGGCGTGATTGATGATGATCGTCTTGCAGGCTACCTGCGGGCCAATTTTAGCGCGGAAGTAGATTTGCACCTCGGCCCCGCCTGGCACGTCGCCAACCCAGGTGATGTAATTGCCATCAACCGTGACGACGCCGGATGTGGCGCTGGCCGAGCCTGGCTCGTACATGACCAGCGAGGGCAGCGCGTCGGTGGCGACCACACCGCTGACCATCTGTGGACTGTCGTTGTGGAGTGAAACGGTGTAGGAGATCGTTTCGTTGACTCCCACCTCGGTTGGATCCACGGCTTTGGCGATAGTAATCACCAGGCCGCTCTGCTGTGCCGGCGCCGCATCACTGCCGGCGGCCACGATCAGGGCACCGCCAAGCAAGAGCGCCAGGGTAGCGAACAGCGCCAACAGCACTGCATTTGAGCGTGATTTCATGGTTTGCCTCCTGAGAACGGAAACTGGGAACGTGATTGTGATCCAGAACTAGGGATTCGCAAAAAACACGGCTTCTTGTGTTTGTCAGCCTACTCTCGGCACAATGCGGCAGGACGCCTCTTACGAATCCTAAGCGCACTCGCGATTGCACGCGTGCGGTATCAAAGAAGCGAACACGGAAAGCATCTTGCATCGCGAGGGGTTGGTGATTTTTCGTACAAACAAGAAAGCCCAGCGCGACCGGTGAGCGTCGCGTTGGGCTTTCTTCTGGTCTGCCTGTCATGGCAGCGGATCAAGCGGGTGTCGTGCTATACTGCAAGCGGGAATAGACTTTTCCGCCTAAGGAAACAGGCGCAATTCGTGCCCGCTTGCAGTAGTTTCAGGCTGCAGCCGCGTAATCCTCGTCTTCCAACTCGTCACTGGCGGCACCACCGGTATGGAAAGGCACGACGGCAGGCGTGTCGGTTGGCTCGAAGTTATGCACGCCGATGCCTGCCTTCCGACGGATTTCGCCCTCCATCTGTGCCATCAGCTCGGGGTGCTCGCGCAGGAACAGCTTGGCGTTTTCACGCCCCTGGCCCAGCCGCATGTCGCTGTAGGCAAAGTAACTGCCGCGCTTGTCCACCAACCCCATGGAGACGCCGAGATCGAGCGCATCTCCTTCTCTGGAGATGCCTTCATTATACATGATGTCGAATTCGGCCACACGGAAGGGCGGCGCCACCTTGTTCTTCTTGATGGTGACGCGTGTGCGGCTGCCCACCATGTCATTGCCGCTCTTCAGTGTCTCGATCTTGCGGATGTCCATGCGCACCGAAGCGTAGAACTTGAGCGCCATCCCGCCGCTAGTCGTCTCCGGGTTGCCGAACATGACGCCGATCTTCTGGCGCAACTGGTTGGTGAAGATCATGACTGTGTTGGAATGCTTGATCGCGCCTGACAGCTTGCGCAGCGCCTGGCTCATCAGGCGAGCCTGCAGACCCACGTGGCTGTCGCCCATCTCCCCTTCGATTTCGGCCCGCGGCACCAGGGCCGCCACCGAATCCACCACCAGCACGTCAATGGCGCCGGAACGCACCAACGCCTCGGCGATTTCCAGCGCCTGCTCGCCCGTGTCGGGCTGCGATACGTAGAGCGCATCCACGTTGACGCCGCAGCGTTCGGCGTATTTGGGATCCAACGCGTGCTCCACATCAATGAAGGCGCAAATACCGCCGCGCTTTTGCGCTTCGGCGATGATGTGTTGACACAGGGTAGTTTTGCCGGAAGACTCCGGTCCATAAATCTCGATGACGCGCCCGCGTGGCACGCCGCCAATGCCCAGGGCCAGATCAAGCGAGAGCGCCCCGGTTGGGATGGAGTCTATGTGTAGTTCCGTGGCGTCCCCCATCTTCATCACGGTACCCTCGCCGTAGCGCTTGGTCAGGCTGGCGATAGTGGTTTCCAGGGCTTTCGATTTGCCAGCCATAGGGTTTCGGCTGGAAGTGCTCTTGTCGGTCGGGGTGGTGCTTTTACTCGCTGCCATGTGTCAGGTCTCCTTATCCGGTGTCATGTGTAGAAAAACAAAGGTAGATCGAATGATAGCACAAATGTTCTTGGCTGTCAAAATAGCCGCGCGCGCGTCACGCGCGCTTAACGACGCCCCTGCGTCCACCAGCGCCGGCGGGCCGGACGGCGTTGGCGTACCTGCTCCTCGTAGATCTCCACGTAGCGTTGCGTGGTCGTGTGAATGTCATAGAGCGTACTGGTCTGGCGGGCGCCGGCTGCCAGGCTGGCGCGCAGTTCTGGCTCCGAGAACAGGCGCAGCATCTTCAGGGCCAACGCCGCGTAGTCGTGCTGCACCACGAATCCGTTGTGCCCATTGACAACGGTGTCGCTGATGCCCGGCGAGTCAATGCCAAGCACCGGCAGTCCGGAGGCCATCGCTTCCAGCACCGTCATCGGATGCACCTCGCTCACGCTGGCGGTCACGAAGAAATCGGCCAACGCCAGGTAGCCAGGCATGTGCTCATACGGGATGGGGCCGGTGAACAGAACCTGGGACGCGATGCCCATCTCCTGCGTGAGTTTGCGAAAGTCATCCAATTCAGGGCCGCCGCCAATCATGAGCAAATGGGCGTCTGGGCACTCGCTCGTCACCGGGGCAAATGCCCGCAGCAGGGTCTGGATGTTCTTTTCGCCGGACATGCGCCCCACGAAGACCGCCACCGCTCCTGTCTCGCTCAGCCCCAGCGCGCTGCGCGTGGTGTGCCAGTCTGGCGCGCGGAAGTGCTCCAGTTCGATACCATTCGGCACTACTTCGATCCGGCCCTGTACCCCCCAGCGGCGCAGAACCTCCTGGATGCCGGCCGACGGGGCAATGACCAGGCTGCAGCGTTGGGCGAACGCCGGGAAAAACGTCTCCAGGAAGGTGTCAGACATGGTGGCTGGTAAGATAGGGAGATACTGCTGCGCATAGAGGTCGTAGCGCGTGTGGCTGGTGAACAGTACCGGAACGCCATAGCGCGGTCCCAGAGTAGTCGCCATGGCGCCGCTGAGAAAGGGGTGGTGGACATGCAAAATGTCCATGGTGCGCAGCAGCTCGCGTATCTCACGGTTGTAGCCGAAGTTGATATGATAGCCGGTGTTCGACAAGGGTACTGCCTTTGAGCGCACAACCCGGAACTCGTCATCCTGGTAATCGGTATGTCCCAGGGTGATGATCCAGGGTTCGTGCCCGGCCTCTTCCAGCGCCCGCTTGTGCAGGCTGACAAACGTGGTGATGCCGTTGATGATCGGTTTGTAAGCGTCAAGTAGAAGTGCAATTCGCATAGTCAGGTAATGCTCCTCATCATCCGATCCGTTCCACCGGCGAGCGGCGTTGGCGACGGGGGCATCTCCAGGTCGGCAGCGGTGTCAATATCGCGCGGCGTCGGCTGCTTGCAGGCGATGATGGACAGCTCGTTGGCGTAGGTGTGCAACAGCGGGCGTCCGCCGACATCGCCCGTCACTGCCAACAAATCGCCGAAGGTGCGCCGGTCGAAGAGTACAGGGTTGCCGCGCTGCTCCTGGTAATAGGGAACCACCAGCGGCGCCAGGGTCGTGCGATGCCGGGCCACCAGGGCATCCACCAGCGCCGGCGTCACGTCCGGCTGATCGGCCAGCAGGAAAACGGCCGCGGCCACCGGCGCCTCGTGCGTGCCCAGGGCGTGGATCGCAGCATGAACCGAGGTGGACTGACCCTCGGCCCAGGCCGGGTTAGTGACGACCCGGATGCGCGTGCCAAATGGCGCCAACGTAGGCCGGATGATCTCCGCCTGGCAGCCGAGCACGACGATGATTGGGTCGAGGCTGCTGCTGGCCAGCGCCTGGCGGATGACATGATTGAGCAGGGTGGTGTCCTGCCAGGGCAGCAGTTGCTTGAGCCGGCCCAAGCGCTGCGCGGCGCCTGCCGCCAGGATGACGCCCGCCACGCGGCCAACCGCCTCGACGACAGGCACGGGCGTGGCAACCGCGCCCATGAGCACGTCACTGATCGCAGGCGTCTGCCGCAAGAGGCGCTGCGCGATCTGCGCCGTGACCGCCTCACGTTGATCTGGCGACAGACGGTCGAGCTTGTTGAGCAAAGGCACGACGCGTGCGCCTGGGGGACAGCCCTTCAATCCGCCCTGCTCGTGGCCCAGCAGCGCGGCGATGGCCTCCGCGCTGATCGTCTCGCCCGCGGCCAGCCCGGTCAACGCGGCAACGCGCGCCGGCCGATGCACATGAGCTTCTGTCAGCGGCTGTCCCAGCACATCCAGGCCAACCACCGGCACCAACAGCGTCGTGCTGGCCGGCACCACCGGCTCATGCGCGGCCGGCGCCTTCAGCGGGCGCATACGCGCGCCATCCGCTTCGACCAACACCGCATCCACGCCCGGCAGGCGGCTGATCGCCTCAACGGTGTCAATCGGCACTCCCGGTGCTTTGTCCTCGATGTCATCGGTGGGGCCTGTGATCAGCACATGGCGGTGGATAGCCAGGGCAGCGGTCAATTCAAACGGCAGGTAGGTCAGTTGATCGAGGCGCAAGTGGCACGGCGCCAGGCGGGTTTGAGTGGAAAAGATGCGCGTCGTGGACGTGGTGACCACGTGCCAGCCCGCAGCGGCCAACTCTTGCGCCAGGCGAAACATGGCCGTGGTCTTACCGCCAGCGCCGGTGAAGCTGACGAGTTCGCGGGGGGCAATTCGCAAGGCCACATGGAGATTCACAGGTGCGTGTTGCCGTTTATTGAGAGTGGTCCGGTGAGTGATCCGCTGCTAAGGATGGCTTCCAGGACGCCGCCCGCCACAGCCAGTGATTTTTCCGAGATGGTGAAACAGTAACTGACGTCATCCCGTGGATCCAGGTCGCCAATTTTGCGGCCGATCTGCACGAGCAGGGATGGGTGAACGAGGCCGCGTAACACACCCGGAAAGAGCGCTCGCACCGGGATTCCCTGTTCGCTGGCCGGCTGCGGACTGACGCGTGCCAGGATTTCGCCGGCTTTGATGTGTTCGCCAACCGCGCGCAGGGGAATGACATAGCCTTCGATGGGCGCACGCAGTACCCGGGTGGCTGTGTAGCCTTCGATTGGGCCGGGCGTGCCAGTGTCTGGCAGCGCCTGACCCTTCCACAGGACGCGGCCCAGGGTGTGGCCGCGGTGGGTCTCCACAATCGCGTGACAGTCATGGGCCGCCGTGAACCCGGGGCCGAGGGCAATCACGAGCGGAGCGTCCGTGATCTGCGTGCCGCTATTGGCTTTCGCCATGATGGCATCCACGACGACGGTCGGTGTCAGTTCTGCCAGCAGCCCAGGGTCAGGCGTCACGAGCAGCGGCAGCACATCGTCGCTCAAGGCTGCCCTGGCCGCGGCCAGGGTGGCCACTCGCCGTGCGGTGATCCCTTCCACCGTGGTTTCGCCTGCATACACCGCCTCAGCGAAGCAGACGGCCCGGCGCACGCACAAGGGTTGCGCCAACTCGGTCATGACGACCTGGAAGCCGCAGCGCCACAGCCGGTAGGCGACTCCCGATCCCAAATCTCCCGCGCCTTTGATCAAAACGATCCCAAACCGCCCTGGGGTGAGTGGGGTCTTACGCATGGGGTTCCACGCGGCGCAGCGCGCGCCATACCCGCTCTGGCGTCAATGGCAAGTCGTTGATCCAGACGCCGGTGGCCGCATGCACGGCCGCCACGATGGCCGGCGCCGTGGGGATGAAGGGCATTTCTGCCATGCCGCGCGCGCCCAGGGGGCCTTGCGGGTCGGGAATTTCCAGGATCACCGGCTCCACCACATCGGCCACATCCGCGATGGTCGGAATCAGGTAGGTGCTCAGGCGGCTGGTCAGCACCTGGCCATCCTTCTGCTTGAACTCCTCCAGCAGAGTCCAGCCCTGCGCCTGCGCCACCGCGCCCTCGATCTGGCCGGCCACCTGCTGCGGGTTGATGGCCTTGCCCACATCGTTGACCGAAACCAGGCGGCGCACGGCAATGTGGCCGGTCTCCATGTCCACCTCTACCGCGGCCGCCTGCGCGCAGTAGCCGTAGGTGATATTGGGATCAGATGCGCCCGTTTCCTTGTCGTAGGCGGTGGTGGGACGCGGCACGTAGCGCTGTCGCACGATCACCGGCCGATCTTCCTCAGCCTGCCATAAGGCCAACGCCTGTCGGGCGGCCGCGATGATGGCGTTGCCGGCCATGAACGACATGCGGCTGGCCGAGGTGCTGCCGCTGTTGTCGGTTTGCGCGGTGTCCGAAGCGATCAACTCGACCCTTTCCAGCGGCACCCCGATGACCTCTGCCGCCACCTGACGCATCAACTGATGCGCGCCCTGTCCCACATCGGCCCCGGCATGATAAACGACGACCCGCTCCACCCCTGTCTGCCCGTGCAGTTCCACGGTGGCAAAGCACTCATCCACGAAGCCCAGGCTGAAGCCGACATTTTTATACGACAAGGCCAGACCGATGCCACGGCGCCTGTTACCGTCATCAGCGGCGGCATCTAACGCGGTCTGAAAACGATCTGCTGGCGCCGTGGCCTGCGGGGAGACAGAGCCAGGCTGCCAGCCGCTCGCCATCCGCACCCAACCGGCCTCTGTGGCACAGCGTGCCAGCACCTCCGGCGCCGTACAGCCGGCCGGAACCCGACTGCGGGTAGCCAGGGTCGAACCTTCGTGCAGCACATTGCGCGCCCGGAACTCCACGGGATCAAGGCCCAGCGCCTCGGCCAGGTAGTTCATCTGCATCTCGGCCGCAAAATGTCCCTGCGGGCCGCCAAAGCCCCGAAACGCGCCGGATGGCACGTTGTTGGTGTAGACGGTGCGCGCATCCACGGCCACGTTGGGAATGTCGTATGGCCCCAGGCACATCAGCGTGACATTGCCCAGCACTTTGGTGCTGGTGTAGGTGTAGGCGCCGCAGTCGCTGGTCAGGTCCACACTGGCGGCCAGCAAACGGCCGTCGCGGCTTGCGCCCCAGCGCGCCTTGATGACCATCGGATGGCGCTTGTGGTGCCCGATGATGGACTCCTCGCGGCTCCAAACGATCTTGACCGGCCGCTGGATGCCGCGCTGATGCAGACGCCAGGCCGCCAGCGCCAGGACGATCTGCACCGACATGTCCTCACGCCCGCCAAACGCGCCGCCGATGGCCGGATAGATCACCCGCACCTGCTCCACGGGCAGCCCCAGCGCGTGCGCGATCTCCTTGCGGTCCTCATGCACCCATTGGCCGGCCACGACCACCGTGACAAGGCCAGACTCGTCCACGGTGGCGACGCCGGCCTCCGGCTGCAAATAGGCGTGTTCTTGCGCATGGGTGGTGTAGGTCTGTTCGATCACCACAGCGGCCGCGGCCAGTGCGGCTTCGACATCGCCGCGGCGGATGCGGTAGCTATGCACGACATTGCCGGGTCGCTCTGGATGAACGTTGGGGCTGTCCGGCCGCATGGCTTGCAGTGGATCGGTCACAAGCGGCAGGTCCTCATAGTCAATCTTGATCAAGGGCAGGGCCGCAGCGGCCTGTGCGGCCGTTTCAGCTACCACCACGGCTACCTGGTCGCCTACGAAACGCACAATGTCACTGCCGGCTTGGGTGTTTACGTCATCCAGCGGTCCGCAAAGCACGGGTTGGTCCGCAATGATCAGGCCATACGCGTTGTGCGGCACATCGCGGGCCGTCAGAACCGCGACGACGCCGGGTGCGGCCGCGGCTGCGGTCGTGTCCAGGGCGCGGATGCGGGCATGGGGTCGCCCGGCAAAGAGGATTTTCATCCACAGTTGATCTGGCAGGTCAATGTCGCCAGGATAGCGCGCCGCGCCCGTTACTTTCGACCAGGCGTCTGCGCGTGGATGACTGCTGCCTACTGCGCGCATGGGCACTCCGTGGTTGGTCGGGTAGGGTTGGACTGATAGCGCCTGCTTGCGGCGAATTTAGGATGGCTGTGACTGTTTGCTGACACTGAGAATCGCCTCGACAATTTTCGCATAGCCAGTACATCGGCAGAGGTTGCCGACCAAAGCCTGTTCGATCGCGCTGCGGTTGGGGGCCGGGTTTTCGGCCAACAGGCGGGTGGCAGACATCAGCAGGCCGGGGGTGCAATAACCGCATTGCACGGCGCCGGCCGTGACAAAAGCTTGTTGCACGGCGTGCAGTGTGTGGGGCGCCTCGGTCTGTCCGTCGCGCCCGGCCAGGCCTTCCACGGTGGTGACAGTGCAGCCGGCCGCGGCCGGCGCCGGCACCAGGCAACTCATCACCGCCGCGCCGTTGAGTAGGACTGTGCATGCGCCGCATTCGCCCTCTGCACAGCCTTCTTTGGTGCCGGTCAGGTGAACGCCGCCATCTGCGGCCGGCGCGCGCAGCACATCCAGCAGGGTCTTGCCGGTCGCATGGTGGACGCTAACCGGTTGTCCGTTGAGCGTAAAGTGTACCGGGCTGGCAGTCGTGAAGCCAGCCGACACCGTTGGCGCCGCGGCATGGTTTTGCGCTGCGTCCGGACCGAGTGTGACTGGGGTGGCCGGCCATCCGTCCCGTTCTCGTCGGGTGTGCAGCACGCTGAGGGCGCGCCGCGTCAGGACTTCCACCATGACCCGGCGGTAGTCGGCGCTGGCGCGTACATCATCAATGGGACGACTGGCGGCGGCCGCCAGGGACGCGGCGTGCTGAATGGCCGCTGCGTCCAGGGTTGAACCGACAAGCGCCTGCTCGGCCTCCGTAACGCGCAGGATGGTCGGCGCGACGGCGCCCAGGGCAATGGCGGCCTGACGCACCTGGTTGCCATCCCAGTGCAGCACGACCGCCACATTGACCAGGGAGATGGCCTGAGCGCGGCGCAGCCCGAGCTTGAGAAAGGCGCCGCTGGCCTGCGCAGTGAGGGCGGGGAAGGCGATGTCAAGCAGGAATTCATCAGGCGCCAGCGCGGTGCGTCGCACGCCCTGGAAGAACTGCGCGCATGTCAGCGTGCGCGGCCCGCGGTGACTGACCAGGGTCATGGTCGCGTCCAACGCCCACAGCGGCGTGATGGTGTCGTTGGCCGGGCTGGCGGTAATGACATTGCCGGCCACAGTGCCGCGGTTGCGGATTTGCGGCGCCCCAACCTCCCAGCAGGCACGCGCCAGGGGAAAGGCATGGTGTACCGCCAGGGGGGACGTGACAATCTGGTTGTGGGTGACGAGCGGGCCGAGGTGTAGCCAGCCGTCGTTATCCAGCCGCACAGTCGCGAGGTCGGGGATGCGCGCGATGTCAATCAGAACCCGCTGTGAGCGCACACCGCGCGCCAGTTCGAGCAGGAGGTCGGTGCCGCCGGCGATGATGCGAGCGTCGTCACCGTACTCAGCCAGGAGATCAAGCGCCTCAGCCAGGGTGGCGGGCGTCAGGTAGAGATTCCAGGTGGAAGAAGTCATAAGTTTGTTCTGAGGGGCGCCGCGCCTCAAGCGTAGCCGTCAGCAAAGGTGTCAATCATCAGTTTGACATCACCCATCGGGTACAGAATGGGACAGGTGCAGCCGTTGGCGACATACTCGCGCACCTTTTGTCGTGCCTCGTCGGGCGTTCCGGTGGCGCTGATGCGCAGGACCAGGTCGTCGGGGACGAATTTCATCGCTGCGCGCACCTGCTCATGCGTGGCCGGCCAGCCGAGGATGCTCTGGATCTGGGTCACCACCTCGGGCGCAACACCGCTGGCCTTGGCGATGTGGGGTTGCTGGGCCAGGTATTGCGTCAGTAATTCTTTGGCGCCCTCGATGGCCTGCCGGCGATCGGTATGCACGGAGCAAACCACCAGTTGCGGCCGGTCAATGTCTGCCAGGCTGCGACCGACGCGCTGCGCCCCTTCTGCCAGGGCGGTCAGGGCCGGTACGTTGTACTCTGGCGGCACGCAGTAGTTGAGCACGACACCGTCAGCTATCTCACCGGCCAGCTTCATCATCTCCAAGCCGGTTGCGCCGATGAACATCGGCACATGACGTGGTTCGTGACGCCCGTGTACGACATCGAGTTCGATGCCCGTCACGTGGTGAAACTCACCGTGGAAGGTGACCGTTTCCATACGCAGCAGGCGGCGCATGACTTCGATCGTTTCACGCATGGCCAGGAGAGGTTTGCGTCGTTCGATGCCGACATTCTTGGCCAGGGGATCCCACCAGGCGCCGATGCCGCAGATGATACGATCGGGCGCCAGGTCATCGAGGGTCAGGAAGGTGGCGGCCAGCAGGCCAATGTTGCGCGTCCAGTTGTTGATAACGCCGGAGCCGATCTTGATGCGCTTGCTGACCGCTGCGAAGGCGGCCATCGGCACGATGGCATCGCGTACCAGGCGGGATTCCGCCTGCCAGACGGCTTCGAAGCCGCGCTCTTCGGCGTACTTGACGTACTCCATTCCTTCACGAATATCATGTTTGTCTTGCAGGTAAAGGGCTACGCGATCTGGCATTGAATGACCTCCATTGGATGACCCCTAGCAGATGACTTTTAGCAGATGACTTCTCTCAGATGACTTCTCTCAGATGACTTCTATTGGGCGTGAACTCTATTCTACCAGCGAACCTTTGGCAAGTCAACCTGTATCGTTTGCGCGGGTGCATTTCAGTCCTGGGACATAGCCCACGCAGGTGGCTTCGCAGTCGTTGCAGCGACTTGCAGTCGCCGGGCCTGCGCCGCCGGCAAACAAACGTTGCCCGGAGATAGTCTCCGGGCAACGTTTGTTTGCTGTCACCTATGAGGGGATTTTCACGCTGATTACTTGCGCTACGTCGCTCATGAACGCAACTACCGATCAGGCGGGAGACTACTCAGGATCGTAACGGCGCGTGAGGCCAGGCGCAGCCATCAATTTGGCCAGGGCCTCTTTCTGGATTTGCCTGACGCGTTCGCGCGTCAGCCCCACGTGCTTGCCGATCTCAGACAACGTGTGTTCATGGCCGCCGCCCAGGCCAAAGCGCAGGCGCAGAATCTCGGCCTCGCGTCGATCGAGGTGGGCCAGTTCCCGATTGAGCGCCTCGTACAGGAGTGAGCGGTAGGCTTGATCCACCGGCTCGGCCGCGTGCGTGTCGCTGAGCCGATTCATCAGCGTCCACTCGCTCTTGTCATCGCCATCGCCAGCGACCGGCGCATTGAGCGATGCCGCCTGCATGTCTCCCAACCGCAGGGCGTAGCTGACCTGTTCGGCTGCCCAGCTCAGGCTCTCGGCGATCTCTTCGGTGGATGGATCGCGCCCCAGGCGCTGTGACAGGCGGTCGCGTGTTTGGTAGATTTTACTCAACTGTTCGACGCGGTAGGATGGCAGGCGAATGGTACGACTTTGGTTGGACAAGGCACGCGTCACGGCCTGGCGAATCCACCAGACGGCGTAAGTGCTGAACTTGGTGCCTCGACGCCAGTCGTACTTTTCCACGGCCTGCAACAGGCCGGCCATGCCTTCCTGCACCAAGTCCTCTGTTGGCAGGCCCAGGCTCTGGTAGCGTCGGGCGACACTAAAGACCAGACGCAGATTGGCCAGGACTAGATCCTGACGCGCCCGTTCGCCCTGGTGCTGTTGTGTCTCTAATTCGCACCGCTCTGCCTCGCTGATGGCCGCTCGGCTGTGCAGGTTCTGGCGGGCCATCTTCCCGGCCAGCATGTGCTGCGCCAGCAGGCGTTCCCTGTGAATATCGAGTAACGGGGTTTGGGCGATCTGTTCCGCATATAATCCCATGCAGCCACCTCTATCTCTTGCCCACAATTCAACGCTGCGTATCCAGGTCTACGATGGTGATCAGACAGTGGTTTCTGATCATTTTGCGCTGCTATCAGCAAAAATTGTAGCACATGTGGACAATTTCACTGTAGCATGTCTTCCAAAAGCAGAGAGGATGTAGCTTACGTGGTGTGTGACAGATGGTTGACGGATTCGGAAAACACACAGGCGCCCTCTTTGGGTGACCGAAGATGGGCGCCTGTGCAGCAATACTCGTAGACTTCCGAAGTCTTCAAGACTCCGGAAGCCTGGCTTAGTTTCTTTTAGAAGCTGTAACGCACGGTGTAGGTGATCTCCGTCGTGTCGTCGGCCTTCACCGGCACGCGCCATTCGATCGTCTGGGCGTTTGGCTTGCTGTAGCTCTTGTCGCTGGCTTGCACGATTTCCCACTGGCTCCAGCGGTACAGGTGCTCCACGACACGCACTTCGACGGCGCTCTCCTTGCGATTGCGCACGACGATCTTGAACGTCTCTTCGACGACCTTGTCGCCCAGGCGCTTGAAGTCGGTCTGCGTGCGTTCGCCGACAATGTCGAACGCATCGCCCACATACAGTTGGATCTTCTCGCCCTTGGGCGTGTGGTCAATGGAATCTTCGCCAATCAACAGCGCCGCGCCGTCCTCATCCGGCTTGAAGATGCGCACCACGCCTGCCGGCAGGGGTGCGTCCAGGTTGTTCTTCTTGCCGGTGAAAAACTCCAGCATGGCATTGACCTTCGTCTGCCCCGTGCTGCCGTAGGCCTGATCGAACACCGGGCCGTAACCGCCGAAGCTGATGCCAGAACCGTCGTAGACGAAGAACGTCGTCGTGGTGATGCCGGTGCTGGTAACAAATTCGATCTGCTTGGTCTGGTTGTTGCGCACCGTGACCGGACGGTTGACCTCGTACAGATGATATTCGAAGAAACCCCGCTCGCTGACCTGCGGGCCGGGGGCGGCGCGTGGCGCTTCCACCGCCGCGTAATCCATCACCTTCTGCACACCCATGTTTGCGGCCCGGGCAATGTCGCCGGCCACCAGTTTGAGCTTGGCATCCTGGTAGGTGATGCCGCTGCGGTTGTCCAACGTGACCCAGCCGTTGAGGTCGAGGGTTTTTTCGTTCTTGGCCAGCAACAGCACATAGTTGGCTCGCCAACTGATGCCGTGCGTCAAGTAGGTGACATCGGTTGTATGGATGCCGGCCTTGTCGGTGTCCACCGTCCACACCAGGGTGGGGCGGGTAATCAGGCCTTCAGGCAGAGCCGGGAAGGTGAAGGTGCGGATCTGTTCGCGACGTAGAACCGTCACCTTGCCGTCGTCCGCCATCAGGATGACGTCGCTGCTGCCATTGAGCAGCTTGCCCTGGTAGACGCTGCCGTCTTCGGTGATGACCTCGATAGGCTGGTCAATGTACTTTTCCAGAAGCTTTTCCGCGCCCACCAGATCATACTCGTAGTTTTGTTCCAACACGTGTGTGCCGGTCAGTGAAGTGCGGGAGGAGAAGCGGACACTGGTTGGGTCAATCAAAGCGGCCACATCGGTGTAGCGAATTTCGTTCAGGCCCAGGGTCAAGGTCAACGGTCGCGTCTCCTTGACCAGGGCTAGGTCCTGGTTGTACACAGTCAACTCAACGGCCCTGCTCCCGGTATCGGGGCCGCTGTTCTGCCAGGCCGGGGTCGGCATGACAGTCGCGAGGAGAAGCACAACGGCCAGGAGGGTGGCTGCGGTGCGTTGTCTGAAAAATCGTCTGCTTGGTGCTAACATGATGCACTCCTTTTGCTATTCGTGGCAATGACACGGGCGTCACGTGCGTCCGCGGCTGAAGGTCAGCGTTTGCTGCCTGGGAGACGGGCACGGCAGGTGAAAGGTTCCAGTGGGGCGCGGTCACCGCTTGTGGGCCGGGTTCCCTACTGCGGTGAGTTGGAGAGTTGAATGAGCAGATAGCCCACGCCAGGCTCGCTGCGGATGATCTGCGGGTGGGTCGAGTCCGTTTCGATCTTTTGGCGCAGGCGGTAGATGCTGGCGCGCAGGATGGTCACGTCTTCTCGATACTCCGGCCCCCAGACCGTGCTCAGGAGGTAGCTATGCAGCAAGACGCGGCCGGGGTGGCTGATAAATTCGGCTAACAGGCCATACTCGGTGGGCGTCAGATGTACCTCGCTGCCAGCGACCATGACCTGGCGCTTGCCCAGGTCAACGCGCAGGTGCCCACTTTCAAAAACGCCGGCCGCTGCCGGCCGCGGTTCTGGATGGTAGCGCCGCATGACCGCCTGAATTCTCGCCAACAGCTCACGCCGACCAAACGGCTTGGTCAGGTAGTCATCGGCGCCCAGTTCCAAGCCGCGCACCTTGTTGTCCTCCTCTTCCCAGGCCGTGATGATGATGACCGGGATGTCGCTCACCTGGCGCAAGCGCACCAACACATCAAAACCATTCAAGCCGGGCAGCCCCAGGTCTAACAGAACCAGGTCCACGCCGGGTTGCTGCGCGATCTGCAAACCTTCCAGGCCGTCACCGGCTGTCAGCACGTGATAGCCTGCTAACTGCAAAGTTGTGCGCAGTAGTTGTAGCACGCGCGCTTCGTCATCAACGGCGAGAATGGTCTGTTTGGTCATGGGATGACTCTCATCCTTTCTGGGCACTGATGCGAGATCAATCGTGTTTAACTCTCGTTCCTAACCACGCGTTCATTGTAATCCCAAATTGCCTGCGGCGCAACTCAATCGGCAGCACAGTCCGCTCGCTCGTCCAAGGCGCAGACACAAAAAAGAGAGCCGGCCCAAGACGACCGACTCTCTTCACCTACCCAGACTGCATGGTACCCCAGAGGCGGCTCGAACGCCTGGCCTTCTCCTCCGCAGGGAGACGCTCTAATCCACTGAGCTACTGGGGCATCTCGACTGACAGACAAAATTGTAGCACAAAGCCGCAGGGGCGCCAAATTTGCAGGGGCCGCCGGTATGGGCCGACAAGAGCAGCCGCTGGAACTGGTAGGGCTTGTTTCATTCGTGAACAGCGCGCTCACCACGACACCCGAAACGTACTTGTCCATACCTGCGTACTGAGAACGGCCGTCAGGTAGGATGCAATGCCAGGCTGACCGGCGCGCTGCCGGCGCAGAAGGTCAGCCACGGCTGCCGCTTGAAACAGGCCGTGCTGGCGCAGGGACCGACTGCTGATGGCGTCGGTTGCCCACGCGGGCAAGCGTGGCTGTTGCCACCACAGGCTGTGCGGCGATGCCAGGCCTTGTTTGCGACGCTGCACGATGGCCGCGGGCAGCAGTGGGGCCAGTGTCTTGCGCAGCAGCCATTTCTCCGGCTGTCCCCAGGCCTGGCGCCACATCTCAGGCCAGCCCATGACGGCCTCCCACAGGTGATGATCCAGGTAGGGCACCCGCGCTTCCACACTGTGTGCCATGCTCATGCTGTCCACTTCGGCGTTGATGAAATCAGGCAAGCGGGTTTGGGCCTCCAACGCCTGCATCTGCCCCAGGCGTGAGCTGGCCGGCGGGTGCAGCAGAGGCGCCGTCGCCTCTCCAGCCGTGTGCATATCTGGGTTGAGAAGGTCGGCAACATTCAGGTTGCCGATCTGTTGCCACGCCTGGTAACGTGCATGCAGGTCAGCCGTGGCCCCTAAGGCGAGGACGCGCCGTGCAGCGGGCGAAAGCCATGCACCGGGCAGGCGGCCGGCCCGACGGCGCAGCGGAGCCGGCAGGCGCTCCAGGCTATGCGCCAGGCGCTCGCCGCGGTACCAGCCATAGCCAGCAAATAGCTCATCGGCCCCTTCCCCGGTCAGGATTACTTCGATGCCGACCGCATGGCAGGCCGCGTAGAGCCGGTAAAGGGGCAAGAAGGTGGCCGAGGCCAGGGGTTGTTCCAGATGACTGACGGCAGCCGGCAGTAGGTCAAAATCGGCCAGGGTAAAGGTGATGGCGTGATGTTCGCTGCCGAGGTGGCGCGCGGCCAACTCAGCAAATGGCCGTTCGTTGTACTGCGGCGCGCCCGGCACCTCGAAGCCGATGCTGAAGGTGTGTACGGTCTGGCCGTGCAGCCTGCGCATCAGGGCCACCAGCCCGCTGCTGTCCAGGCCACCGCTGAGCAGCGCGCCAACGGGAACATCGCTTTGCAGGTGACTCGCCACCGCGTCGCGCAGCAACTCGAACAAGCGCGCGCTGGCCTCCGCCGTGGTGCGCGGCGCTTGACTTTGCACGGCGGTCGGCAAATCCCAGTAGCGTCGCTGCTGCACCTGGCCGGTTCTGGCTTGCACAATCACCAGGTGCGCCGGTGGCACCTTGAAGATACCGTGGAAGAGGGTTTGCGGGCCGGGCACAAAGCCCCAGATCAAGAGCTCATGCAGCGCGTCGGTGTTGAGCCGCCGCGGCGCCGTGGGGTCGGCCAGCAGGGCCTGGATGGTGGAGGCAAAGCGCAGGACGCCCTGGTGTTCGACATAATAGAGTGGCTTGATTCCAAAGCGGTCGCGGGCCAGCAGGAGCTGCGCCTGCTTGGCATCCCACAGCGCGAACGCGATCATGCCGCGCAAGCGACCAACCATGTCGAGGCCCCAAGCCCGGTAGGCATGCAGCAGGACCTCTGTGTCGCACGTTGTGTGAAAATCGCAGCCGGCCGCGGTCAAATCACGGCGCAGGGCAGGGTAGTTATAGATCTCGCCATTTTGCACGACGGCCAGGTGACCGCCGTCCGTGACCATCGGCTGATGTCCGCCCGTCAGGTCCACAATGCTCAAGCGCCGGGCGCCGAGGCCGCACTCATCGGTCAGGAAAATCCCGCTATCGTCCGGCCCGCGGTGCAGCATGGTGGCCAGCATCCTCTCCAGTTGTTCCTGGCCGACGGCTGGCCCGGGGCGCAGGCGCACAATCCCGGCGATCCCGCACATCTAGCTGAGACCTGACGCCGGTGCAGACACGTCCTCCGGCGGAAAGCGGAGCATCACGACAAAAGGTTGATAGTCCTCTGCGGCTTCGAAGTAGGGATGCTGATCGAGCGTCAGCCAGGCGTGGCCGCCCAAAGCCTCACCACGCCGGCGGGCGCCAAAGACAATGGTGACCGGTAGGCCGCAGCGGCGCAAGAAGTGGTAGCGCAGCAGCGAGCGCCGCAGGCAGATGCCCAACGGTGAGGCGATGTGCAGCACGGCGATGGCATCAGCCAGGCGCCGCACGCGCGCCGATGGCAGAGTCAGGTCAATTGCGGTCGGGGTCAGGCCAGCCAAGAACAGGGGTAATGGGGCGCCGGTCATCCGTGCATCGAGATGCTGACTCATGCGCCACATCTCCCGCCCCAGGCGCCATGCAGACGGTCGCGGCAGGGCCATGAGCAGCGTCAGCGCCACGTCGGCTGCGCGGCGCAGGCGACGCCCGACACGGCTGCGGTTTTCAGCGGGCAACAACAAGGCCCTCATTGGCCAGCCCCTGAGCCAGCTCGATCAGGTCTTGCGTCACCTCAGCGACCTGCTCCGGGATGTTGCAGGCTGCCGCCAGGGCCGTGCCCCACTGTTCCAGGGCGGTCTGGCCGTCCAGATGCTCCCAGAGCCAGGTTCCGGTTTGGTTGAGGGAGTAGTATTGCCCGCTGTTGAGATGGATCAAAATTGCCTCGCCGGCCACGACCTGGTGCGTGGCATGGGTCGCCCGCATCAGAACACTGCCAGACATAATCTTGGTCATGTGATATCCTGGTTACTTGATCTGTGAGTAACGCTGGGCCAGATTAGTGTTTGCCGTTGTCGGGCGATGCCGGTACCTGCAACATGAACTCGTCGAGCGACTCTGCCGCGAGCGCCACATCTACGAGCTGTTCAAGTTGGTCGGCGTTGAGCTGCTGCAGTCTGATTTGGATACTCGGTGGCGCGATCTGGAAGCGCACCCGCACCAGGCGCAGCAGTTGACGGAGAGCACCTTGCTGCATGCCTTGCTGCATGCCTTTCAGCATCCCTTGCTGCATCCCTTTCAGCATCCCTTTTTCCATGCCTTCGACCAGACCCTGCTCCAGGATCTCTTGATACCAGGGCGATTCGCGCAAGACGTTCATATCCCACCTCATGATCTGTTGTACTACCGGGATGTCTAACACAAAACTGGCGAAAAAGGCCAGGAGCGGCTCCAGATCGCTCAGTTTTTCATCTTGACGTAACATGTCCAATGCACGGATGACAACCTGCGGTTGGGCGCCATCACGCAGCACCGTAGTAAAGGGAAGCAGTGCTCAGGGGGCGCGGCCGGGGGGGGGGGGGGCCCCCCGCCCCCCCGGGGGGGGGGGCCGGGGCCCCCGGCCCGCGCCGCCCCCCCGGCCCCGGCCCCCCGCGGCCCGGGGGCCCCGCGGCCCCCCGGGGGGGGCGGGGGGGGGGGGCCCCGGCGGGGGCGGGGGGGGGGGGGGGGCCCCCCCCCCCCCCGGCCGGGGGGGGGCCGCCGCCCGGGGGGGGGCGGGGGGGGGGGGGGGGGGGGGGGCGGCGGGGGGGGGGGGCCGCCCCCCCGGGGGGCGGGGGGGGGGGGGGGGGGGGCGCCGGGCGGGGGGGGGGGGGGCCCCGGAAACCCGCCGGGGGGGCCCCCGGGGGCCCCCCCCCGGGGGGGGGGGGGGCCCCGGGGCCCGGGGGGCCGGGGGGGGGGGGGGCGGGGGGCTGCCGCCCATGTCCTCGGCTACTTTTGGCATGATGTCCCTCGAGTGGCTGGTGCATACCTGGCTGACAACGGAAGTATAGGACGTTTGCCATCATTCGTCAATCCCGCGGGGTCATGCAGCAGGGCTGTTGGCGAAGACGGAACACGGCGCACCGGAAGTGAGAGACGACCTTATTTTGCATGCCCTCTTTTCGTTGCTATACTGGCCCTCATGCATGCAAATTATCGTTTACGACATGTGATCGTCCAAATCCAGACCGCCGACGCCGGCATTGCTGAGCGCATCGGCGTCATTTTTGGCCCCTTTGCCAGCGCCGACGGTGCGCCTGATATCATGGTGACGCTGCACCGGGCCGCTGTGCTTCCGGCCATGCCGACAGGCACGCCCGTGACGTTCGAGGAAGGGCGCCTGGCCTATTTCCTGCATGACCAACGCCTGATCGCGCACTTCACGCAGTGGGGGCAACTGCGCATTGACCTGAACACCCTGCGCTTCGAAGCCTTTCTCAGCGAAGCCTGCCTGGCCACTTACAGCGTGCTTGAGGACATGGTGATCATCGGCCTGGCGCCGCTCTTGCGTCGGCGCCGATTGTTCACCGTCCACGCTTTTGCCGCGGCCCGTGCAGGCCGCGCCGTGCTGATCATTGGTGACATTGGCGCTGGCAAGACCACGACCGGCATCAGCCTGCTGCGCGCCGGCTGGTCGCTTCTGTCCAACGACAGCCCGCTCCTGGCCGCCGACGGCTCTGATCTGGAAGTGGTGGCTTATCCGGGCCTCCTGAGTGCCTTCGACGATAGCCTGGCGCGCTTTCCTGAGATGGCGCCCATCCTGGCCGATCCGCTTAGCCCATTGGGTCACAGCCGCCAGAAGCGCACCTTTGCGGCTGAGCGCCTCTATCCTGGCGTTTGGGCCAAGACCGCCGCGCCGGCCGCGCTCTGTTTTCCCCAGATCACACCGGGGCTGATGATCAGCGCGCTCGAGCCGCTCAGCGCACAGCAGGCGCTGCTGGCCATGATCCCACAGAGCATCGAGAACTGGGATAAGCCGCTCATTCCTCAGCATCTCTCCATTCTCGGTCATCTGGCCGAAGCGGCGCCTGCCTTCCGCCTGCTCCTGGCGCCCGATGTCGAGGCATTGCCGGCGCTGTTGAGTCGTATGCTGCCGGGCGCTTAGCAGGGGCCGGGAAGTCTGCAGACTTCCCAAGTCACTCAGGCGATGGCCTCGCCAGGTTTGCGTTTGTGGGTGTTGTCGTTGAAATTGACCACGCGGCGCAGTGCTCGATTGCCCAGGCGGCGTAACGTGTCTGAACGACGCAATGACCGGAAAATCTGGTCCTTGAGCCATCCTTCTGCGTAGAAATGAAAGAAATCGTGACGCCAGCGCCAGCGCAGCAGCGCGTAGTAGGGCGCCAGCAGCCAATGGCCCTGACTGCGTCCCACAAACAGGATGTTGCACACATCGGACATCACTTCGCCCTGGCGGGTATCAACCCAGGGCGTGTTGCCCTTGTGAATGTCGAACTCAGTCCAGCCCTCCTGCGTGGCAGGCGGCACGTATCCCCGCGCCAGGGCATCAGGCCACAGGGGAGTGTCGGGGTATGGCATGTAGATCGCCACTGAGCAGCGCGCTTTCTGGTTGATGCGCGCCACCTCGGCGATCACGCGGAATGTCTCCCGCCGCTCCAGCTTTTCTTCAGCTGGCAGCCCCAGGATGAAGCTCAGGTTCGCCTCGATGTGCGGTGCATATTCGGCCAGGTTGCGCATGCCCCACACGATCCATTCGGCCTTCTGGTCCTTATTGATCGAGTCGAGCACCGCCTGACTGCCGCTCTCTGCGCCGATGTTGACCCATTGACAGCCAGTCTGCTGCATCCACTGCACGAATTCGGGCTTCAGTAACTGCACACGCACCTGGCCACTCCAGGGCATGTGTACTTTTTCGATCAGGCGCTGCATCTGTTTGATGCGGCCGAACAGATAGTCATCGGCGTAATCAACGGCATTGACTCCGTAAGTGTCTCGCAGCCAGTTGATCTGCCGTACGATGAACTCATCCGAATGTTGACGCCAGGTGCGCTTCATCACCACTTCGTTGTAGCAGAAGCCGCAGCGGAAGGGGCAGCCCCGGCTGATGTAGACCGGAATCGCCTTGTCATACGGCCCTGATTGCAGGAAATAGGCCGGAATGTCGGCCACCAAGTCCCAGCGCGGCGTGAAGTCGTCCAGGTTCTGAATGAAGGGGCGCTCAGGATTGGTGACCACGCGGCCGTCGCTGTTTTTCCAGGCCAGCCCCCTGATCGTCTCCCAGGCTTGGCCGTTCTGCAGGGCATGCGTAAATTCTTGGGCTGTCTGTTCACCCTCGTTGACGATCACAAAATCCACGTAGGCTTCACGCAGCACATCTGCGGGCATGATCGTGGCATGGACACCGCCCCAGACCGTGGGAATGTTCAGGGCCTTGACCCGTTTGGTTGCCTCGATCGTCGGCTTGAGCTGCGGCCCGGTGATGGTGCTGAATCCGACCCACAGCGGACGCACCCGCGCCACCTCCTTGACAAAAATCTCCAGTCCATCTTCCGTCTCGTGCCAGATGCGCACCTCGCAGCCAATCTGCATCAAGGCATCGGCCACGTACATGATGCCAAACGGCGGATACATGTCACGCTGATTGCGGAAATTGATCAGGAAAACTGTCTTGGTCATAGCGTCTCCTTTTCAGACCGTGTTGGTGGACGCGGCCACGTTGGGTGAACCGGGCGGGGAGTCAGGCTGACAGGCGAATGCTCAGCCGAAAACCGGTGCCATGCGCATGATAGCGATCGCTGGTTGTGGTAATGCTGGCCGCGCTGCGTACGAAACATTGGGTATGATGCGGGCTGTAGCCCCATGAGCCGCCTTTGACCACGTGAAAGCCGGGCACGGCGGGGTCATACGGGCTGCGCGTCCATTCCCAGACATTGCCGGCCATATCGTAGCAGCCATACGGTGACACATTCTGTGGGATGGCTCCCACTGGCAACGGGGACCCGCAGCGAAAATACCAGCCCGAGCGTGCCCACTCTCGCTCTGGTTTGATGAACAGATTGTACGCGTAGTAGCGCAGCTTCACCCAGTTGCCCAAATGCGCCAGCTCCGGTCGCGGATGCTCCTCGCCCCACGGGTAGGTGCGACCGTCATGGCCGCGGGCCGCCTTTTCCCATTCCTCTTCGCTGGGCAGCGAGCAAACCTGGCCGATCTTGTCGCTCAACCAGGCCGCGTAGGCCAGGGCGTCCGTTTGCGTCACATCTGCCATCGGGTAGTCAGCCATCGCCGGCGGGTAATCGCGACAGGGTGCAAAGCGTCGCAGCCAACCGCGCGGTGGTTCCACCAGGTGATACCAGGTTCCGGGCCAGCGGTAGCCGGTTTCGTCTGCAAAGCGCTGCCACTGCGCCACCGTGACCGGATAGATGGCCAGGGCGAACGTCCCCAGGTTGAGCGTCTGGCGGGGGCGCAGGCTGCGCGTGCCCTCCAGCCGCTCGTAGACAAGCTCCGGGCCGTAGATGAACGGGCCAGCTGGCACCAGGGCAAAGGCGGAATGCCAGGCCGTTGCAGGCAGGTAGATGCGGGGCGGTGGCGCCGTCATACTTCAGTCTCCGCCCGTCCGCTTGATCCTGGCCAGGGTCAAGCCCCGCACGGCCGCGGCCAGCGTGTCCGCCAACGGCACGCCGCCCTGACGAAACGGCGCCAGCAGTGCCATGCTGCCCAGGGCTGCCAGCAATGCGGCGCCAGTGCGCTGCGGCAGCGGCAGGGCGTCTGCCTGACCACGCCCCAGGTGCGCCAATGCCAGGCCCGCGGGCAGCAGCCAGCCCCATTTGCTCAGCGGTTGCGGATTCAAGGCCAATTGCAGATCTCCCAGGCGCGCCTGCAGGGCTGACAAATGATGCGTATGGGTGAGCATGGGCACTGCCGCCCAGCGACCTACCAGATCTGCAGGCAGGAGACCGGCTTTGCCCAGGCCAAACGCAGCCGCAGCCGCAAGGCTGGCGCCAGCCAGACCGGCCAATGTCGCCTGCCGGTCGGCTGTACCTGGCCGGCCGCCGATGAGGCGACCCACCGTCAAGCCCAGCGGCAGCGCCCAGTCCAGATTCAGGCTGCGGAACTCTTCGACGCGCAGGGCATACGGCACATCGGCCACCGTGGCGGCCAGCGCAGCTGCGCCTGCGCCCTCAATCAGCGCCGCCAGCAGCAGGCCGTCGAGGCCTGGCGTCGCTTTGCTTCCCAGCAGGCCGGTGACAGCCAGGGCAGCTACCGGCGCCGCGGTTGCCACGCTCAGAGCAATCGCTTTCGGCGCATAGCTGGGCGGGAAGCGCTCCTCCAGGTGACTGCGCGGCCGGTCAAGCAGCGGCGTGAGGCTCCACGCGGCTGCCCCACTGGCCACGGTCAACAGCGACGCCCACGGCTCTGGCAGGTCGAGTGCGCCGGCGACGGCCATACTTGCAGCGCCGGCCGCGGCCAGGGCCAGCGCCGACGATTGGTTTTCAGCCCGGAGATTGCTGGCTATGTCATGCTCCTCAGGCTGATGATCGTGCTCATGCCCGTGCTCAGCAGATTCGTGCTGCTGCTGGTGCTGGTGCGTATGGTCGCGCTCGCCCTGTGGGGTGTGCGTACCGGCTGGGTGCTCATGTCCGTGCTCAGCAGACTCGTGCTCATGCTGGTGCGCATGGCCGTGCTCGTCTGGCTGGGTTTGCGTGTCGGCTGCATGGTCATGACCATGCAGGTGGGTGTGGGCCATCGGCCGGAAGTCGGGTCTGCCGGCCAGGCGCAAACCTCGTTCGTGGATCAGCTCGGTCAGCACCATGCCGATGTAGCCGCGCAGGCTGAGCGGTTCCGTGGCATGCACGCCGCGCATGGCGCGCAGGCTAAAGAAGCGCACACCGCGGTCGGCCATGCGTCCCCAGCGGTGGGCCATGCCGTGCTCGTCTTCCATATCCAGTTCGGGCGGTGTGAACTCATGCCCGATGACGACGTTGGGCAGTCGCGCCTTAGCGATGAACCAATCGCCCTTCTGATGGCGACTTTCGGCGAAGAAAACGGGGGTTAGATCGTGCTGCTGCAGGCTGGCGATGGTGGCCTGCATGAACATCTCGTGGCCTAACACATAATTGCCGGCAAACGCCACCAGGCGGGCGCCAAGCTCGGCCGCCTGCGCCAGTGAACGCTCGATGGCGTCCGCTGGCGGCCAGACCACATGACGCGGGCGTGCCACCGGCTCCAGCCCCGCGGTCTGCGCCTGCGCAAACGCCTGCGGGTCAAAACCAACCGTGAGGCCGGCCAGGGCGCGCAAATCGGCATCTATCTGCACATAGGATCGCCCGTCTATCTCCAGCAGACGCACCGGCAGCGCCGGTATGCGCGCGCTGAGTTCCTGGCTGACCTGCGTCAACCAGCGGGTGTCAAGGCTGGTCAACCAGCGGTGGGTTGGAGCGGTTTCGGCGACTGCGGGCAGCGCCACGCTCAGTTGCCCACTCGCCAGCAAGTCGCCCAGGGTCAGTTCGGTGATGGCGATGTGACTTGCGCCATCGTGCCAGAGATGGTGCAGCAGGTCGCTCAACGGCACGCCGCTGCGCATGCTAATCTCCACGCAGTCGTCGTAGTCCACACACAGAGAGATCGTGCGGTTTTGGGCATCCCAATGCCGTCGCTGTTGCAGCCGCGGCAGCGAACCGGCAAGGCTGCCAACCATCAAGGCTGTCCCCAAGAATTGATGTAGTTTCAAGGCATCTCCAGGTTAACGAATCAGGCCCAGGCGCCTGGCGAGCAGGCGCGCCGTGTCCGTGCGCGTGACCGCCAGCGCGCTGCGCCAGACGGCCCAGCGGCCGGCCGATGATGTGGCCCAGCGGGCGGTGGCGCGGCGTTCGCTTATCCCGCGCGCCACACGCTGGCGCATGGTGGTCAGGGGTGGGCGTTGCGAGAGTTGCATGACGCTGTCCGCATCGAGGCTGCCGATGGTCCGGCGAAGATGGGCGGGCAGACCGGCCAGTAGACGCGTTTGGATGTCGGCCGGCACCGGCGCGGCCAGAACCGTCTGCGCCAGGTGATTGGCCGCGGCCAGAAAAGGCGCGGCATGGGTCTGCTGCGCGCGTTGCAGCAGCCAATCCCAGTCCAATTGCGCGGCCAAACGCTGACTGACCACCAGCAGATCAACCAATTGCACCAGTGACGGTTTGCCCATGAGCAGGTGATAGATGAGGTGTACGGCCAGGTGCAGGTAAAGGTCGTTTGCACTCAACGCCTGCGCCGGCTGGCCGTTCACCGTGTGCGCCATCGCGCGCGGCCAGATGCCCGGCGTGATGTCGGTACAGAGGCCAAACCAACATTCCTCAAGCGAACCGTGAGGGTCTACGTGGCGGTCGCCGCTCGTGCTCAGGTATGGGTTTGGCGTGTCGGCGGCGGCCGTCGGCCGTTTGTAGGTACTGGTGTGTTTGGTGATGCCAGGGCCTTCGTCGGCCGCCTTGTGCTTGCCCAGATAGCCCAGGCTGGCGAGGGCCGCGGCGGCCTGTGGGAGGTCAGCGGGTTGGAAGAGCAGATCAATGTCGCTCATCCCGCGCAGGTCGGGGGCCGGATAAACGGCCGCGCTCAGGTAGGCGCCTTTGAGCACGATGGTGGGGATGGCGCGTGCAGCCGTGGCCGCCAGGATTTCGGCCACCTGGCGCTGAATGTCGAGGTTGCGCTGGGCGGTGGCCTGGCGTGTCAGTTGCAGCTTGGCGAGCGCCAACGGCGGGAGGTTGATCTGCCAGGTAGACAGGCGCTCGTGCAGCATGGGCGCCAGGCCCACGATGATGGCCTGCACCACGATGTCATTCCAGGCCAGGTTGGGGTCGTCGAAGGCTTGGGGCGTGGCATCGGTGCGCAGCGCCGCCAGCAGGTGGAAAATTGGACGGCTCATCTTTTCAGGTCGGTGTGAACGCTGAGACAACAAAAGACGAAAGTTGTCATACAGCTTTCGTCTTTTGTTGGTTGCTGATCCTGGATCAAGTGCTCAGAGAGACGCGCGAGCGGGGGAAAGCATACGGACTGGGTTTGCCGGCAACTTTGGTCACTTCTGGCATCGGTTTTGACAACGATGAAGCGACGACCACCGAGTGCCATCACAGCGCCGGCATCTCGAGCACGATTAATGGCTGCTGAAGGTAACGGACTTCAGTTCGTCGTGCTTGATGAGGGTGGGCTTGGTGTACGTCATAGAATGATCCTCCTGGCATGGCTAAGTGCTGGCCGTGACACAAGTCGCGCCCCGGCAGGGCCTGGCGCACAAGGCGGCAGGCAGCGAACTGATCGAATCCTGTGGATGATGGTCCGTGGCTGTGCAATACATCTGACGGATCACCATCATTTTGTTGGCTCAAACTCGTGCGCCGCTCAACGCGTCTCTCTGAGCACTCAATCACTGCGGTCGTACGTTAATCTGCGCAACAAAACTTCCTGAGGATGGGCGTAAGTATAGCGCACACCTTGCAGCCGTGCAAGTACACTATCTTCCGTTTGGGGCCTGCGTTGTGTTGGACAGATGCGCGGCTTGGTGGTATGGTTGCGCCTGATGCCACCCCGATGCCACCCCGATGCTACCCTGATGCTGCCCCGATGCTATCCCGATGCTACCTCATGGAGGAGTCATGCGCTTCGAATTTCATGAGCGGATCACAACCGCAGTCCTGCGCACGAGCGCCTTGCCGGTCGCCGCGCAGCGGGTTGTCTTGTGGGGTAATTGGTCGGTTGATTACTACAACATTTTGGCGGCCCATTGGCCCTCACCGGCGGTCAGGACACAGAACCTCCGTTTTCACTTCGCCAACCTGGCCGATGGGACTGAAGTTGCCGCCCACTGGGACTGGCTGACCACTTATGGTCGTCGCACGTTGACAGGCGAGAGATCCCCCGGTCACGCACTCTATCAGGTTGGCAGAATTCTGCATGCCGTACAAGATTTCTACGCGCACACCAATTGGGTCGAACTGGCGCTGGCCCAGGGCATCTCTGGGCCTGACTTGCCCACCTGGGAAGAGCGGCCGCCTGCATTGTTGCAAAATCTTTATAGCTTTGCTCTGCCTGACTCTGCCGGCTACGACCCGGCCCGCGATCACGCCGCGCTGCACAAAGATGAGCCTGGTTGCCCGGCCGGCCCCCTCGTCTTTGCCTGGACCGCGCAGCTCGCGTGGCGCGCCACCCAATTTTGGTGGTCTTCGCTGCTGTCCTGGCTGCCGCACACCACGCTCCACCGCCTGCCTGGCGCTCGGCCTGGCCCCTGGGCCTGGTTCAGCCGCCGCCTGGTGGAGCAACTCTACATCCGCGACGATCTCTTTCAGGCGCCCGTAGATGGTTTGCCATCCGTTTGAAATGCATCAACGCCTTTCCGCGTTTTGACATCCACCCCGGTTTGTGTAATAATTACACTTGATTCAAACATGAATCATGACGGTTGTTGGCCGCTCGTGCGACGTTGCGACATCGGGTGCAATGACACGGTCTTACAAAGGCGCTCAGTTTGCTGGACGCCTTGGTGGCTTGATGCCACCCTTGACCATCGTGCGAGCTTTCTCGAGGTTTTATGGACGCTTGCTCTACAAAGCGGGTACGTGACGCAGAAACCAATGGGATAGTGTACGACCGGTCCGGCAGGCTGGGTGGCTGAGACGCGTCTTTCTCTGAAAGCACGCGTTCCCCTCTCGCCAGCCCGCAGCCAACCGGTAGCGGGCTTCTTTATGCCCACAGTACCACTCTCCACATGATGATCGGCCCTCAGCGGGCGATCCTGTCTGCGCCAACCAAACCCGCTTAGTCAAGGTAGTCGAATAGTTGTTTGCCGAACGCGCCATACGGTGCGGCGGCGCAACGCTGGGTACATGAACCTGTGCCTGGCGTTTTCATCTGCGCGCACATAAATCATGGGCGCCAGGCAACGCAGCGGTTGGCTGCGCAGACAGAGCGTAGATCATTAGGAGGGCACTGGTCAAGTTGCAGACGTTCGCTTCATTCATGCAGTCCCGGTTCCATCGGTCAGCGGAAGGCCATTTGACCGATTTCATGTCCCGTCAGCAGGGCCACCTGATGCTGGGTGGTCGTGTTGACCTGAATGTACTGGCGGCACGCCACGGCACGCCCCTGGAACTCGCGTATCTGCCGCAGATCACGCGTCAGGTGCATGGCATGATGGGATGGGCGGCCCAGGCCGCGCGCGCCACTGCCTATGCAGGGACATTTTTGTACGCGTACGCCACCAAGGCCAATTTTGCGGCCGATGTCGTGCGCACAGCCCTGGAGGCCGGCGCTCACTACGAAACGTCGGCGGCTGCGGACGTGAAGATTGCCCATCACCTCTGGAAGCAGGGCATTCTGAAAGCGGACCGCTACCTGATCTGCAATGGCTCGAAGGAGCCGCATTACACGGACGCCATCCTGCGTCTGCGCCGCGCGGGTCATGCGGCGGTCATTTCAGTCTTGGATGACCTGGACGAATTTGCCGCCCTGCGCACCTGCCCGCTGCCCATGCAGTTTGGCGTGCGCGAGCGGGAGGCTGGTAATCGAGACGGCGCACACCTGGGCAACGATCGTTTTGGGCTGACCGCCGGCGAGATGGCAGACGTTGTCGCCGGACTGGCCGGCACGCCGCACACGCTGGTGATGTATCACGCCATGATCGGCAGCCAGGTTGAGGACGCCGACCATTTCCTGACCACGCTGCGCGCCTCCATTCGCAACTACTGCGAGCTGCGCCAGCGCGTGCCGACGCTGCGTTTCTTCAACTATGGCGGCGGCACGCCCACCTCTGGCTATCGGCTCGATTTTGAGTTCGATTACACGGGCTTCCTCACGCTGCTCATGGAAGAGATGCGCGCGCTGTGCCTGGAATACAGCGTGCCTATGCCCGACCTGGTGGGTGAATTCGGTCGCTACACCGTGGCCAATCACAGTGTCTACCTGTTCGATGTGGGTCAGGTCAAGCGCGGCGCCGAGGGGCAGCCCGATTGGTACCTGATCAACGGCAGCCTGATGGTGTCCATACCGGACAGCGTACTGGTGCCTGACCAGAAATTTGTCACCCTGCCGCTCGATGGCTGGGATCGTCCGCTGCGCGCCGTGCGCCTGGGCAGCCGTCGCACCTGTGACTCAGATGATGTCTACCCCAGGCCAGGCAAGGCGCCGCTCATGCTGCCCGACTCGGGCGTCGGCACGGTGATTGCCATCTGCGGCGTGGGCGCCTACCAGCAGATGATCTCCGGCCGCGGCGGCGCGCATCACTGCCTCAGCCCAGAGCCGCGGCGGATCATCTTCGAGGAGAAAGATGGTCAGTTGGTGCAGCGGGTGGAGGCGGCACAAACGCAAGCCGAACTGATGCGACTGATCGGCTATCAGTCGCCGATGCGTCAGCCGGCGCCGACCGTGCCGATGCATCCATCTTTGTGGCCGACGCCCGTGCCGCGCGCCGGATCAAGGCACTGAGTCTGCGCCAACGCCCGCAGGTGATACAGGCCGGCATCCCCACCTGACTGCGCGCCGCCATGCTGCCGCTGCGCAGTACCCATCTTGCAAAGAACCAGCCAGACGGCTGGTTCTTTTTCGCTCAGTCCCCACCTCGTCAAGAACCAGCCAGACGGCTGGTTCTTGCTTCGTTCAGTCCCCATCTCGTCAAGAACCAGCCAGACGGCTGGTTCTTTTTCGCTCAGTCCCAATAGGTCAAATAGGGGCGCTGCGCAGCCCACATCTCCGTGAACAAGGCGTCAATTTCGGCCGGTGAGCAAACTGCGGCGGTCAGGGGGTCAAGCAGCAGGGCATAGCGGGCAGCCTGCGCATCGCGGCCTAACAGCGCTTGCACCACCAGCTCATGCACTGCCATGTGCGCCCGATTCAGCGCGGCCAATTGGGGCGGCAAGGGGCCAAAATGGGTGGGGGTCAGGCCGTTACGGTCCACCAACACCGGCACTTCGACGCAGCCATCGGGCAGGTTATCAATCAGACCGTGATTGCGCACGTTGCCGTAGATGACCGCGGCCTTGCCCGACTCCTGTGCTTCGATGATGTCGGCCGCGTACTCTTCGCTGCGCGCCAGGCTGATCTCGCCCTGCCCGGCCAGCAGCGCGCGGACGGTTTCATCGTTGGCCTGACGCCAACGCGGCCAATTGTTGGCATAGAATCCGGTCTCGCCCCGGTAGCCGGGCCGCGTGTAGCGCTCGACCAAATCAGGCCGTTTGCGGAAGTATGGAATGTACTCCGAAAAATGGCCGCTTGACTCCGTGACAAAGGCGCCAAAGTAGCGCGCCATCTCGAAGCGCACAGGATCGCTCTCGTAGATCTCAGGATCGCGCGCGCGCGCTAACAGGCGGGGATATTGGTCTTCGCCGTTGTGCTCCAGCAGTGTAAACCAGGCGTTGTGGTTGATGCCCGCGCAACGCCAGCGCAGCTCGGCATACGGCAGGTCAAGATATTGGGCTAATTGGTGAGATGTGCCCTGCACGGAGTGACACAGCCCCACCACCGGCAGAACCGTGGTCTGCAACGCGGCCAGGGTGAGGATTGACATGGGGTTCGTGTAGTTGAGAATGGTCGCATGTGGGCTGAGGCGTTCGACGTCGCGCACAATGTCCAGCCACGCCGGCCCGGTACGCAAGGCCTTGAAGATGCCGCCGGGGCCGATGGTGTCGCCGATGCACTGATTGACCCCATATTTGAGCGGAATGTCAAAATCATGGCGCACATTGGCGAGTCCGGCCACTTCGATGGTGTTGATCGCATAGTCGCAGTCGCGCAAGACCTGGGCGCGCTCGGTGCTGGCGATGACCCGCCAGGGCTTACCGCTGAGGCCGACCAGGTATTCGCCGACCTGGTGCGCCAATGCCAGGCGTTCGGCATCAATGTCCACCAGGGCAAATATACCTTCGTGCAGCCGAGGCACTGCCAGGATGTCGGTCATCAGTTGGCGGGCAAAGACGGTGCTGCCGGCGCCAATGATGGCAACCTTCAGCGGACGCTGATCGGCCGCAGCCTCCGTCGCCTCACTGACCTCGACCCGCGTCGGGCGCCAGTTTGGTGTCTCGAGCGCAAGGGCTGCCGCCGGCGCCGTTGTATCGTTTGCAGCAACGGCCGTGTCTTCGATCGGAAGGTCCACATCGCCCACTTCGCGCGTCGATATGCTGAGCTGCAGGCGGTGTTTGGCTGCCAGTGTGAGCGGCTTGCCTTCCACGCGCACGCGCACTTCGGTACCACCGCCCAGGACAACGGGCGCCTGTGCCTCGATCGAGGCGGCTGATCGCTCATTGCCGCCACGCGCGCTGACAAAGATGACGCCAGCGTCATAGGTCTCACCGTCAGCCGTGAGCTGTGCGATCGCCACCACGGTTGCCGAGCCAATGTTATTTTTCAGGCTGAATTCAAAGCCATCATGGCGATTGTGCAGGCTGTGGGGGACGTAGAGTTTGCGTAGGATGAATTTTGGAATTGCGGACATAGTTCTCACCGAGATCGCTGGAAAAGCAGAATCCTCACCGTGTGGTGAGGATTCGCCTGCTACTTGGTACCCCCAAGGGGATTCGAACCCCTGTCTCCACCTTGAAAGGGTGATGTCCTGGGCCTCTAGACGATGGGGGCATACCATGTTTATTTCCAGGACGTGAACGATTCTACCAGAGAAGCAGGTGCCCGTCAAATTGTTGGGGCCGTTCTGGCGCCTTGCCGCCGAATGAATTCGGGGCGCAAGGGCGCGATTTCAATCGCTCTGCTTCAGCGCGCGGCGAGCCGGCATTGGCCGTCGCGCAAACAAACGCCGCAGGTCTCGCAGAAGTCTTCCGCCTGGCCGGGTTTCATGACGCCTTTGTCGTGGCGCCATTGCACCAATTTGCCCACTTCCTCCGGCGGGAAGGGGCTTGCTTGGCCGAGCTGCACCAACATGCGTGTGATGTTGGCCGCAGACTCCAGTTTCTCCAGTTTGAGATAGGCTTCGAACGGCGTCCTGGCGACCGTCACCGACCCATGACGCTGCAAGATCAGGGCATCATAGCGTTGGATCAGGTCGCGAATGATGACGGCGCCTTCGGTCGAGGCGGGCGTGGCGTAGTCGGTGGTGGGAATCAGACCCAGGGTCATGACGACCTCTGGCAACAGGCAGCGCGCCAGCGAGATGCCGGCAATACTCAGGGCAATGCCATGGGCGGGTGGGCATGAACCACCGCGCCAATGTCCGGCCGTTGGCGGTAGGCCTCCAGGTGCAAGAGCATCTCTGAGCTAGGCCGCAGTCCCCGCGCCGCGCCATGTTGCGGCCCAACCACCTCCAGTTGATCGTTGACGATGAGCAACTGATCTGGTTCGATGAAGCCCTTGCTGAAGCCGCTGGGCGTGACCAGGTAGCGCCCGGCGGCCAGTTTGACCGAGACGTTGCCATCGCTGGCAATGGCGTAGCCTTTGTCCCACAGCAGGCGGCAAATGAAGACCACCTCCTTGCGCCAGGCTAATTCGGTCATGGGCAGCGGCCGCCCGGCATTGGGCAGCGGCCGTTCGTAGCGTGGTTGAGCCATCCATCCTCCTGAGTCAAACGCAGATTGCGGTTCCTATCTTAACACGCAGGCGCAAGGGGCGTCAAAACCGGAGAGACAAAAAAGAGGCCGGGCTCCAGTGCTATTGTGCATGGAACCCGGCCTTGAGTGCTCTGTGCGCTGCTGTCGCCCGCTCACGTAGGTGACGGCCTGTGACCTTAGCGGAGCCACCCCTGTTGGCGCATCACCTGGCTGACGACAGGGATGTTGATTTCCTTACCCTGGTACGCCTGCCAGGCATAGTAGACGGCCATGATGTGCGGTACGAAGAAGAGTACCCACAGGAACAAGGCCCCACAGCCCAGGGTGACCACCGACCCGACGGTGAACAGGATGGCCGCCACGAACTCATACGCAATGGCCGCCACGAAGAGACCGATGGACTGTAAGGCATGGTGACGCTGAAATGGCCGATCCTTGTTACCTTCGGCCAGCAGGAGCACAGTGCTCACCAACGGAATCTGCAGGAGCACCATGCCCAGCCAGGACAACGCGGCCATCAACTTGTCATCCGACGTCACATCGTAGCTGGCCGTGGGGGCGGCTGCGGCGCGCGCGGATTGTGGTCGAGCCGGCTCTTCGATCGTGGGTAGCGTAAAGACGTTGTTCGGCGCGGCGGCTGGCGCTTGCGCCTGTTGGGCGGCGGCATACAGGTCGGAGCTGGCGGCTGTCACATCGGCGGCCGCGGTCTCTGCCGCCTGGTTGACAGCGTCCAACCACGTGGCGGCCGACTCCGCTGGCTGCAGCGGTTCGGCGACGCTCATTGGGTTTGTGTTCTCGTTCATGTCACTCATGATAAAACCTCCTCGGTTCGGTCCGGGAACTCCTGCCCGGAATGTCGTGATGTTCGGTACTGCCTGACCGGCTTCGATGCGGCCGGTGTTCAGCCTATTATACGCAGAGGGTGGCGGTTGGTTTCACGGTCTCACCCTGCAACTCCAACCGCTGCGACCCACGTCTGTCACGCTCAGGTTAAAAAAGAACACGGGCGTGACGGACCGCCAGAGGGGTCCCTACGGCGCCACGCCCGTGTTTGACGAGCCTGATTATCGCGTGCCCGACGAGATAGAGCATGACCGGCGACCGACGCATCGCTGACAACAGAGATTAGAGATCAGAGATTAGAGATTAGAGATCAGGTGTGTGGAAGGCGGGCAATGGTTGGTATTTGGTCTGCAATCTCCGGTCTGCAATCTCCGGTCTCCGGTCTCCGATCTCCGATCTCCGGTCTCGATTCTTCCTCCGACCCCTGATGTGCTACAATCTGGCGCGAAGCAGCAGACGCCAATTCGTGTCAATTCGTGAAATTCGTGGCAGAGATCTTTCTACCAGGTTCTGGTTCGTTGGGGGCGGGAGGGTGTAGATGAAACGACTGGTCTTCATGGGGACGCCGGAGTTCGCTTCGACGATGCTGCAGGCGCTGCGGGCGCCGAACCGTGCGTGGGAGGTGGTTGGCGTGCTGACACGCGCCGATAAACCGGTGGGAAGGGGACAAGAGGTTGCGGTCTCGCCGGTGAAGGCGTTTGCGCTGACGCATGACCTGCCTGTGCAGCAGCCGCGCACGCTGCGCCAGCCTGAGCCATTGGCCGACCTGGCCGCGCTGCAGCCTGACGTGATCGTGGTGGCGGCGTATGGTCTCATCTTACCCCAGACCGTGCTTGATCTGCCGCGACACGGCTGTCTGAATGTGCATGCCTCGCTCTTGCCGCGCCACCGCGGGGCCGCACCGGTGGCGGGAGCGCTCCTGGCCGGTGACTCGGTGACCGGCAGCACGATCATGTTGATGGATGCCGGCATGGACACGGGACCGCTGCTGGCCCAGGCATCGTTGTCCATCACGCCGGGGGAGACGCGCGGGGAGTTGATGGGGCGCCTGGCGCAGCAGGGCGCTGAGCTTCTCGTCAGCACGCTGCCGCGCTGGCTGGCCGGAGACATCACGCCTCAGCCGCAGGATCACAGCCGGGCCACCATGACCAGGCCCATCGCCAAGTCACAAGGACGCATTGACTGGCGGGTACCGGCCGTGCAGATTGCCCGCCAGTTGCAGGCTTTTCAGCCGTGGCCGGGCACATTTACAACCTGGCACGGGCGCTCGCTCAAGATCAACCTGGCGCAGGCCATTCCTGGTGACGCAGCCGAACCAGGCTTGGTGCTGGCTGACGCCCAGGGAGTGAGTGTCGTTTGTGGAGAGGGGCGCCTGCGCCTGCTCGAACTGCAATTGGAGGGCAAGCGCAGCCTCGATGCCCTCACCTTCGTGCGCGGTCAGCGTGGTTTCGTCGGCAGCGTGTTGGGCGCGGATGGCGACACGCCGCCGATGCACACGTGACCTGCGGGGCGCCGTCCCGCAGGTCACGCTTGTCTCTATCTGATTTTGCTCTGAGCATTCAGCCCTTATTTCAGCGTTTCCTGCAGCCAGTTCACAATCGTCTCCTCGATTCCGTTCTGGCGTCCCAACATCCGCGCTCCATGACCCTGACCTTCGACCATCTTGAGCGTGTGTTTGCCCAGGGCCAGTTTGTCCAGTGCAGTGACGGCGTCGGCGCTTTCTTTGTCTTCGGTGCTGGCGACGAGGAGCACAGGGCGCGGCCCGTAGGCCTGCATGGCGCCTTCTGTCTTGATTCCTTCGAAATCCAGGCCGGGTGAGAGCAGGACCAGGGTCTTGACCGCAGGCTGCGTGGCGGCGAAGTTCAGGCTGAGATTGGCGCCGATGCTGGCGCCGATCAAGCCGATGCGCGTCGCGTTGACCTCGGGGCGGCCGGCCAGCCAGGCATGGGCGGCCGCGGCATCCTCTCCCATCTTGTCCCACTCGCGCTGACCTTGACTGCCGCCGTGGCCGCGCAGGTCAAGCGTCAACACGCTGAAGCCGGCCGCCTGTAATTGGCGTGCCAGGGTGTCCCAATCGCCGCGTTGACCGCCGGCCATGTGCAGCATAGCCACCGCGGGGCTGCCCGCTTTGGGCGCCACGTAGAAGGTGCCGGTCAGGGTGACATTGTCAGCCGTGATAATCTCCACCGGCTTGACCTCGCCGGCCGGGAAAGCTTGGATGCCTCCCACCGTTGACTCATTGCCGGTGGGCGAGGTGCCAGGCTGCGGCGCCGGTTGGTTCGTTCCGCCTGCGGGCGCGCCACTGTTGACGCTGGGGATGGATACCGACGTGGTGGCCGAGGCCACCGCCGCTGGATTGCCGGTAGGGGTTGGCGTTTTTTCGCCGCCGCACGCCGTGAGGACGATCATGAGCAGCGTCAGCAAACCGGAGAGCGCCAGACGCCAGGCTTTTATTGTCATATTCTCGTTCCTTTCATTCGCTAGGTGCGCCGCGCAATGAGAATCATACGCGGGCTGACTGATGTGTACGGATCCAGATCATAGGAACCATAGACCATTTCCAGTTCGTAGCCACAGATCTCCAGCAGAAGCTCGGCCTCGGAGCGCCAGAGGAAACGCAGGTTGAATGGCACGAGCATGCGTCGCGTTTGTCCGTCTGGAAACACTTCATCGTAGACAATAATTGTTTCCTGAATTTGATTCGCCAGGTCAATTTTGCGCACGAGTTGCTTGATGACCATCGCGCCCGATTGAGGATCACGCCACTGGTTGTCCACCATCAAGCGGCCGTCGGCTTCCAGCAAGGTAGCGATGTCCGGGTTGAAGAGGTCAAGGATGAGCGGACTGCCGGGGCGCAGAAATGGATGCCAGCAGAGCAGCGCCTGGCGCTGATCCTCGCTCGTCTCCAGGTGCATGAAGCTGTTGACCTGGATGAAGCCCATGCCAAAGCGCTCATCGAGATGGACGCGGCGCATGTCGGCCTGTACCAGGTTGACCCGCTCGCTCAGTCTGGCCGCGGCCAGGCGCTTGCGCGCGAGGTTGAGCATGCCCGCAGAGCTGTCCACCCCGGTCAGACGAAAGCCGGCCTGGGCGAGCGGCACGGTGACGCGACCATTACCGCAGCCTAATTCGAGCAGCGGACCGCCTGCCTGGTCGGCATAGTACCGCAAGAGCGGCATGTCATCGGCGAAGGTGGCGAATTCGGTATCGTACAAATGAGCAATACGGTCGTAATCAATCATGCCGCTGCTGATTCTCCTTCAGGCCTTGATTATAACATCGCGCAGACGAAGATGCCAACTCGCTCCTTCACGCGGCAACTTCGGCCCCAACGGTGCGTATTGTGTTCAGGACTGGAAACAAGTAAGAACTCTCCCGAAGCCAAACAATCTGAGTGTGCTTGAAAGGAGCAAGATTAATTTTATGGAAGGCAAACGTTTGTTTCGCTCACGCAAGGAGCGCATGATTGCGGGTGTATGTGGCGGTTTGGCGCAGTATCTCGGCGTTGACTCATCTATCGTGCGGCTGGGATTCTTGCTGCTCGGCCTGACCGTCGGCGGCGGCTTCCTCGCCTATATGGTCTGCTGGCTCATTATTCCAGAGGAGCCGGAGGCCTAGCGCCAGCGGCCCCTTGTCCTGTCAATCGAAACCCTCGTCCACAGAGCTGCCAGGCCGCGCCTGGCAGCTCTTGTGTGAAACAGGCCGCGCAGAGTTGCGATTGTGCTTCTCGAATACGTCTGTTTGTGCTATACTCTCCCACGCATAGTCTACTCTTAACGTGTGGAGGAATGTGAGCATGGATCCCACTGCGTTCCGCATCGGGCCGTTGACCATCTACTGGTATGGGTTGCTGATCGTGATCGGCGCGGTCCTGGCGGCCGTTTTCGCGACCGCTGAGGCCCGCCGCCGTGGCCAAGACCCGGAGCATGTCTGGAATCTGCTGACCTGGTGCTTGTTGCTTGGCATCATTGGGGCGCGTCTCTATCATGTTTTCTCTTCGCCGGCCGGCGGCTTCACTGGCTGGGACTATTACCGCAGCCATCCGATCGAGATCATCGCCTTCTGGAAGGGCGGCTTTCGGGGCCTGGGCATCTATGGCGCTATTGCCGGCGGCCTGCTGGCCATCCTGCTCTATGCACGGGTGTCCAAGCTGAATTTTTGGCGCTGGGCTGACATCGTGGCGCCGGGCGTCTTACTTGCACAGGCCATCGGTCGCTGGGGCAACTATATCAACCAGGAATTGTACGGCCCGCCTACCACCCTGCCCTGGGGCATCACCATTGACGGCTTGCACCGTTTTGGCCCCTACATTGACCTCAACCAGTATCCGCTGGACATCAAGTTTCACCCGACGTTCTTATACGAGTCGCTGTGGAACCTGCTCGGCTTTCTGCTGCTGTTCTGGCTGGCGCGGCGTTTTGCGTCGCGCCTGCGTGACGGTGACATTGTCGCGATCTATCTCCTCTATTATTCGATTGGCCGCTTGTGGGTTGAGATTTTTCGACCAGACGCCTGGGCCATTGCCGCCATTCCTGCTGCACAGATCTTCGCCCTGCTCTTGATGGCCGCTGCGCTGGTTTTCCTGTTCATGCGTCACCGCGACTGGCAACCGCCGGAGACCTGGTACGCGGAAAAAGCCAGCGCGTCGAGCCTGCTGCCGCCCGCGACGCCCATGGTTGATGCCGTGACCGCGGACAGTGAGGACTGAAGAAGGCGCCCGCCATGCACCTGGTGCAGAGGGCAAGGGCGGCGAGGGGGATCAACGGAGGCCGGAGATGAACGTTCGAGGTCGTGTCTGGCGAGCGGTGCTGTTTGCGGTGCTGCTGGGCGCGCATATTCCACCAACGCTCGCCTGGCCCCTGGATGATGATGGGCAGGGACGCCCGCCGACCGCCGATGGGCAGATTCTATGGCTGGCTAACGGGGTCGGTTTTTGTACCGCGGACGGTGACCAGGGAATCCCGCACCTGGCGCCCGACGGCGCCGGTGGCATGATCGCGGTGTGGACCGACGCCCGCTCAACAGCCAATGGCGTGGACATCTACGCACAGCGCCTGAACGCCGTCGGGACGCCGCTCTGGGCCGCCAACGGCGTCGTCGTCAGCGACGCGCCCAACAATCAGCTTGAGCCACAAGCCATCAGCGATGGCGCCGGCGGCGTGCTGGTGGCCTGGGATGATGAGCGCCCTGGCGGCCTGGCGATCTTCGCGCAACGGCTGGATGATACGGGCAAAACCCTGTGGGCCGCTGACGGTATCAGCGTGACGACGGGAGCGGCCGACAATCTCCTGGCCCAACTGGTGCCCGATGGCAGCGGCGGTGCGTTTGTGATCTGGGAACAGCATGCCAACCCCGATCGCTTCGACACAAATCTCTTTGCGCAACGCATCAGCGCTGCCGGCTCCCCAATATGGACAACGCCGGTCACCATTACGCTGGCCCTCGGCGAACAATTCGATGCTGAGGCGACGCCCGATGGCAGCGGCGGTTTCATTGTGGCCTGGGCCGATCTGCGCGATGCGGGGGATCAGAATTTGTATGCCCAGCGCCTCTCGGCCAGCGGCGTTGCCCTGTGGGCGACCGACGGCGTGCCGGTGAGCAGCAATCCCGCCGTGCAGGGCATCGGGCCGATTGTCGCCGATGGCCACGGCGGCGTGTTTGTGGCCTGGTATGACTACCGCAGCACAGGGTACCTGGCGGACGCCTACCTGATGCGGCTGACGACCAGCGGCGACCGCGCCTGGCCCAACGACTTGCCAGTGGTGGCCGCGCTGGATCTGGCGGAAGGGCCAACCGATCTCATTCAGGATGGCAGCGGTGGTGTGATCCTGGTGGCCGCTGCGTCGGATGCCAGCGGCGTGCCGGGCACTGATGTGCTGGCGCAGCGCGTTGACGCCGCCGGCGTATTCCTGTGGGGCGCGCAGCCGGTCAACGTGACACCGTGGGCGGAGCAGCAGGATTTTGCCGTGGCCGTACCTGATGGCCGCGGCGGCGCCTATCTGGCCTGGGTGGACAAGTTCAGTGACCCACCGGGCTATGACATCATGGCTCAACATCTCAGTGAGCAGGGTGTGCCGCAGTGGGCCGGGCACGGCGTGGCTGCGGTCGCACTTTCGGGAGTACAGGACAACGCGCGCGTGATCAGCGATGGCGCGCAGGGACTGATCGTGGCCTGGCAAGATTACCGCAACGACCCTGACAATCCAGACCTGTTCGCGCAGCGCATCAGCGACCTGCACCAGCTCATCTTCCCGCTGATGCGCAAGCATAGCGGGCAGGCGCAAGGCCCTGCCCTTACTAATGAAGAGAAGTAGGGGCGCATCCTTGCGGTTGCCCACGCGGGCAGGCGCAAGGCCATGCCCTTACTAATGAAGAGAAGTAGGGGCGCACCCTTGCGGTCGCCCACGCGGGCAGGCGCAAGGCCATGCCTACTGAGGAGAGTGATTCATGAAGATCGCGATTGGCAGCGATGAACGCACGCATTTGACCGATTTTGTGGTTCATTACCTGCAGGCGCAAGAGCACGAGGTGCTGCTGTTTGGGCCGTTGGCCGAAGATGATCCCGATGGCGACTGGCCCCTTGTCAGCAGCCATGTGGCCGCCGCGGTCGCCAGTGGACAGGCCGACCAGGGTGTGCTTTTCTGCTGGACAGGAACTGGGGCCAGCATTGCGGCGAACAAAGTGCCGGGGGTGCGCGCCGCCCTGGTGCATGACGCCGAGACCGCGCGCGGGGCACGGATTTGGAACCACGCGAATGTCCTGACTTTGAGCCTGCGCTCGACGCCGGTGGGCGTGGCGAAAGAGATCCTCGATGCCTGGTTTTCAACCCCGATCGTCGAGGGCGAGGCGGTGAGTGAATGGAATTTGACCCAGATCGCGCGCGTGACGGCCATTGAAAATCGTTACCGCGGGGCGTGAACACGCCAAGACACCGGGTCTCTGCAAGAGACCCGGTGTCTGTCTTACTCGATTTCAGCCAGCACTTCGTTCAAGGTAACACCCTGGCCGCTGCTCACGTTGATCCTGCGCACGATGCCGCTGCGCGGCGCCTTGATTTCGTTTTCCATCTTCATCGCCTCTAACACCACCACCGACTGTCCGGCCTCCACCTCGTCGCCCACCGCTACCAGCAGGCGTGTGATGATGCCGGGGATGGGTGCTTTGATGCGACCGTCGCGACTGGTGGGGCGCGCAACGGCCGCCTCCAGGTCGCTCACGGTCAGGTCGCCGTAACGCCGACCATACACCTCAAGCCACTGCAAGTCCCTGTCTAACACAATTTCGTACGGCCGATTGCCCACCAGAATCCAGTCCAGGCTCTCCGGGTCCCGCAGACTCTGCACGCTGACGGGGATGGTTTTGCCATCCACGATGACGCGCAAGTCGGTGTTGGACTGCACAGCCGCCTCCACTTGGATTTCGTAGGTGCGCCCGCCGATCGTAACGCCAATCTTATGCATGGTCAACCTCCTAACTCGGCAGCCGCCGGCTGCTGCGGTGCCAACCGGTCTGGAAACGATCCTGTGTGACCGGACGCGCGGCCTGGTTGCGACTGATAAAGGCCACCGCGGCGGCCACTGCCATATCGCGCAGTTCGATGTCGGGCGTGCCCTCCAATAGAGGGCGATCCAGAAAATCGGTCGTGTAGTTTCCGGCCAGGAAATCAGCATCATTCAGGATGCGCTGATGAAACGGCAGCGTCGTATGCACACCCCGGATGGCGAATTCCTCCAGCGCACGCCGCATGCGATTGATGCACTCAGGCCGTGTTTCGCCCCACACAATCAGCTTGGCCAGGATGGGGTCATAGCGCACCGGCACGTCACAACCACTGTAGGCGTAGGTATCCACGCGCACATTGGGGCCGCCCGGCAGGCGGAACCGGTCCAATCTGCCTGGGCTGGGCATAAAGTTGCTCCAGGGGTCTTCTGCATTGATGCGGCACTCCATCGCCCAGCCGCGGAACTTGATGTCACCCTGGCAAAATGCCAGCGGTTCCCCGGCAGCAATCCGAATCTGCTCGCGCACCAGGTCAACCTGCGTGACCTTTTCGGTCACCGGATGCTCAACCTGGATGCGCGCCTTCATCTCGGCAAAATAGAAGTTGCCATCCAAGTCCATGATGAACTCGACGGTGCCGAGGTTGCGATACTTGAACAGGCGCGCAATCTCCAGCCCCATCTCGCACAGGCGCGTGCGCTGGGGCGCAGTCAGGTTGGGCGAAGGCGCCTCGGCGATGATCTTCTGACTGTGACGCATGATCGAGCCGTCACGCTCGCCCAGGTGGATCAGGCTGCCGAACTGGTCCCCCATCACCTGCACCTCCACATGGCGAGCCGGCATGATGGCCCTCTCCAGGTAGACATGGTCATCGCCAAAGACCGCCAGCGCTTCCGCCTGCGCCTGGCGCACGGCGCGCTCCAGCTTGGATGGATCACTCACCAGGCGCGTGCCGCGTCCGCGCCCGCCCCGACACGCTTTGACCACCAGCGGGTAGCCGACATCTTCCGCCAACGCCTGCACCCCTTCTATCTCACCCTGGCAGAAGCTTTCTGACAGGTAGTATGGCACAGGGTAGCCGGCGGCCGCGACCCGCTCACGCGCCCCCAGGTTGTCACGCAGCGCACTGACCACGGCGCTCGGTGGCCCGATGAAGACGATGCCGGCCGCTTCACAGGCCCGGACAAAGGCCGGGTCTTCGGCCAGGAAGCCATAGCCGGGATGGATGGCATCGGCTCCTGTGTCTTTGGCCGCCTGCAATACCACTTGATGATCCATGTAGCCGCGGCTGGAATCCAGGCGCACCACCTCATCGGCAAAGCGCACGTGCAGCGATCCCTGGTCCGATGGTTCGAACAGGGCCACACTCTGAATTCCCAGGTCACGACAGGCCCGAATGATGCGCACGGCAATCTCGCCACGGTTGGCGATCAGAACTTTCTTGAACATGGCACTCCCTCTGGCGCGTCGGCGCCTTACATCGGCGAGACGCCGTGCTTCTTGGGCACGTGACGTTCCTGCTTGGACAGGGTGACTTCCAGGGTGCGGATCAGCGCACGCCGCGTATCGCGTGGCTCGATCACGTCATCAATCAGACCCCGCGCGGCCGCCACATACGGGTTGTTGAACCTTTCCTCGTACATGTCCACCAGTTCCTTGCGCCTGGCCTCCGGGTCAGCCGATTCCTGCATCTGTTTGCGGAAGAGGATGTTGACCGCGCCGTCCGCGCCCATGACCGCGATTTCAGCATTGGGCCAGGCAAAGAGGTAATCACCGCGCAGGCCCTTGCTTGACATAACGCAATAGGCACCGCCGTAGCTCTTGCGCAGGATGACCATCAGCTTGGGCACCGTGGCCTCGCTGTAGGCGTAGATCATGCGCGCGCCGTTGCGGATGATGCCGCCATATTCCTGGTTGGTGCCGGGCAGAAAGCCGGGCACGTCCTGCAGGGTGATGATGGGGACGTTGTACGCATCGCACAGACGGATGAAGCGCGAGGCTTTGAGCGAGGCCTTGATGTCAATGCACCCCGCCAGCACCATCGGTTGATTGGCCACAATGCCGACGACGTAGCCGTTGAGGCGGGCAAAGCCGATGACCATGTTTTGCGCCCACAGTTCGTGAACTTCAGTGAAACGGCCATCGTCCACCACGCTGGCGATGACCTGGCGGACATCGTAGGGCTTGTGCCGATCGGTTGGCACCAATTCCTCCAGCTCAGGGCAGCGGCGGTTGGGATCATCCACCGGCGGTACGTAGGGCGGGTCGTTCTGGCTGTTCGAGGGCAGGTATGAGAGCAGGTTACGCACCTGGGCCAGGCATTGTTGATCGTCTTTGGCCAGGAAATGGCTGACGCCGCTCTCCTGGCTGTGAACCAGGCCCCCGCCCAGCTCATCCAGGCTAACCTCTTCGTTCATCACGGCTTTGACCACGTCCGGGCCGGTGATGAACATGTAGCTGTTGTCGGTCATGAAGATGAAGTCGGTCAGGGCCGGCGAATAGACGGCGCCGCCCGCGCATGGCCCCATGATGACTGAGATCTGCGGAATCACCCCAGACGCCTCGCAGTTGGCGTCGAAGATGCGGGCATAACCGCCCAGGCTGTCCACGCCTTCCTGGATGCGGGCGCCGCCGGAGTCGTTGATGGCGATGAAGGGGTAGCCGTCGCGCAGCGCCATGCGCATCGCCTTGACGATCTTGTTGGCATGCATTTCGCCCAGGGAGCCGCCCATGACGCCGGCGTTTTGTGACGCCACGTAGACATGGCGACCGTTGACCTGGCCGAAGCCGGTGATGACGCCGTCGCCGTAGCGTGAGGCACGCCCATCGAGGTAGGTTTCGGAACGGGGCAGGACCAGGGTGTCAATTTCGGTAAAGGTGTCAGGGTCGAACAGCAGCTCGACTCGTTCGCGGGCAGTCAGGCGCCCCTTCTTGTGCTGGGCGTCGGCCTCCTTGACTGTGCCCGCGGCAATGGCCTTGCGGTCGCGCAATTTCTTCACATACGATTCCACGGAAAAACACTCCTCTTGAATTTTGTGCCAATGTTGTCATGTCGTCAGGCCAGAGTCAGGCCATGTTCTGCGAAAACGCCAGCGTCAATACAAATCCGTCACGCGTGGTCCACCAGCCGGGCATGATTTCAGCGGCGGCGGCCGTCGCGGGATGATAGGTGACCTGGAGTGGGAGCCAGTCATCGTCGGGCGCACGGTCAAGGTTACACACACAGTCAACCCGACGTGTATCAACGGTCAGCCCTAGTTTGACCACCTTGAGCGCCGCTTCTTTGGCGCTCCAAATGGCCGTAATCAGAGTATCGCGCCAGGCCGGCGGCGCGGTCTGCACCTGCCGGATTTCCGCTTCGGTGAAGAATGTCTCCACGAAGTTCCAGTCACGCGGCCGCACGCGTTCGATGTCAACGCCGATGGCTGGGGGCGCCTGGCCTGCGCTCGCAGCCGGGCCGGATGTCGCTTGCCGGCTATCGAGCGCAATCACGGCGCACAGCGCCCATTCTTCACAGTGACTGATCGTCAGGCAAACCGGCAATCTGCCGCTACTTCCATTACTTCCATTACTTCCATTACTTCCATTACTTCCATTACTTCCATTACTTCCATTACTTCTATTACTCCCATTACTCCCATCGCCAGGAATTCCAATTGCAGCGTGCAGCTCCACGAACGGCGATCCATCGTCTTCATTCTTGATTTCGATGGTTGCCAGCGGCGCAGTCTGGTGCGTGGTCGCCAGCAGGAAGCGTTGCACCAGGTGTTTGGCGGTCCAGCGTCCGAGCAACCAGTCATGACGACGTTTGGGCGAACGCATGGCGTCGAAGCGCGCCAGCTCCGCTGCGCTGAGCAAGCCCAGGGGCGGCTGGCCGCGCGCCAGATCAGGATGCGCCTCGGTGGATTGAACGAGCCAGTGGATCATGGTGTGGCCAGTTTTGTCACGTTCATCACGCGGCAGGTTCGCCAGCAGCAACCTCGGCGAGATCGGCCGCGTGGGTCAATCATACGTCAGTGCCGTTGTCTCCGGCGCTGATGCCCAGCGCCTGCAAACGCATTTGTAAGCGTGCCAGGCGCGCTTCGGCCGCCTCAGCCCGCTGCCGCTCCGCCTCAGCCCGCTGCCGCTCCGCCTCAGCCCGCTGCCGCTCCGCCTCTGCCCGCTGCTGCTCGACTTCATCGTGACGGAGGACAAGCTCGCCATCCGTACTGTAGAAGCGCAACCAGGCGGTGTCGAGCGCGTGGTTGCGGCCGTGCCATTTACCAATCCACATCTTGAGGGCCTCACTCCAGAGCCAGCCCTGGGCGTTGGGGAGCAGCGCCACATAGTCATCGCCCTGCAAATGCCAGCCCATGAGCGCCTTCGTTTCTGGATCGTAGCAGAAGTAATCCTGCGTGTGGAAGGTGTGCGCGTACAGGTCCTTCTTGGTCGTCAGGTCGTTCTGGCGTGTCGAAACCGACATCAGCTCGAAGATGAAATTGGGATAGCGACCGTTTTCCTCCCAGACGACCCAGGCCTCGCGCCCGACCGAGCCATCCACGTCGAGCACGACATAGAAATCTGGCCCTTTGTAGTCCCGGTTGCGCACTTGCGCCAGGCTGTAGTAGATGAACATGTTGCCGCCGGCGTAGAAGTCGTTGCGCTCACGCCAGGCGTAATGAATGAGTTCAAGGAAAAAGGCGATTTGGGCCAGGTGCCAGGGAGTTTCCAAGGGTTCACCATCCTCTGTCGGCAATTCCAGCAGATCTCCATGGGTTCTCAGGAGATCGAGGAGTGTACGATTGCGAACGCCTGGCCGCGAACGGGAGGGAACCCAAATGAGCTTAGTGCCATTTCCATAGCCATTTCCATAGCCATTTCCATAGCCATCCCCGTAGCCATCATCCCCGCCGCCATCCCCATTCGTGGGCGTCGGCGTTTCTGTCCTGGTCATCACTTCAGCCGTCTGTTGCATGATCCCCCTCCGCTTGGCAGCGTGCTGCCTGGTGCAGATTGTGCTCGGCGGTGCATGACGCCACCTCTTGACGATCGTGCGTTTGCCGTGCGGCTACAGTATAGCCCCGCTATCGCCAATCGTCAATCCCTTTTGCGGGTGCAGGGGTGTCAAAGTCAGACTTCCGAAGTCTCACAGACTTCGGAAGTCTTTTCACCCCTGCACCCGCTTCGATGCTTATGCCAGAATGACCTGCAGCGGCGCCAGCAGATCAGCGCTGACGCTGCCCGGCATGCGCACGGTTTGGTAGCCGGTCATCTGAACGTAGACGTTACCGGTCTCGTCCACGACGACGGCGTCGAAGGACGTGCCGCCAGCCACCGGCGTCACCAGGGCGAACAGTCGTTGGCCGCTGGCCTGCTCTGGCTGCCGATAGGTGGTTACCCGTCCGATCGCCATGGGCAGCGCCATGGCGCCGGTCGTCGCCAATTCCCAGATGCCCGCGGTCTGGAAGCAGAACTCGATCAGCCGTGGCGCCATCAGCGTTTCCGCCGCGGATGGCGACGTATTCGCCGGCAGGTTGCCTGCCATGAGGCCCACCACCGTGCTGCCCACCATACCGACTTGATCCAACACCTGGTAGGCCGGGCCGTGGAAGTAGATCTTGTAGATGTCGCCTGCGCTCACGGTCTTGCCCATTGGCCCAGGCAGGCTGGCCGTCGGTTGATCGAGATCCGTCGTCGTCAGCCGCACATCGGCTGTGAAGTGTACCTTGACCTGCGGCGGCAGCTCCGGCTTGGGCGCGGGGACGATGCCGGTCAGCGTGGTGTGCGCCACGATCTCGCCGTTGGCGCCGGCGCTGGTGGTTGCCTCCAGGTACAACGTGCGCGGCAGATGGCGGAAGAACTTGAACGGCGCCAGGAACTGCTCATTCTCGATGGCTGCCACCCGGTAGCCGGGGAAGAGCAGCGTCGCCAGCTCGGCGAAGCTCTCTGTGCCCATCACGCCGGGCAGCACCGGGGTACCGTCAATCTGATGATCGAACAGGAAGGGCTGTATCTGCGGGTCGAGTGTGGTCTCCACCTCCAGCCCGCCGTACAGTCGCGCCGCCTTGACCGCGCCAATCATGGGCAGTGGGCGTTCGCGACTCGCCAGCAGGGCCTTGACCTTGTCCGTGTCCAGCCCGCCGGTGACATCTTGCTCGCTCATCAACGCGCCCAGCCGTCGGCCGACCACGATCTCGCCCTTGAACCCGCTGTAGGTCAGTTCACGACGGATCGTGGGCACGCCCACCTCTGGCGGCAGCATGTCAATGCCCAGCATCTCCATGATCTTCGGCACCGAGCCACGTGTGGCCATGCCAATGCTGCCCCAGGCGGTCCAGTCCAGGGCGATGCCACGCGTCTGCGGCCGCCAGGCCTTCATGCTGCTGCTGATCTTACACAACAGGTCGTTGGCCGCACTGTAGTCGCTCTGCGCGGCGTTGCCGAAACGACCTGCCACCGAACTGAAGACCACCGTCGCGCCGATCGGCATCCCGGTCGCGGCCTTGAGCAGGTTGAAGAACCCGTCCGCCTTGACATCGTAGACCAGGGCGAACTGATTTGGCTCCTTGTCCGGCAGCGGACGATCAATCAGCAGACCGCCCGCATGCAGGATGACATCAATGCGACCGTAGCGCCGACGAATGTCCTCGATCACCGCGGCCACTGACTCCCCATTCAGCAGGTTGATGCTGTGGTAGTACACTGTGCCGCCGGCCGCTTCCACGGTCTCGATGGCACGCAGGGCCGCTTCGTTGCGTTCGATGGCGATGATCTGTTTGTCAATCTCCACCGGTGTCGGCTTCTTGCCGGCCGCGCGTGCGCGTTCGATCAGCGCCTTCTTCAGCGCTTCCTTGTCGCTGCGGAACAGGCGAATGTCTTCATCATCCCGCTGCGGCGGCGGCACCACGTCCAGCAGATAGAAGATGCCCTCGCTTGCCACCGCCAGGTCGGTCGTGATGGCGCTGGTGATGCCACCGGCCGCGCCCGTCACCACGAAGACGGTCTCCTTGCCCAGAGTCAGACCAGCGCTGCCATCCCTGGCCGGGAGCACCCGCAGAGTCGGCGAGTAGCGCAGGCCATCCTTGTAGCCCACCTCGATCACGCCCGGATCGCTCAGCGTTTCCGCGATCAGCGCCTCAGCCGGCTCCACCGTCTTGCGACCGGCGTCGAAGTCCACGGCCTTGACCAGGACTTGCTCACGCTCGCGCTTGAAGGCCTTGCTGAAACCGACGACGCCGCCGCCGAGTGGCGCCAGCGCACCCTCAGAACCGTAGCCGTGCAATCCGCCCAGGCGCACGCCCGCGACCAGAAAGTTGGTCGGGCCGCTCACCGCGTCGAACAACGTGCGCATCGTGGCGTAGAGGTTCTTGACGCGCATCCGGTTGGCTTCGCGCCAGGTTGCCAGGTCCATCTCCTCCAGCCCCGGCTCCACATCGAGAGCGGGCAGCCAGTAGACGCCCTGGATGGGGCCGGCCGCCAGCCAGTTCTGCAACTGCCCGACGAGCGCTTCCATCTCCAGCGCTTCCTCCACTATGAGGGTCGTCACGCCCCGCTTCTGCAAGCGGCCAACCAGCGCCTTGCCCACGCCGCCCTTGTCCATCATCACCACGACGCGACTACTCGCATCGAGCAGCACACCGGTCGGCTTGCAAAACTCCAGCCCCGGACGCACCGCCGGCGCCACCACCCGCCGCGGCGCCTTTTCCGATTCTTCCAGCGTGCCGTAGGTCTTCACCACCACTTTGGCCGTTACCGGAGATCCGAGACCGGAGATCGGCTTCTCAGTTACCAGAGATCCGAGACCAGAGACCGGTTTCAGCGCCGCGACACTCGCAGACGCTGCCGCCATTCCCTGCCCCGTGACCCGATCTCCAATCTCCGGTCTCCGGTCCTCCGCTCTCTGTTCTCCTGCCAACTCCGGCCGATTCGACAGCACGAACTGAATCACACTCGCCAGCGTGGGGTAGTCGCGCAGCTTGATGTCTTCGCGCCGCGGGATGTCGAAGGCCTCGCGGATGGCCGCGAAGGTTTCGGCCTGCTTGACGGTGTCAATGCCCAGGTCGGCCTCCATGTCAAGCTCCAGGTCGAGCATGTCCTGCGGATAGCCGGTCTTTTCCGCGACCACCGCCAGCACCTTTTCAGTCACCTGAGATCCGAGACCGGAGACCGGTTTCAGCGCCGCGACACTCGCAGACGCCGCCGCCATTCCCTGCCCCGTGACCCGATCTCTGGTCTCTGTTCTCTGTTCTCCTCTCAGCTCCGGCCGGCTCTCAAGCACGAAATCCACCACCCGCTTCAGCGTCGGGTAATCGCGCAGCTTCACGTCATCGCGCCGCGGGATGTCGAAGGCCCGCGCACAGCCGCGAAGGTCTCGGCCTGCTTGACGGTGTCAATGCCCAGGTCGGCCTCCATGTCGAGTTCCAGATCGAGCATGTCCTGCGGATAGCCGGTCTTGTCGGCCACGATCGCCAGCACCTTCTCAGTCACCTGAGATCCGAGACCGGAGACCGGTTTCAGCGCCGCGACACTCGCAGACGCTGCTATCATCCCCTGCCCCGTGACCTGATCTCTGGTCTCTGGTCTCTGTTCTCCTCTCAGCTCCGGCCGGCTCTCAAGCACGAAATCCACCACCCGCTTCAGCGTCGGGTAATCGCGCAGCTTCACGTCATCGCGCCGCGGGATGTCGAAGGCCTCGCGCACAGCCGCGAAAGTCTCGGCCTGCTTGACGGTATCAATGCCCAGGTCGGCTTCCAGGTCCAGCTCCAGGTCGAGCATGTCCTGCGGATAGCCTGTCTTCTCGGCCACGATCGCCAGCACCTTCTCAGTCACCTGAGATCCGAGACCGGAGACCGGTTTCGGCGCCGCGACACTCGCAGACGCTGCCATCGTCCCCCGCCCCGTGACCTGATCTCTGGTCTCTGTTCTCTGTTCTCCTCTCAGCTCCGGCCGGCTCTCAAGCACGAAATCCACCACCCGCTTCAGCGTCGGATAATCACGCAGCTTCACGTCGTCGCGCCGCGGGATGTCGAAGGCCTCGCGCACAGCCGCGAAAGTCTCGGCCTGCTTGACGGTATCAATGCCCAGGTCGGCTTCCAGGTCAAGCTCCAGGTCGAGCATGTCGCTCGGATAGCCGGTCTTCTCGGCCACGATCGCCAGTACCTTGTTGACAACCTGAGATCCGAGATCAGAGACCGGTTTCGGCGCCGCGACACTCGCAGACGCTGCCATCGTCCCCTGCCCCGTGACCCGATCTCCAATCTCCGGTCTCCGGTCCTCCGCCGGAGCCACAGGCTCGAACGGTCGGGGCGCCGCTGGCGTAGGGATCACCGGAGTCGGCGCCGGTGCAGGAGTCTCCACGGGTGCAGGAGCGGGAGCCAGCGATGTTGGCGGGGCCGGCGGGGCCGTCATCGCGGCTGGGGCCGCAATGACTTGGGGCGCCGGTGAAGCAAGGGTCGGGAGCACCATCGGCGCAGGCAACAGATGGGTCATGCCGGCGCCATCGCCAGCGGCCAGGGCGCGCACGGTTGGCCCGGTGCCTGTGCGCCAGGTACTCGGCGCCGGCTGGCGAGTGGGGGCCGCTTCACTGCGGATGCGCAGCACACGTTTGATTACGTCCGTTTCCGCGCGATCGTAACCGCTGATATCTTCCAGCCAACGCTGGTAAAGCGCCTTGTTGTCGGTGCGATCCAGCGCGCCGGGGATGCGTCGTGTCAGGGTCATCGCAACCTGCGAGCCGAAGCCGGCCGCGAGGTGCAGCGCGTACTGCACCGGGTAGCGGCCGCCGCGGCTGAGATTGAGCATGCCCAGGTCGGGGTCCACTTCTTTGAAGTTGGGCACCGGCGGCACAATGCCGTATTCCAGGATTTTGACCGCAATCACGTCCTCGACGCCAACGCCCATCGGGTGGCCGGTGAAGCCCTTGGTGTTGGCCATGATGATTTGATTAGTGACATCGCCAAAGGTGCTGCGCAGGGCGATGACCTCGGCCGCGGCGCTGCCGCCACGGGCCGGCGTAAAGGTCTCATGCGACATGAAGACCATCTGCGGCGCCATCGTGCGGCGATCCACGCCGAAGCGGCGCTCGGCCGCCGTCACCAGGTTGTTCATCACCATCGCAATGTGATCCACATCAAGGCGGGTGCCGTGGAAGGCGCTGTTGCTGGTCTCGCTGCTCAGTAGTTCGACGATGCCGCGCATGCCGCGCTCGCGCACGGTGTCTTCGCTTTCGATCACCAACGCGCACGCGCCCATACCCATCAGGGTGCCATGGCGACGGCGGTCGAAGGGCAAGGCGGCTTCTTCCACCTTGGCATCGGTGGCAGCCGCGCCGGTCGCCAGGAAGCCAGCGCCCACCCATTCCATCAGGTTGTCGCCGGTCACATTGTCCGCGCCGATCACGATCACGCGGCGGCAGCGGCCGCTGCGAATCCAGTCCTCGGCGATGGACACGCCTTGCGCGGTGCTTGCGCACGCGGCGTTGACCTGGGTATTGGGGCCGCGCGCACCGATGTACTCGGCGAACTGGCTGTGGCCCATGGACAGAATGCGGAAGAGGAAGCGACGGTCGAAGGCGTACGGCTCACGCGCCAGGTCGTCACGCACCGCGTTGATGCGTCGGTCCACTTCCAGCAGGGCCTGGCTTTCGGTGATGGCGCCACGCACGCTTTGCAGCATCTCCAGATGGTGCAGGCGTTCCTGCCAGACGTAGTAGCGCTTCATCTCGTCAGCGAAACGGTCGCCGCCGGGGAACGCGCTGGCAAAGACGACACCGGTTTCGTCGCGCAGACTGTCCGGCAGCATCCAGCGATCAGGCAGGAAGCGGCCGGTGCTCGTGCGCTTCCAGGTCTGAACCAGGGGAAGGCCGGCCTCGCGCAGCGCGTCCAGGCCGGCGGCCATCGCCAACTGCGTGGTGATGTCCAGCGCCTCGACCAGTTTGTCGGAGATGCCGTACTCTTCACTGAGGTTGAAGGCGCCGGCGCGGCCGGCCAGTTTGATCACATCGCCCGAATCGGTAATCGTCTCGAAGCTGCCGCTGCCATCTGCGGCCTTGACCACACGGGTGACGTGCTTCTCGGCTATCAGGCGGCGGTAGCGCTCTGGGATCAGGTCCACAAACTGCTCGCCACGCAGGATGCGCAGCGCATTGTCAGGGTCCATGACGGCTTTGTTGACGCCGGGCAGACCCAAGCCGGTGCCGCTGATCACGATGGAGCCTTGCGGCACGTCGTTGCGGTCGAATGTCTTGGGCGCCGGCTGGGCCATCGTTTGCATCATCTGGGCAAACATCTGACCCATCATCTGAAAGGCTTGTGCCGGAGGTAGGGACGGCAGGTTTGGCATGGCAAAATCCTGTTCGGCTGGCATGGTCGCGGCAGCGACAGGCGCAGAGGGGGCTGCTATCGCACTGACCGACGACGCCGGAGTTGGTGTTGAAGGGGCTGCCGCGGCTTGCGACGGCGGCGGCTTGATTTCCCAGGCCGGTTGGCTGGCGGTCAAGCCGTAGCCGGCGGCGTAAAGGCCGCACAGCGCCTGGTTGAAGCTCGGCAGCTCGCCGGTCTTGGGGTGATTGGTGAAAAGCGAGACGACATCGGGCTTGCTGCCCAGGACATCGTCTACCAGGCCCTTGAGCGCCTTCTTGGCGCCGACTTCGACGAAGGTACGCACGCCGGCCGCGTACAGCGTTTCCAGGCCCTTGATCCACTGCACCGGCGAAGCGATCTGCAGTTCGAGCAGATCCTTGATGCCTTCGACATCGTTGGGATAGAACTCACCATAGACGTTGCCCACCAGTGGTAGGAGCGGCGGGGAGATACGCAGGCGATTGAGCACCTGGCGCAGCGGCTTGCTGGCCGGGGCCACGATGCGGGTGTGGAAGGCGTGGCTCACCGGCAGGCGCACAGCCTGGTAGCCCATGCCGTTGAAGAGGCCGATCGCCTCCTCCACCGCCTTGCTCTCGCCGCCAATCACCGATTGGTTGTAGCTGTTGATGTTGGCCGCGACCACATAGCCCTTGATTTTCGGCAGCGTCTCTTCGATCACCTTGTAAGGCGCCATGACCGCGGCCATCCAGCCGTTGTCGCCCATGCTGACCTTGGTCATTTCGCTGCCACGCGCCGCGGCTGCCTCCAGCGCATCGGCAAAGGGCATGATGCCCGCGGCAATCAGCGCGCCATATTCGCCCAGGGAGTGCCCCATGACCATGTCGGGGTATTGGCCGTAGGTTGCCAGCAGTTTGTAGATCGCGGTGTCAATCGTCAGCATGGCCGGCTGCGTGATGGCGGTCTGCATCAGATCGCGCTCCACACGCTGCATGGCCTGCGGGTCGTCGCCGTTGACGAAGATGAAATCGGTCAGCGGCTTGCCCAGGATCGGCGTCATCACGCGGTCACCTTCGGCAAACACTTCGGCCACCACCGGATCAGCCGCGGCCAGTTCGCGCCCCATGTTCGCGTACTGGCTGCCCTGACCGGGGAAGAGGAAGGCCACCTTGCCTGGCTTAGGGCCGCTGCCGCGGAAGATGCCCCGACCTTGCAGGGCCTTCCAGGCCGCGGCGTTGCCAAAACCGGCCGCTTTGCGTGCATTGCCTAGCCGGTCGAGCAGTTCATCAGGCGTGCCAAAGTCAATCACCAGGCGCTCGTTGGCGGCCAGATCAGCCGCGGTCGGCGGCGCCACGGGCGGCATCCAGCCGTCTTCCACGCGGCCCCAGATTGCGTCCAGTTTGTCTTTCAGCTCGACGGGCGACGCCGCGCCCACAGCCAGAATGCCGCGCAGCGGCGCCTTGGTTGACGCGCTGAGGGTGACAGGCAGGGTGGCAGGTGGCGAGGCCGGCGCTGTTTTGGCGCCGGGGATAGTCACTCCCGCATAGGTTGCTATCTCACGAGCCAGCGCGCCCGGCACGTGCTCTTCCACCACCACATGGAAATTGGTGCCGCCAAAGCCATACGCGCTGACCCCCGCCCGCCGTGGGCCCTGGGCTGGCTGTTTCCACTCCTGCAGATCATGATTGACGAAGAACGGCATCTGATCAAAGTTGAGGTTGGGGTTCGGTTTTTGCGCGTTGAGCGTGGGCGGCAGTACCTTGTCATACACCGCCATCACCGCCTTCAGCAGACCGGCCGCGCCGGCGCCTGCCTTCAGGTGGCCGATGTTGCTCTTGGCCGACCCCAGGGCGATGCTGCCGCGCGGCGCGTTGCCGAAGATGGTGGCCAGGCTTTCCACTTCCACCACGTCACCCACCTTGGTGCTGGTGCCGTGCGCCTCGACCAGGGTGGCGCTGGCCGGATCCAGCCCGGCGTTTTCCCAGGCCCGCTGCGTGGCTAACTGCTGGCCGATCGGGTTGGGGGCCGTGATGCCTTTGCCCCTGCCATCGCTGGAACCGCCGACGCCGCGAATGACGGCATAGATCTTGTCGCCATCGCGTTCGGCATCGCTCAAACGTTTGAGGAGAAACGCGGCCGCGCCTTCGCCCATCACAAAGCCATCGGCGCCATCGCCGAACGGCCGGCTGCCGGTCGCGCTGAGCGCACCGATTTTGCTGAATTTCACGAACGTGGTTGGCCCCATGTTGCGGTCCACACCGCCCGTCAGCACCGCATCGCAGCGGAAATTGATGAGGTTTTCCACAGCCGCTTCGACCGCGGCAAAGGTGGACGCGCAAGCCGCGTCGGCGATAAAGCTCGGCCCGCGCAGGTTGAAGACGTTGGCGATGCGACCGGCCACGATGTTGGCCAACTCGCCGGGCATCGTGTCTTCGGTTATATTGGGGAAGCGCTCCTGCACCATCTCGCGTGCTTCGGCCATCAACGCCGCGCGCACGTCGGCTGGCAATTGCCTGAACGCGACGGTATTTTCCAGGGCGTGCGCATATTCGGGGAAGAAAATGCGCAGCGCGGTGAAGTAATGCAGCTCGCCGCCCATGGCGGTGCCCAGGATAACGCCTGTGCGCTCCGTATTCAGCGGTCGCTTGGGATAGCCATAGTCGGCCAGGGCCTCCGCGGCCGTGGCCAGCGCCCATTGCTGACTCCCGTCTATGGCTGCGGCCACTTTGGGCGGGATACGAAATTGCTTCCAATCGAACTGAAACCCACGCACCCAGGCGCCAATTTTGCTGTAGGTCTTGTCGGGTGCGCCGGGGTCAGGGTCATAATAATCGGCTACGCTCCAGCGCTCCGGCGGCACGTCGGTGATGCTGTAGCGCTTGGTGCGGATATTTTTCCAAAACGCGGGGGCGTTGAGCGCATCTGGCAAGACGGCGCCCACGCCCACCACCGCAATGGCACGGTCTGCGGTTTGTTCCATAAGTCGTACTCCTCATGCCAGCGGCGAGCTTCATCACTCGCCGCCTCACTTGCTTTACGCGGCCGGAAACGCCTCATTGAGCTTCTTGCTGACGAAATCCATGTCCTCGATCAGCCCCGCCTGCGCCTGGTAGATGCCTGGCAAATTGAGCGATCCGGCCAGGTTGGGGTCGGTCTGCCCCGCGCCGATGGTCCAGCGCAAGCCGTCATCCGCCACCTTGAGCGCCGCGTCACGCGCATGGATACGGGCCATGGCCTGGCGGGTCGTCACATCCAGCGGGATAGCCGTGGTGGGATGCGACTGCACCCGCTCGGCGAAGATGGCGGCCGTCTCCGCGTAGGCGATCAATTCACCCAGGCGAAAGAGGATGTGCTGATTGCGTGTCAGGCGGTCAACGCGGCAGCGTTCCAACACCACGGCCAGCGCGCGCAGGGCCAGGGCGGCCGTCCCTGCGCCGTTGTTCGGCTCAGTGCGCTGAATTTTGTCCAGGCGCGCAGCCCAGTCGTTGTAGTAGGCGCCGCGGGTCTTCAGGTGCAACTGCCAGCGGTCGCGGGCAATCGTCCATTCCATGATTTCCGAGGTGCCTTCGTAGATGGTGGTGATCTTGACATCGCGCTTGATCTTTTCCACCATGTATTCCTTGGTGTAGCCGTAGCCGCCGTGCGCCTGGATCGCATCTTCGGCCGCCTTATTGCCGGCCTCGGTCGCCAGGTACTTCGCCACCGCGCCTTCGGTCTGCAGGTCGGGTTCGCCGCCATCGAGGCGTTCGGCTGTCCATTCGATGTAGGCACGAGCCGCTTCCAGGCGCACCGCATTGGGCACGATCAGCTTGTGGGTATAGCCCTGCTTCTGGCTGAGCGGCGCGCCGCCCTGAATGCGCACCTGCGAGTAGGGAATGGTGCGTTTGAGCGCGGCCCAGCCGCCGCCCAAACCGAACGCGGCCACCATCAGGCGGGTGTAGCCAAAGACCGCCTGCGCCTGGATCAACCCCTGACCTTCCACCCCGCCCACCAGGCGGTCGGCTGGCACATACACATTATCCAGGAAGAGCGCCGCCGTGTTGCTGGCGCGAATGCCGTGCTTGTCCTCCGGTTTGCCCTTGGTGAAGCCTTCGGCGTCATGCTCCACCACAAACCAGGTTGCGCCACCTGGCGCATTGGCCAGGATCGTGTAGACTTTGGCGACGCCGCCGTTGCTGATCCACTGCTTGCGGCCGGTGATGCGATAACCGGTCACCTTGCCGTCTTCGATCACCGGCTCGGCCTTGGTTTTGAGCGAGCCGAGATCGCTGCCAGCCTGCGGTTCGGTCGCGCCATAGGCCACCAGCAGACCCTCGTTCGCGATGCGGCCCATCCAGTAGGTTTTCTGCTCTGGCGTGCCGCCCACCGTGATGGGGTCGCTGCCCAGGAAAGTGGCCAGCACCCCGGTCGCGATGCCCAGGTCAATGCTGGCCATGACCTCGGAGACGCGGTAGATGTCATAGGCGCCGCCGCCCATGCCATCGAACTCTTCGGGGATGAAGAGGAGATGCAGGCCCACGTCGCCATAGAGCGCTTCCAGAACGGCATGAGGGAATTCGTCCTTGTAGTCAAGCTCAAGCAAGTAGGCATTGGTCAGCTCACGCTCCGCATACTTTTGCAGCGTGGACAACACCATGTTGAGGGTTTGGGTATCCAGTCCGGCCATCGAATGGTTCCTCCTAAATTTAACTCACTATCCTCAGGGCACGGGCGCAATCTGTGCCATGCCTGTGACAAATTGAACAAGCAGGATTATAGGCGTCGAGTCACGGCGGTCATATGCGCCATATCATAATGCGTTGGCCGATTTCATGACCTCCTATGGCGCAACGCGTCACTTTTCGACAAGTCGAGGACTCCGGAGCGTCCGGAGTGCCGAACTCGTTCGGCGTATGTTCAGGCCAGGTCAGTTGCCCATGCGCCGGGCGCACAACCGTGCATGAAAATGTGACGCAAGCCGCCGGCTTGCCTCCGTGGCGCGGGCGCTGCAATCCGGCGGATTGCGCCACAGGGCTATTTTCAGGTCAGTTTCCATGCCAGGGGGCACAATCGTGCATGAAAATGCCTTTGCGTCTTTGCTTCTTTGCGTCAGGATATTTTCAGGTCAGTCAGCGGTTGGGTCATTCTATGCAGGCGGCGTGTCCTGTCAACTTTGCGCGGTGCAGAGCAGGCGACTGCCAGTCGCGGCAACGCGTGACCAATCCAACCTGCGTTGACTGGAGACGAGTTGCGCGCCGGTTTGATGTTTCGACGGTTGTGGCGTACAATTTCCCGCGCGTACTCTGCACCTGCCCATGAAGGAGGAATCCCACCATGACCACTCGCCCATCACGTCCCTGGCTGCTACCCGCCCTGATTGCGCTGATCCTGGCGATCGGCAACCTGGCCGCCAACTGGGTGGCTGCCGATCTGCAGGAAACGCTCGAACCGGTGCGCTGGCTGGTTTGGGCTGCGTTTGCCATCTCATTGGTTGCTGCGATCGTGATTGCCGTGCGCGAGGCGCGGCGACCGGCCGATCCTGCGCCAGGCGGCCGCCAGGCGGCAAAGCAGTACGAAGAGCAGCGCCGGCGCTACCTTCAGCGCATCGCGGCCGATCTGCGCTTCTTGCCGCTGACCGCGGTGGACATCAAGGCGGCCAGCGCGGAGACGCCGGCGGAAGAACGCCTGCCGCTGGCCGATGTCTACGTGGCGCTCGATACCAAGACCCGCGTGCCGACCGAAGACCCTTCCGGCCGCAAGCGCGGCCAGGAGGAGATGCTGGGCCGGCCGGATGAGCGCCCCTGGTCCGCGCTGGAGGCCGTGGCGCAGACCCCGCGCCTGGTGTTGGTGGGCGAACCGGGCGGCGGCAAATCCACCTTTGTCAATCACCTGGCCTACTGCCTGGCCAATGCCGCGCTGGACGCCCGCGGCGGCTGGCTGGAGCGCTTGCCCACCTGGCCGGCCGACGCCAGCCAGGTGCTGCCTGTGCCGGTGACGCTGCGCTACCTGGCGGCCTGGCTGGGCAAGGCGACCGATCCCCCACCGAAAACCGGCCTGCTGCTCGCCTATCTCGCATCCTGGCTGGGCGAGAATGGCCTGGGCGACTGCCTTGAGTTTTTGACCGATCATCTGCAGGACGGCGCCGCCATCTTGCTCCTGGATGGCCTGGACGAGGTGCCTGTCCATGCGGCCGTGCTGGGGCGCATCAAAGAGATGATCAATGACCTGTCCACCGCCTACCCAAGCCTGCGTGTGGTCGTGACCTGCCGCGTCTTGAGTTACCAGGACAGGCGCTGGCATTTGCCCGACGCGCGCTGGCCCACGGTGGTGGAGCTGGCGCCGCTGGACGATGAAAAAATGGACGCGTTCATCACCGCCTGGTACCGCCAGCTCGCTTCCATGCGCGAGCGCACGTTCAAGGATGCGGAGACCTCGGCCGCCAAGCTGAGCCGCGCGGTGCGCCGTGAGGACTTACGCCGGCTGGCGCGCAATCCGCTGCTGCTGACCACGATGGCCGTGGTGCATACGCGCAGGGACGAGCTGCCTGACGCACGCGTGCTGCTCTACCGTGACGTGGTGGACCTGCTGCTCTCACGTTGGGAGGCGGTCAAGCTCAAGGGAGAAGTTGGGGAGACGACCTGGCGCCGCCTGCTGACTGAAGCCGGGCTGCAGGACAATGATGTGCAGCAGGCGCTGTGGCGCCTGGCTTACGAGGTGCATGCCCAACTGCCGGCAGGGGCCGACCGTGAGACCACGGCCGACGTGACGATGATAGCCCTGGAGCAGGCCTTGAGCGACTTGCATCCGCAGAAAAGCAAGGATTGGGCCGACCAGGTGGTGGCGGTGATGAACGAGCGCGCGGGCCTCCTCGTGGAGGTGGTGCCGGGTCAGCTCTATCGTTTTCCGCATCGCACCTTCCAGGAATACCTGGCCGCCTGTCAGCTTAGCAGCCAGGGTGACTTCGTCGAGCAGGCCAAACAACTGGCGGGCAGTGGCGCCCTTTGGCGTGAGGTGATTTTGCTGGCGGTAGGCAACCAGGTGCAGGGCAATCGCAATGAGCCGCTCCTGTTAGTGGACGAGCTGTGCCCTAAGGCGCTGCCTGCATCTGACGCGGGCTGGCGTCAGGTGTGGCTGGCCGGACAGGTGCTGTTGGAGATCAGCCTGCCGCGAGCGCAGCGTCGCGACCTGGGTTCCGAACTGATCGGCCGCGTGCGCCAGCAACTGACCCATCTCATCACGCACGACTGCCTGACCCCACGCGAGCGGGCCGAAGCCGGCTCCGTGCTTAGCGTGTTGGGCGATCCGAGAGACTTCGATGTTCTGCTGCCCGTGCCGGCCGGCGAGTTTACGATGGGGAGCAACGATAGTCAATGGGAAGACGAGAAACCGGCGCATCCGGTCTGGGTGGGCGATTTTCGTATCGGCGCCTATCCGGTGACCAACGCGCAGTACGAGGAGTTTGTCCTGGCGACCCAGCGCGAGCCGCCGCTGCACTGGCGGGGGCCGCGCGCGCCGGTCGAGCTGCGTAATCATCCCGTGGTGTATGTCGGTTGGGATGACGCCAACGCCTACTGCGCCTGGCGCAGCCGGCAGGAGGGGCGTGAGCTGCGTCTGCCCACCGAGGCGGAGTGGGAGAAGGCTGCGCGCGGCGCAGACGGCCGCACCTGGCCGTGGGGCAATACCTTCGATGCCACGAAGTGCAACATGAACCAGACCGGCATTGGCGACACCAGCCCCGTGGGCATCTTTGCGGCCGGCCGCAGCCCTTATGAGGTCTTCGATATGGCCGGCAATGTTTGGGAGTGGACGCGCAGCGCGTGGGGCGAGGACCTGATGAAGCCAGAGTTTGGCTATCCCTATCGGGCCGACGACGGGCGCGAGGATCAGAGTAGAACAAATGTTCGTCGTGTGGTGCGTGGCGGCTCTTTCATCAACGACGATGACGTCGTGCGCTGCGCCTCTCGTTACTGGTACCCGCCTGGCGCCCGTAGCCTCGATGTGGGTTTCCGGGTGGTCGCCCCCGGCCTCTGAACCTCTGCCTCTGTTTGCTCTGACCTCTGATCTGCGCTCTGTGGGCGTGCGTAGCGGTGGGGGAAGCAGGTCACGACCGCGGAGTGGGGGGCGCTGTCGCCGCAGTGTCCACTTGACACGGCCGGCAGTTCCAAATTTTACCGCAAAGACAAAAAGGGCGCAAAGAGACCGCCCTTTTACGACCCACCCCGCCGTTTCTTTGTGTGTTGTGTGTGTTGTGGGGGGGTGTCGGGCTAAACCGGAATTTCTGGACAACGACTGCGCGCCTTGCTGGTTGCCCATCATGGCGGTAAAATACCACGGAGGTACCATGCCACAAACGCTGCCGATTCCACCCGAAAAGATGGCCGTTTACCGGGCGACGGCCCAACGGCGTGAGCAGGAGCGTCGGGCGATGGTGGAAGCGCGGCGTGTACGCGCGCTGGCCCTGGCGCAGGCGGCCGCGCAATTGCTCAAGGAACAGTTTGGCGCGCAGCGTGTCGCGCTGTTTGGCTCCATCCTGACGCCGACCTTCTTTCACGAACGCTCTGATATTGACCTGGCGGTGTGGGGCCTGGACGAGCGCCTCTACCTGCGCGCCCTGGGCCGTCTGCTCGATCTCGATCCGAACTTCGAGTTCGACCTGGTTGAATTCGAGGTGGCTCCGCCGCGCCTGCAGGCATCTATACAGAAGGAGGGACAAGAACTGATTTTAGCGTAGGGAAAGCGTAGGGTTGGCGTCCAGTTTGGCGCCTTCCCCGGTGTTATTCTGACACCAGAAACAAGCGAGCAAACAAAGATGTGAATCTCTTCTTTCTTCTCCTCCTTTTCGATGAACATCCCAGGTCGGGCAGCCTGGGATGTTCGATTTTCTGGCCGATTTTCGATTGCCAATCTCCAATCTCCGGTCTCTCCCCCCTCAATACGCCCGCCCAAACAGCGCCACCCTCTCCGCCGGCCGGCCGGTGTAGAAGCAGGTTCCGCTCCCCTCTGGCTGTTCCAGCGGGAAGCAGCGGATGGTGGCCTTTGTCTCTTCCTTGATACGGTCCTCATCCTCACTGCTGCCGTCCCACCAGGCGCGACAGAAGCCGCCCGGCCCATCCAGCACTTCTTTCAACTCTCCGTACGAGCTGACATCCACGATGTTGGCGTCGCGGAAGGCGGTCGCGCGCGCCAGCAGGTTGGCTTGAATCTCTGTGAGGGCTTGCTGAACGGTGGCCGCGGCGCCGGCCCGTTCGATGCCGCGTTTGCCATCCCGACCGGGGATGTCGCGCCGCGCCAGCACGAGCTGTCCGTTCTGCACATCGCGCGGTCCAATCTCGATGCGCAGCGGCACGCCGCGCATCTCCCAGTCGTTGAACTTGAAGCCGGGCGAGTAGTTGTCGCGCAGATCGAGCTTGGCGCGCAGACCCGCGGCCTTCAGCTCTCGCTCCAGCGCGATGGCTGACTCAGTCACCAGCACCTGCTCCTGCTCCTTGCGCCAGATCGGCACGATGACCGCCTGATACGGCGCTAACTTCGGCGGCAGTACCAGGCCCTGGTCATCGCCGTGCGTCATGACGATGGCGCCCACCATGCGCGTGCTCAGGCCCCAGGAGGTGGTCCAGCAGAGCTGCAACTGGTTGGCCTTGTCCAGATACTGAATGTTGAAGGCCCTGGCGAAGTTCTGTCCCAGGTTGTGCGACGTGCCCGATTGCAGCGCCTTCTTGTCGCCCATCATCGCTTCGATCGTGTAGGACTTGTCCGCGCCGGCGAACTTCTCTCGCGCCGACTTGATGCCGCGGACGACCGGAATCGCGGCGTCGTTGATGGCAAAGTCCGCGTAGACATTGAGCATCTGCAGGGTCTCCGCCTCCGCCTCTTCGTAGGTGGCGTGCGCGGTGTGTCCTTCCTGCCACAGAAACTCGGTGGTGCGCAAGAAGAGGCGTGTGCGCATCTCCCAGCGCACCACGTTGCACCACTGGTTGATGAGCACCGGCAGGTCGCGGTAGGAGCGAATCCACTGTGCGTACATGTGGCCGATGATCGTTTCCGATGTGGGGCGCACCACCAGCGGCTCCTCCAACTCCTTGCCGCCGCCGTGCGTCACCACGGCCAGCTCGGGCGCGAAACCTTCCACGTGCTCGGCTTCTTTTTGCAGAAAGCTCATGGGAATCAAGAGCGGGAAGTAGGCGTTCTGATGACCGGTTTCCTTGAAACGGCGATCCAGTCCATCGCGGATGGCTTCCCACAGGGTGTAGCCGTAGGGTTTGATGACCATGCAGCCTTTGACCGGCGAGTAATCGGCCAGGTCGGCGCGTAGCACCACATCGGTGTACCAGCGCGAGTAGTCTTCCCCGCGCGGGGTAATGCGTAGTTCTTCTGCCATGACGAAACTCCTTGGATTAAGTGCAAAGCGCAGAGTGCAAAGTGCAAAGCGCAGAGTGCAAAGTGCAAAGTGCAAAGTACAAAGTGCAAAGTACAAAGTGCAATGCGTTTTCGGAGAAAACGCAGAGAGCATAAAGCGCAACGTGTGAAGTGCAGGGCAATGCCATACACGGCGTGAGTGTTTGCGAGATGAAGTTGTGCAGCCCCCCGTGCGTGCGCCAGGCGCTACGCCAGGGGGCGAGGCGGGGATGGGAGGGTGGCTTGCAGGCGGGTGAGGATTTCCTGGGGCGAGGCGACGACTTCGGCCAGGGCCGCGACCGACGAGCCGATATGGCTGTGGGCGAGGATGGCGCCGATGATCGGCTGCCAGGCGTCGCCCAGGAGCAGGAAGGGGCGCGGGGTCATCGCCCCAATTTGGAGGAGGTTCCAGACGTAGGTGACCTCGGCCAGGGTGCCGACGCCGCCCATCACCGCGACGATGGCATCGCCTGCGTCGGCCAGGGCGGTCATGCGCTGCATCAAATCAGCCGTGCGACGTTCTTCATGCACCCAGGCGTTGGTGGTATGGCGTTCGAACACGTCGCAGGTGACGCCGATGACATGACCGCCGGCCTCAGCCGCGCCGCGACTGGCCGCTTCCATGGTGCCATTGTAGCCGCCGGTGGCCACGGCGTAACCGGCCCGCGCCAGAAGTTTGCCCAACAGGCGTGCTTCTTCGTAACAAGCCGCGCCGGCCACGCAGCGTGAACTGCCAAAAATGGTAACGGTTGTCGGTGTATCCATGCGAACTTGTCGGTCCTTGTTGCTTTGCTTGCCAGATTTCTGCTGCGGCCTTTGTCAAACCTCAATGACCCGGTGTGGGTAGACATTGATGACATCGGTCTGATGGTAGCGTGTCGCCACCACTTGATTACGATTGTACACATGAATGTGGCCGTGCAGCAGGTAGCGCGGGCGAAAGGTGCGCAGCAGCCACAGAAAACTCTTGAAACCGGTGTGCGCCCGGTCGGGCTGATCGTGTATGCCAAAGGCCGGCGCATGGGTCACCAGCACATCAAGATAGCGCCCGTAACGCAGGCGATTCATCATCAGCCGGGGCGCCAGGTTCAACGCCTGCAGCCACATGTCGTTTTCGCTGTACTGGAACCACGCACTGGGGTTGTAGCGCATGCATCCTTCCAGGCCAGCCAGCAACAGGCCATGTTCGTTGATGGTGATGCCGTGCAGGTTGGTGCCTACACGTGGATGGGCAATCGCAATCTCGTCGGCGCGGTGCTCCAACTCGAAGCCGTGGTTGCCAAAGATGAAGTAGCTGGGGACATTCAGGGTGCTAGCCAGGTATTCCAGGTAATAGAATGGAAGGTCACCACAACTGATCAGAACATCTGTGGTGCTCTGTAGCTTGAATGCTCCCGGGCCGTACAGATGCGGCTCAACTTCATCGCTGACAACCAAAATGCGCATAGGCCTGCACTGGGTTCAGGGTCATTAAAACCCGGTCTCTGTCAGCGGCGGGCAAAGGCTGCTGCACTTACCAGAACGTCGAGCTGTCTCCTCGCAAATCGATCAAGACCCGTCCCCGTCCCGCCGCGGTCAGGGGTGCGAGTATACCATAAACGACCATGGGTGTCAACGCCCTTCGACGAGGGTCAGTAGTTCCAAATGTAGCCTGGTTTTTACCACAGAGATCACAAAGAACGCAGAGAAGTTGCCGATTTGCGTCTGATCTGCCGTTTCTTTGTGGTTGAATGTGTGCTACATTTGGAACTGCTGGACGAGGGCCTTCAGTTTTGCACTTGACAGCCATCGCGTCCCGTGCTACAATGTTTATGACGCAGTGCGTCACAAGAATAAGGAGAAAAACTATCCCAGGACAGCCAAGCCGGCAACCATCTATCGTGCCCTGGTGCATGAAGAGGATATCTACGTCCTGATGTAGCCGCGACGGCGCGTGGCGTGTTTGCGAAGCGTCCAAAAAAAGGCGTGCCACGCGATTGACAGTTGTGAAGCGGTGTGCTATAATGCCTTATGACGCAATGCGTCATAGAGGATTGAATCGAAAGAAAGATAACCAGACCCGCTCTTGTCGGGCAGTGTGTTAGGCTGACGGGATGTGTTGTGATAGAGAAATGACAAAGGGAGGCCAATCATGGCTGAGATGACGAGACTCGAGAATGTGCGCAAGCAGGCGGAAACGCGCATGCACGATGCGCAGGAAACCATCAAGAAGTGGAGTGGCACCGCGACGCACGATGTGCGCGATAGCAGCCACAAGGCGTTGCTGGTGAGCTTCGGCACCGTGGGTACATCCCAGGATGCTGTCGCGGACCTCATCAAATGGACGACCGATTTTTATGAGAGATCGGTCAAGCGTGGCCAGGAGATGGAGGATTGGGCGCTGAAGGAAGCGCGTCATTACTGGAAGGAAGGTCGCCAGCGCGTCGAAGCAGCGGAAGACGACCTGGAGGGGCGGGTCAAGCACCTGGTCGAGCGCATCGAAGTGCCGACGCGCGCCAGGGTGCAGAATCTGGTCGAGGAAATTGATCAGCTAGAGAGCAAGGTTGAGGAGCAGGTGACCAACCTGCATGAAACGACCATGCAGCACCTGCCGCTTGCCAACTACGCCAAGCTGAATGTCAAGGAAATTGTCAACAAGCTGGCCGACCTGACGGTCACTGAGATGCAGGCCATTCGTGACTTCGAGGCGTCCGTGGGCAAGCGGGCCACGGTGCTTCGTGAGCTGACGCGGCGCATCGAGGCGATGCCGATTGCCGACTACGATGACCTGGCCGTCGAGCAGATCACCGCCAAGATGGATAGCCTGAACACGGCCCAGTTGACGGTGATTGCGCAGTACGAGCGCGCACACGGCAACCGCGTTGGCGTGCTGCAGAGCATTGATGCCCGTCTGCACAACTCGGAGATGATGCCTGCGTAAGGCTGCATCTCGTCCGCAAACCTCCGAAAGGTTCTTGGCACCGCGTTTGCGCAAGGTTTTGACACTGCGCGAACGCGGTGCTATAATTTGGAGCGGCAAGGCGTGGGTCCATAGCTCAATAGGTAGAGCAGCTGACTTTTAATCAGCGGGTCGCTGGTTCGATTCCAGCTGGACTCATAAGACACGCGAAAACGATCAACTGAACCTGTGTCAGTTGATCGTTTTTTTGTAACTGCTCAGTCACCTGGCGCCGACTGCCAGTGTGAATCCGTGTTGATCCGTGTACTAATCCTACGGCCCGGCGGTACGCCCATCAGGCGCGATTTCAATCGCTCGCTGCGGTTATTCCACCCTTGCGCGCCACTCCCGCGCCGCGACTGCGGTCTCGGGCCACAGACGGGCGCCGGCGGGCGTGCCATCTTCTTCCTCGAAGATCACTAACTCGTTGACCGCCGCCAGCCAGGAGGCTGGCGCTTTGTAGAACTCCTGCGGGCCGATCTGCCAGTAGCGCCCCAGGCTGCGGCCGTTGAGCCACAGATGCCCCTTGCGCAGACTGCCCAGGCTCAGTTTGAACGGCCCCAAGCCGTGTAGGGCCGGGTCATAGGCAAAGCGGGTGCGGAAGAAGACGGGGCGCGGCGGTCGCTCTGATGACCCGCCCGCCAGGAGCGCCGAACTGGCCGCAGGCTCGTCTGCGCGCGCCCGGGCTGAGCCTGGAACGCCCGTACCGGCGAACACAGCCGGGTGAACGCCGGACCGGTATTCCCACACGGCGTCCAGCGCCTGGTCGGCGTCGTAGGTCAACAGCCAGGCGCGCCAGGGCTGCCCGGCGTAGTCACGAATGTGCAGGGCGATGACGTTGGCGCGGTCTGGCTGCAGCCGCTCGCTGATATCGAACTTGAAGAAACCACCGCCAAAATGCCGGCTGAAACGGATCAGCGGCTGGCCGTTGATGAAAAGCGCGCCGGGATTACGGTCCCCGGTCAGATAGAGCAGCGCCCGTCGCCCGGCCGGCGCGGGCAGCTCGCGCAGCAGCCAGATGTCGCTGCCCGCGCCCTCGGGCGGTGCAAAGTGTGCCAGGTCAACGTCGCGGGCATCCGGCCGCACGTGGGCCGGACGCGCGTTGGCCAGCGCCTCGCCGGCGAAGGCTGCCTCCTGCCAGAGGGCCGTCCAGCCGCTGGTGATCTCTTCCTGCTGTCCGCCCAGGTAGAGGGTGTCGGTCAGTCCCTTGATCTCGCTCAGGCCGCTGCCGTAGTTGAAGCGCCCCAGGTCATCCACCAGTAAACGCAGGTCATGCGCGCCGGGCGTCAGGGTCAGAGGCAGGGCGAGCGTCGGACCGTCTGGCCCGACACCGAAGGCGCCGACAAAGGCGCCATCCACGAACAGATGCCCGCGATCGGCCAGGCCAGGCGCGGCCAGGGTGGTGACCTGGGCCTGCGCTGCCTGGAAACGGCCGCGATACCAGGCGTAGCCATGCGCGTTGGGCGCATTTACGCCCGGATTGCCCAGCGGCTGCCAGCCCTCGTTTATTTCCAACTCCAGGCAGGTTGCGCTTTCCCAGGCGCCCAGCGCCGGCGCCGCGGTCGGCGGCAACGCCTGCGGACCTTGAGCGGGCGACATTTCACTGATGCGGCCATCTGCGGCGACCCAATACCACGGCTGGCTGCCGCGCGGATCGAGCCGGGCGCGCAGGGTTCCGTCGGCGTCCAGCACACCCTCGGTGACGACTTGGGGGCCGAGCAGGAAACCCGATTCGCCCACAGGCCAGCAGCGTTCGGCGTAGGCTTGCGTCAGCAGGATCACGGTCAGCGTTTTCGTGGCGTTGGGCGACGATGGGCGTGTGGCGCGTAGGACAGTCGGCGCTTCGTGTAGCCAGTATTCAACCCGTAACTCGCGGGCAACGATCTGGCAGGTGACGCCGTGCGTTTCTTCGTGTAGTTCCCAGTCTCGCGGCCCGTTTCCGGTCACGCCGTGGTTTGGGGTCGCGGCATTGGGGATTTCTGCAAGCGCCAGGCGGCCGACTTCGCCCGCGCAACCGTAGATCACCAGCACATCCTGGTCAGGCCAGCGCCAGAAGCCCAGGATGCGGCCGGTGTGGTAGCGCAACTGCAATCCGCTGTCGGCCAGGGGCAGGTTCATGAACAGCGGTTTGACCGCAAACGCTTCGACCTCGACCGCCAGGTGAACGGGGTTGGCGTCCGTAGCGGTGAGTTTGTGAAAAACCTGGTAGACCTGGCGGTCCGCGGTGTCATTGCGCAAATAGGCTGCGGCGAATTCGCCGTTGCGCACGCTGCGCAGCGGTTCGCCGCCGCCGCCGGCGCGGCCCGCCACCGCTTTGGCGCTGACGACGCGCGGCCCGCCCGCAGCGGCCGCGACCAGCAGGGGGGCCAGCGTTGATCCCAGGGTGCCCAGAAACAGGTGATGGCGCCGGGCCACGAAATACTTGGCGGTCAGCTCGCCGTATTCCGACACGGGCGCGTCGTAGTCGTAGGAGGTGGTCATGTGGATGGTGTCGCCGCCCACGGTACGTCCGCCCCAGAATCCGAAGTTGGTGCCGCCCGCCCACATCCAATGGCTGAGGCCGCTGGCGCCTACCGCTGTCAATTCGTGTAGTCGAGCATCCAGCCCGGCCGCTGATTTGCCATTGTGACGGCTGGCGCCCCAGTTGTCGAACCAGCCGCTCCATAACTCGCTGACGATCATGGGGTTGTCAGGCCAGGCGCGGCGGGTCTCCTGCAGCTTGCGGTCCAGGCCGGTCCAGCCATTGCGGAACTCGGCCACGCCGGGCATGGCGCCCATGCAGGTGTAGAGGGGAACGGTGATGCCCCGCTCGTTCAGCGCCTGCGCCAGGGTGGCCTGATGGCCGTCGTGCCCGTAGACGCCGGAGGCCCAGTGTTCGTTTTCGATTTGGACGAGGATGATGGGGCCGCCGCGGTCGGCCTGGCGGTCGGCCAACAGCGGGATCAGGGTGTCGAACCAGCGCAGCGTCGCGTCCAGGAAGGCCGGGTTGTCCAGGCGGTAGGCGATGCCTGCCCTGGCCGCCAGCCAGTTGGGGATGCCGCCGTTTTCCCATTCGGCGCAGATGTAGGGGCCGGGGCGGGCGATGATCTTCAGGCCGAGATCGTGACACAGATCCATGAATGCCGGCAGGTCGGCCATGTCGCTGAAATCGGTGTGCCCTTCCTGCGGCTCATGCAGATTCCAGGGAATGACGAAATCAATCGTGTTGAGTCCGGCTGCACGCGCCGACAAGAGCAACGATCGCCATTCGGCTCGGGGATAGCGAAAGTAGTGAACCTGGCCGGCCAGCAAGTAGAAAGGCCGGCCGTCCAGCGTGATGCCATCGCGGGAACAGGCGACGTGTGTCATGCGGTTGACCTCTTGGACAAAGTACAAAGCACAAAGTACAAAGTGCAAAGGGGCTGCGACGACCTGCCGTAAGCGCCTCTCTCTCATTCAGCACTATGTACTATGCACTTTGCACTATGCGCTCTTTCACGCCTGGCGCTTGCCGTTGCCGTTGCCGGGCGATGACAGTAGTTCGGCCAGTTGTTGGGCGCCCTGGGAATCGGTGACGGCCAGCACCTCGTCGCCCACTTCGAACGCGGTGACGCCGCGCGGCAGGACGATTTCGCCGTGGCGCACAATGGCCGCGATGACGCAGTGCTCCGGCAGGGCCAGGTCCTTGAGGGCGATGCCCAGCGCCCTGGCGCCGACCGGCACTTTCTGTTCGACGATGGCAAAGTTGCCGCGGCGCAGCTTGAGCAGCGTCATCATGTCGCCGAGCGACATTTCTTCCTCGATGAGGCCGGAGAGGATTTCGGCAGCGTTGAGAGCCACGTCCACATGGAACTTTTGATCGAAGAGCCAGGCTGAGCGCGGGTTGTTGACGCGCGCGATGGTGCGGCCAACTTTGTAGCGCGAGCGCGCCATAAAACAGAGCGTCAGGTTGTCGGCATCGTTGTTGGTGACGGCCGCGACCACATCGGCGCGCTCGATGCCGGCCTGCTCCAAGATCTGCGGGTCGGTTGCTTTGCCTTCGTAGATGGCTTCGGTCGGTAGCTCACGGTGGATACGAGCCAGGATGTCGGGACGGCTTTCGACGAGACGAATGTCATGGTTTTGGGCCAACAGCAGCGTGGCTAACTGAGTGCCGGTGCGACCGCCCCCGGCAATTAAAACAAACATATTATTTTTCTCCCTGCGCCGCCAGGCGCTGACGCACCGCTTCGATACCGGTTTGGGTGGCGCTCAGGTGCAGGATGTCGCCCATGCGCAGAGGAGTATCTACCGCGGGCTGCGTCGCGCGGCCGGCGCGGGTCAGGGAGACGATCATGCACTGCCCGCCTGGCACGAGGTCTCGCAGGGCTCGACCATCCCAAGCCTGCTGGACCAGCATTTCATAGACTTCGATCTCGCCGTTGCCGGCTGAGAAAACAGTGCGCAGTGCTCCGGGGGCCAGCATCTCTTCCATGCGTTGCGCGCCCCAACTGCTGGAGCTGACGATTTGCAGGCCAAAGGCCTCGTGCATGGGGCGGTAGCGCGGATCGAAGTTGCGCACGACGACATTTGGAATGTGGTAGACGGTGCGCGCCACGTGCCCGATGACGGCGTTGATGGTGTCAGCACTGGTGACGGCCGCCAGGGCCTGGGCGCCGTCAAGGCCGGCCCGGCTGAGCATGTCGCTGGACAGCATGTCGCCTTCTAACATGCGGCCCCGAAAATCGTGCGGCAGGTTGAGAAAGGCCTCACCGCTTTGATCCACAACCGTGACCTGAGACTTATTTTGGTAGAGTCGGTAGGCGAGTTCTGCACCCATACGGCCACAACCGACGACAACGACGTTCATGATGTTGCCTCTTATTGCCTGCTTAAAGTGTGGTTTCGTCCCGATCGAGTTGATAGGGCACATCGGTAATCACGATGCCTGGCTGAGAAAGGAAGGCCTGGCGCAAAAACCAGGCGGTTTGCGTGTGCAGTAAGTTTTGCCACCCGTGTCGCGGGACGAACTGCGGCACCACCACGGTGATGATTTCGTTTGGCTGGCGCTGCGCAGCGATGGTGGCGATGTAGTCCATCATCGGTTCGATCAGCAGACGATAGGGGGAATCAATGATCTGCAGGCGCACGCCTCCGCCCCAGATCTCCCATTTGCGCTTGACCTTATCCACGGCGTCCGGGTCAATGGAGACATGCACGGCAGTGATGTCGTTGGACAGCGTGCGCGCGTAGCTGAGCGCGTTCAGGGTGCCGCGATGGACGCTGCTCACCGGCAAGATCACGCGATGACGACGGTCGGTGCGGGGTGCGGCGCCGTAGCGCTCCAGCGACAGGCGTTGGGCCAGGTCCTGATAGTGATGATGGATGCGGGCAAACATGACGACCAGGATGGGGATGAGGATCAGCACCAGCCAGGCGCCATCCCGGAACTTGGTGATGCAGAAAACGAGCATCACGATGGCGGTGCAGAGGGCGCCAAAGCTGTTGATGACCATCTTCATGGCCCAGCGGCGGTCGAAGTGCAACAACGAACCGCGCTCGCGCACTTCCTGGTCCGGCTGCAAGCGGCCGATCTTGTACCAGCGGCGGGCCATGCCGGCCTGCGAGAGGGTGAATGACAAGAAGACGCCGATGGCGTAGAGTGGAATCAGCCCGGTGACGCTGGCGTTGAAGACCAGGATGAGTACCGATGCGATGAAGGCCAGGGCGACGATGCCGTTGGAATAGACCAGGCGGCTGCCGCGAAAGGCCAGTTGGCGTGGTACAAAGCCATCTATGGCCAGCAGTGCGCTGAGACTGGGCGCGCCAGCAAACGACGTATTGGTTGCCATAATCAGGATGATGGTGGTGGCGGCAATCGTGAGCAGGTACAGAACTCCCTGGCCTCCATGCACGGTTCGGGCAAACTGGGAGATGACCGTTTCCGTTTCTGACGGAATGGCGCCGATTTTGCCGCTGAAGAAGGTGATAGCCAGAAACAGCGTGCCAAGAATCGCCGACATCCAGAGCAAGGTGATGCCGGCGTTGCGGCTGCGCGGTTCCCTGAAGGAGGTCGTGCCATTGGAAATGGCTTCGACGCCGGTGAGCGCCGTTGTGCCGCTGGAAAAGGCGTGTAAGATCAGGAACAGGCCGATGGCTTGAGTTTCATGCAGCATCTCAAGGGGCGGCGGGTTGACCACCATCCCCAGGGTGCCGCCGAGGTAGCGTACCAGGGCGGTCCCGACGGTCAAAACCATCATCGTCAGGAAGAAGTAAGATGGAATGGCGAAGGCCGAACCGGACTCCTTGATGCCGCGCAGGTTGATCAACATCACGAACGCAACCAGTGCAACTGCCAGGTAGGCCCGATAGCTGAGCAGGCCAGGAAAAGCTGAGACGATCTGCGCAACGCCAGACGAGACAGAGACGGCGACAGTGAGGATGTAATCGGTCAGGAGTGCGGCGCCGGCGATCTGCGCGGGCAGTTCGCCCAGGTTGTCGCGCGAGACGATGTAGGCGCCGCCGCCGCCAGGGTAGGCGTGAATGGTCTGTTCGTAGGACAGAGTGACGATGACCAGGAGTCCCACAATGGCCAGCGCGATGGGGAAAGCATAGCCAAATGCGGCTGTTCCTGCTGCAGCCAGAATGACCAAAATTTCTTGCGTGGCATACGCTGTAGATGATAGCGCATCGGACGCAAAGACAGCAAGGCCCACCTTTTTGTTGATGGTCTGATGGGGAGCATCCGCGGTGGACAGTGGATTGCCAAAAAGCCAGGTGCGCCATGTCCGCGGCGGCTTGAAGGTCGTCGGTCGGTGTAGAACCGTTGTTTTTGTGTTTTCTTCGATAATCGGCATAGAAAGAATCGGCTTTGCTGCTGTCCTTTGCACTGAAATGGGCGCCTAAGCATTCAGGCGCCCCGCTGACGCACGCTTTGTTGTGCCCGCGAACATCATTGCCCGCTGCGGCACAGACACAACCTCATTATACTCACTTTTTACACAAGTGTGAAAACGGGCGCGCAGGAATCCGCGGCCTCCGCCACGAATTGCACGAATTGACACAAAAAAACAATTCGTGAAAATTGGCAAAATTCGTGGCAAGAGAATCCTGACGCTCTCTGCCACGAATTGCACGAATTGACACGAAAAAACAATTCGTGAAAATTCGTGTCATTCGTGGCAAAAAATCCTAACGCAGCCCGCTGTCGTAGGTAATCCCGACGGTGGTCACCTGTCCCGCGGTGACGGTGACGCTTACATCCGCGGCCCGGGCGATGCCTTTGGCGGGCTTTTCCGGTCGCAGGGTGTAGTTTCCCGGAGGCAGCGCCAGGCGAAAACGTCCCTCCGCATCAGAGCTGACCTGGGAAACGACCCGATCAGCCTGATCGAGCACGGTGATGCTGGCCTGGTAGGGCGCGGTGCAGTCCTGCCCTGGGCGCACCGGCCCGCCGCAGGTGGGGCTGATGGTCACCAGGCCCTCGATCCCGCTGTCGCCTGGCTTGATGATCGCAGGCGTGGCGATCGGGCTGGGCGTTCCTGCTGGCAGCAACCCGGCCGCGCGGAACTTCTGCCCGCTGCGATCGGTGTGGTACGCGTAATCGCCCTTGGGTGTGTGGAAAATGATGCGGTAGCCGGGCGTGATCACTTCCAGGCACACGTCTTCGGGTTTCATGAGACCCAGGCAGGAATTGGGCCAGTCCACCGTCTCGACCGTGCTGGCAACCACCTCGGTAGACGGCAGGTCGAGCTTGCGCATGAGATCAGCCTGCGCGGGCACCACGTAGGCCGGCAAGGGGTTTGGGTCCAACGTGGGGGGCAGCGGCGGCACCTCGCGCGTGGCTTGCGTCATCACCGGCGCACACGCGGTTAGAATCAGCAGAGCACTGCCGGTGAGTATGAAAAGACAAAACACGATAAATTTACGCATTGAACCCTATCTCCTTTTGTCCTGCATCTTATCCCGCGCCGCTGCCGCCGCCGCCGGCCGCGCCGCCCCCGGCGCCCCCGGCGCTGGCGCCTGCCGAGCTGGCCGAATGGGTCATGGCGGCAAAAATGGCGATTTCACTGCCGTCCGCCGTGACGGCCAGGGGCGCAAACCAGGCCGGCACGGTCAAGTCGCCCTTCTTCTGGAAGAAATCTACCCAGTCCTTGAGCAAGCCAAACGCGGTGGCCCAGGGCAGCAGCGTCTGAAACGCGCCGGCCAGGTTGACCGGTTCCTTATCCTCGGTGATGCGGCGCAGATACTTGCCAAACGCCTCCCATTGGCGGCGCTCGGCCGCGCCGGTCTCCGACAGCGGCGAAACGACGCTGCCCGCAATGAGTAGCGCCAGGTCAACCAGGCCAAGCGCTATGAGCGGTAGCATGAAGGCCCAGATCGGGTTGGCGGCGGTCACCACCAGGCAGGCAAAGGCCAGCAGCACGCCAAAGAGAAGGCCGGAAGCGATGAAGAGGCCGCGTCTGATTTGCTCTCGGCCCGGGTCGAACCAGCCCCGATTCACAGCATCCTGTTTGAGCGTTTCCTTGAAAGCCTTCAGCCGCGAGGAAATCCAGCTCTGCAGCGCCGACAGTTTGACACTGGTCTGCCTGTCTGCGCCAGTTGAAAACACCAGGTCGAGCGCGGTCTGCTCGAATGGCCGCAGGTCGGACGGCATGGATTGCAGGCGGAAAACGAAATCATGCCGGCGATGCCACTTCTTTTCGGGCGACTCTTCGATCTGCACAACGCCGCGGCCGCTCAGATCGAACAGGGTGGCCAGGGCTTGATCCCAACCGGGCGCGAAACCGCCGGCATGGCCGATGGCGCCGCCCAGCGCGGGTGGGAGAGACCCCGGCGGCGCTGTGGGGCGCATGTCTGCCTCCACGGGCGAGGCAGAGGGACGGCGGTAGCGTCGCACGTAGGCGATGATCGCGCCGACGCCGAGCAGGGTCAAAGCTCCCGATGCGAGGGCGAGGGGCTGCGCCAGGCGGTTGGATTCGATTTCAACGGCCTGCCACTGCGGTGGCTGTGTGACCAGGCTGCCTGGCGCAAAGCCTAGTTCTACGATCAGGTGCGAATCTGGCTCCAGGTTCTGCGCCACAAAGCGCACCTGGCCGTCGCCCGTTTCCACGCTGGCCTCGCCAACGGTAACGCGGGGGACCGCCACGCGTTGGATGGCCTTCGGATAGCTCACGGTGACGGTGCTCGAGGCGATGGTGTACTCATAATCGTCGGGCAGCGCCTGCCAGGCCAGCACGTCGGCCTCCGGATTCATGCGAATCACGCCCAGCGCGCGGTAGACCAACACGAAGGTGTGCGCGGTGTCTGACGTGGGCGCAAAATGCCAGCGCACGTTGATGGTGTCACCACCGTCAATTTCAACCTGACCGGCGTCCTCACCGGGCGGCAGGGTCTGGCCGTCCATGCCTGCGCTCACGATCGTGATGCTGTCGGTGTAGCTGGTCGGCAGATCGCGGTAGACGTAGGTGAAGGGGTCGCCGCTGAAGCGGAAGACCACCGTCTCGGTGACAAGCAGCGCGCCATCGTCCTGGACGACAATGTCCACATCGAAGCGCTCCGCGCGGTACGATTTGGCGGCTCCGACGCCGGGCGCGGCCGCAGCCAGAATCAACAAACCGATGATGAAAATCGCAAAACGGGTACGCATAGCTCACTCTCCGTTGCTGTGACCGGGGGATATGCCTGGCGCCCCAACAGCGCAGGCAACCATCCTAATTGTAGCACATCCAGGAGAATGCTGCCTGACGCCTGGCTGATACTGTCATTACAAGTTCATGCGTTGTCCTGTTCGATGGCGCTGTGCGTCGCGGCCATGACTTCATCGAGGGTGGCCCCGCGAGCGCGTTCGATGCGATCCATGCGCTTTTGGAACTGGCCGAGCGCGTAGTCAGTGAACATGTCGAGCGTTAAGCCAAACGGCACGGGGTCGTAGCTGGCGAAGGTGTCGCCGATGACGCCCAACGCCAGGGGGAGCAGGTCGTTCATGGTGTCTTCCACAATCGGCCACAGGCCAGGGTGCTGCGCCAAGAGGCGCGAGATGAGATAGACGCCGTAGGCGATGTGGCGTGATTCGTCTTGCTTGAGCAGGCCAATGCCTTTGACCTGACCCGGCATCAGGCCCTGCTGCTTGAGCACGGTGAAGTAAGCGTGGTAGCCGGTTTCTGCCAGCACCCCTTCCACGATCATGTTGTAGGTGACGGAGGCGCGCATCTGGGCCGCGGGCGACGGATCACTGAGCAGGGCGTTCATGGCCGCGGGCAGCGCCTGGTAGATGAGGGTGTGATAAGCGGGGGTGTGAAAACGCTCCAGGTTGTCGTTGCGCTGCACCACTTCGTCCAGGAAGCGGCGGAAGAAGTCGGTATGCTTGGCCTCCTCCCACAGGAAGGTGGTCAGGTACATCTCCTCTTCCAGGCGCCCTTCGCGAGCGATGACCATCAGCAGCGGCAGCAGGTCGAGCGTGACGGCCTCTTCGCCGGCCTGGAACATGCAGGTGAGGCGCAGGAGAATGTCCTGCTGATCGGGCGCCAGGGTGAGCCAGTCGCGGCGGTCCTGGTTGAAGTCAATGTCACTTGGGTTCCAGACGCCGAAACGCTTGGCTTTTTCGAAAAGGCGCATGGGCGGAAGGTCGCGGTGCAGGCCGCGTGTGGTTGTGGCGAACGTTGTGTGGTTCATGAGATCGAGTTTCCGTGGTTGATTTGCGGGTTGGCGCTAGCGATAAAACTCGCTGCGCTTGAGCTTGATGTAGCGCAATTGGCGTTCGGCCAGTTTGCCCTGGTCGGTTAATTGCTGGCGCCGCGCCAGCGCGTAGTTGAACCAGCGTTCGGCCTCCTGCAGACGGCCGCGCTTGAACAGGAGTTGCCCCAGGGCCACCGCGCTGTTGGCATCGTCTGGGCTATCGTCCAGCGCCGCGTGCAGCTTTTTTTCCTCCGTGGTGTAATCCGGTTTGAGGCCGAAGCCAATATCGAACACCTGGTCAGGGTCGTAGCGTTCCGCCTTGTGACGGATGAGGGCGCGGGCACGCGGGATGATAAAGTCGAGTTGGCGCACGATCTTGATGTTCAGCTCGATGTCGGCGCCGGCCAGGGCGGGCGGCAGTTCCAGGGCCAGGTCTTCATCGGCATCGAGCACTGCGTTGATGGACATCTCCTGCTCGGCGGCGGTGACAGTTTGCAGCAGCAGGGAGTTCTTGCCGGCGTTAGCCAGGTAGAGCGATTTGCCGCTGCGATTGACGCGCAGGAAGGGCGTTTCCAGCCCGGCGCCAGGTGCAGCCATCGGGTGCTTTTGCGTGATGGGGAAATGAATATCCAGCATCTCCAGGAAATCGGCCGTGTAGTCGCGCAGAATACCGACATGTTCGTAGACGGTATCGCCTTCGGTCAGCTCGACGACGACCTTGACGCCCACGTAGTGCTCCAGCAGCGAGTCGTACTCCGTACCGGCGTAACCGATCAGGTTGCTGCCCAGGCTGGTGAAGTATTCCTGGCTCTCTTCGGTCACGAACTTCGATCCTCGGGCCTTGCTGCTGCCCACAATGACGCCGATGGCCTGAGCGAGAGAATCGGACGCGAGGCTGATGAAGTTGCGCAGACGCCGGCGCAGGCGCGCGCCAGGCCGCGGATGAAAGACTTTGTCAATCATCGCCTGACGCCGCTGCAGCTCATCTTCATCCATGTCGTCACAGTAGCGATAGATCGCCTGAATCTGCGGGAATTCATCCTTGTAGAGGAGATAGGTCGTTTCGATATGCTCTTGCACATCGCGATGATCGCTGGCATAGATCAACTCGATGCCGGTAGGCTCCACGTGCAGGCGGCCCCAAATCTGGCGGCCGCCGAGCAGTTCGACGTTGACCGGGTCGCGCTCGAAGTGCGCCAGGCAGCGGTCGCGGCGCTTGCCGTTGAGATACGCGCCCACCAGCGCGCTCAAGATGACAATGATGAGCGTAATGAGGAGGGTTGGATCTGCCATGATGATGTCCTGATGAAGTGAAATGGAATACGTGCGGCCCATTGTAATCGAAAGCGTCCGGCCAGACAACATTCGATCGTATCTGGGCGCGGATTGCCGGGCCGGTTGCTGCGACTCACCATTTATGGGAGACCAGCTGTGATCATCGTCCGAAAGGCGGCCTGCAAACGGCGGGTGAGCGGGCCAGGCTCTCCGCGGCCAATGGGCTGACCATCGTACCAGGTGAGCGGCGCCAGTTCGATCAGGGAGTTGGTCAGGAAGGCTTCTGCGGCCTGCAGAAGCTGTGCGCGGGGAAACGCGCCTTCGACCACCGGTAGTTGCAGGCCGGCGGCCAGGGCCAGGACGAACGCACGCGTCACGCCGGGCAGCGGCCCACAGGCCAACGCCGGGGTGAAGAGAGCGCCGTCGCTGACCCAGAAGAGGTTGCTGGCGCAGCCTTCCACCAGGTGACCGGCATGGTTGAGGAAGATGCCTTCCGTAGCCCCGGCGGCGTGAGCGGCCTGGCGTCCCAAAATCTGCGGCAGGTAGTTGAGGGTTTTCAGCCCGGCCAGCGGGGAAGCCGCGTCCCAACGAAAGGGGACGCTGATCGCGGTCTGCGCGGCGGGGGCTGCCGCGGCCCAGGGTGCGGCGGTGATGACCACCGTGGGTGTGGGCTGCGCTGGAGGTAACAAGCCGCGCGGGCCAGCGCCACGCGAGACAGTCAGGCGCAGCATCGCGTCCTGGGCCTGCAGGCCGTTGGCCGCCAGGGTGTGCCGCGCGGCGGCGGCCAGTTCCGCGGCGGGCGGTGGGTCGAAGCCCAGGACGTTGGCCCCATGCTGCAGCCGGGTCAGGTGTTGATCCAGGCCCAGGATGCGGCCGCGATACGCGACCAGCGTCTCGAAGAGGCCGTCGCCGAGCAGGAAACCCCGATCACGCGCCGATACCTGGGCGCTCTGCGCGGGTTGCATTTGCCCGTTGACATAAACAAGAGACATCCTTGAGCCTCCTAGGGCAAAGTCAGGCCGGCCAGCAGCCCGGCTGCCTTGTGCAAGGTTTCGGCATACTCGGCTCGCGGGTCGCTGTCGGCCACGATGCCGCCGCCGACGCCAAAGCTGAGTTCATGCGCGCTGGCCACCGCGGTGCGGATGGCGATGCTGCTATCGAACGCGCCGTCGAAGCCGAGGTAGCCCAGCGCGCCGCAGTAGACGCCGCGGTCGGTTGGCTCCAGTGCGGCGATGATCTGCATGGCCCGTACTTTGGGCGCGCCGGTGATCGAGCCGCCGGGAAAACAGGCGCGCAGCAGGTCTACCGCATCCAGACCAGGGCGCAGGCGACCGATCACGGTGGAGACCAGGTGATGCACGGTGGCGTACGACTCGATGGCGAACAGTTCGGGCGTCTGCACACTGAAGGGCCGGCACACTTTGGAAAGATCGTGACGCAGGAGGTCAACGATCATGACGTTTTCGGCCTGGTCCTTGGCGCTGGCGATCAACTCAGCCCGCAGCGCGGCATCCGAGGCGGCCGTGCGTCCGCGCGGCCGCGTCCCTTTGATGGGCCGCGTTTCAACCTGACCCTCCTGCACGCGCAGGAAGCGCTCCGGCGAGGCGCTGAGGATGGCGCCGCCCGCGTGCGGCAGGGCGAAGTACGCGGCGAAGGGCGCCGGGTTGATCTGGCGCAGGCGTTGGTAGTACACCCACGGATGCGCGGTCAGGGGCAGGTGCAGGCGCTGCGTCAGGTTGACCTGGTAGACGTCGCCGGCGCTGATGTGAGCCAGCACGCGTTGCACGGCCTGCAGGTAGCTGGGCCGGCGAAACGTGGAGGTGACGCCGGGATGGCCGGGCACAGGGAAGCGGGGCGTCTGCTGGTACGAATCTGCGACCGGCAATTCCCACGAAACCACCCAGGGCGGCAGGGGCGGGGCTGGCTGGGCGATGAGGGCCAAGATCTGTTCGGCGCGGCGCTGTGCGTGCAACCGGCGGGCAGACGCCTCGCCAGCCGGCCAGCCGCGGCAGATCAGCCAGCAGCGGCCGCCCGCGCGATGGTTTTTTGCGAAAACGCCGGCGGGCAGATGATCCCAGGCCAGCACCCAGTCGTAAAAGCCCAGAGCCATGTCAGGAAGGGAAGAAGGTGCAGGGGCGATTCCTCGCGGTCGTTCAGCGGCGGGGCGAGTCTCCGCGCGAACCCCGGCAAACGGACTCTTTTCCAGGCGATGCGCCAGCTCGTAGCCCCAGTAGCCGGCCACACCGCCCTGGAATGGCGGCAGGCCGCTGTGGGTTGGCTGCGCAAACCGGCGCCAAGTCTCTTGCAGCAGGGTGAACGGGTCCTCGGTACTGACGGTGGTCAGGCCGCTGTCGGTCTGTGTGAACCCGGTGCGCTCGCCGTGGCTGACCAGGGTGGCGAACGGGTACGCGGTGATGAATGAGTAACGTCCCAGGGGAGCGATGGGAGCCTGGTCATGGGCGGCCGGTGGGCGCGCGCTTTGCTGCGCAAAGGCCGGCGTTAGAAGGGCGCTGTCAAGAAACAAGGCAAAGGGGTCATGCGCCAGGTGTTGAAATACCGCCACTGGATCGGGCGGCGGGTCAAGCTCCAGAAGCCACGGCCACTCGCTCATGAATGTTGCCTAGTCCTCCACGTCCCACGCGCGGGCGCGGCTGATGGCGCGCTGCCAGCGCGCGAAGCCGGTCTCGCGTTGATCGTCGGTCAGTCGCGGCTCGAAGCGCGTAGCCCCCTCCGGCAGGGGCGGCAGATGATCGGGCGATTTCCAGGCGCCGCTGCCGATCCCCGCCAGCATGGCGGCCGCGCGCGCGGTGGTCTCGGTGAAGTGTGGGCGGATGGTGGGGATGCCGATGAGGTCGGCCTGAATCTGGCAGGCTTCATCGCTGGCCGAAACGCCGCCCCCCAGGTGCAACCGGTCCACATGCAGGCCGGTTTCGGTCTGGATCGTCTCCAGGATCGCGCGCACCTGGTAACCCAGGGCTTCGAGGAAGGCGCGCACGATGTGGGCGCGCGTGCTGCCCAACGTCAGACCCAGGATGGTGCCACGCGCGCGGTGATCGTTGTACGGCACGTTGAGGCCGGTGAAGGCGGGGACGAAGACGACGCCGCCGGCGTCGGGCACAGAGGCGGCCAGCGGGCCGACTTCATCGTCACGATCGAACAGCCGCGCGTTCTCGCGCATCCAACGGATGGCCGCGCCGGTGACGGCCGTGTCGGCTTCCAGGCAGTAGGTGAAGGCCGGGTCAGGGTCAACGCCGTTAGCCAACGCCCACGCCACGTAGACGTTGATTTTCTCCTGGTCAGGGGCATGGTTGCCCAGGCAGACGTCCACGAAGGAGGCGGTGCCGTGCGTACATTCGGCATCACCGGGGCGGCGGCAGTCATAGCCAAACAGAGCTGCCTGCTGATCGCCGATCATCGCCAGAACCGGTACGGCCGCGCTCGCGCCGTCGGGCGCATGGACGCGCAGGTTGCCGAACTCATGCACGGTGGGCATGGCCGCCGGCAGCGGGTCCTCGGGCACCCCCAGGCGCTCCAGCCAGGCTTGCCAATACTGGCGCGCGCGGAAATCGTAAAGCCCCATGGCCTGTACCAGGGAAAAGTCCATGGCGTGCTGCGCCGGCTGCCCCAGGGCCACCAGCAACCAGGCGGCGGACAGACCCAGGCGGAGGTTTCCGGCTGCGGCCGCGTCAATCAGGGTTTGGTCGGAGCGCAGACGCCAGGCGAGGTGCAGCGCCGAGCTGTAAGGGCCGGGGGAATAGCCCAAGCGGCGGCGGCTCTGCGGAAACAGTTCCCACGACCGCAGTTCATCGAGCAGGGGCAGGGTGCGCAAATCTTGCCAGGTGATGGCGGGGGCCAGAGCCTGACCGCTGGCCGCGTGCCAGGCAAAATCGGTGTTGCGTTGGCAGGCGATGCCGCAGGCGGCGATCTCGGCCGGATGACAGCCGGCGCGCCCAATGGCCTCGGTGATGGCGGCAGCCAACGTTGCGGCGACGGCCAGCGGGTCTTGTTCGACCCAGCCGGCCTGCGGATAGATGCGCGGCAGGGGCTGGTAGCCGTAGCCATGCACCTGCCCCTGGTCATCCAGGATCAGGGCACGACTGCCACTGGTGCCCTGGTCGAGTCCGAGCAAAAAAGGTTTGGTTGGCATAGGTTTCAGATCGCGCCCGGCAGAAGATCGGCCAACTGGTGCAGGACGAAGGTGGGGCGCAGGGGCGAGGCGTCCAGCATGGCAGCGGAGGTGGCGCCGGTCAAGGTCAGCGCGGCTGCCATACCGGCATCAAGCCCCATTTTTACGTCGGTTTCCAGGCGGTCGCCGGTCATGATACACCGATCGGGCGGCAGCGTCAAGACGCGCAGAGCCGCAGCGGCCATGTGCTGAGACGGTTTGCCCACGACTACCTCGACACGGGTGTTGGTGCAGGCTTCGATGGCGGCGATGATCGCGGCCGCGTCGGGCTGACCGCCGCCGGGCACCGGGCAGTAGCGGTCGGCGTTGGTGGCGAAGAAGCGCGCGCCGGCGCGGATGGCGTCGAAGGCGACCTGCAGCTTGCGGTAGACGAGGGTGCGGTCGAAGCTGGCGATGACGGCATCGGTGCGGGATGGGTCATCTATCAGCTCGAAACCGGCCGCTTCCAGGTCATGGCAGAGCGGCGCTTCGCCCAGCACAAAGAGGCGGGCGCCGGGCAAATGCTGTTGCAGGAAATCCACCATGACCATCGAGGAGTTGATGATGTCTGACAGGGGGGTGGGCAGGCCCAGGCGCGCCAGGCGGGCGGCGTAGTCCTGCTGGGAGTGGGTGGGGTTATTGGACAGGAAGATGGTGCGCTTGCCCAGGCCGCGCAGACGGGTGATGGTTTCGCCGGCGCTGGGCAAGAGCGCATCGCCCAGATAGACGGTGCCATCCAGGTCGAAGATGTACGCGTCATACAACTGCGTTGGGGTAGGGTAGTTTGTCATCGTGTCAACTTCCGGGCGGCGCGCAGAGCGGGCGCCATTGCCATGCACAGAAAAGGCGGCCAGGCCAGCGGCTGCGCAAGGCAAGCCGGCAGCCTGGTCGGCTGCTATTTGAGACCGGTGGTGGCGATGCCTTCGACAAAGTAGCGCTGGGCTAAAATGTAGACAAGCACCGTGGGCAAGATGGCGAGCGTGGCGCCGGCCATGATGTAGGGCACGTTGGCGTGGTAGCCACCCTGCAGGTCGGCCAGACCCTGGGTGACGACGTACATCTCCTTGTTGTGGATGACCACCAGCGGCCAGATGAAGCTGTTCCACGCGTACAGGAAGCTGATGGTGGCCAGGGTGGCGATGGCGGGCAGTGAGAGCGGCACGAAGATACGCCACAGGATCGTAAATCGGTTGGCGCCATCAATCACCGCGGCCTCTTCCAACTCATTGGGAATGTTGCGGAAGAACTGACGCATCAGGAAAGTGCCGTAGGCCGTAAAGAGCCACGGAATGATGAGTGACTCATAGCGGTCAACCCAATTGAAAAGCAGCATGAGCTTGTAGGTGGGGATCAGGATGACCATGAACGGGATCATGATCGTGCCGAGGTAGGCGCGGAAGAGCGCCTCGCGGCCGGGAAATTTGATGCGGGCAAAGGCATAGCCGCCCATGACCGAGGTGAAAATCTGGCCGATGACCACGCAGATGGTGATAAAGGCCGTGTTGAGCATGTAGCGCCCCATGTTGATGGTGCTCAAGACGGCCCGGTAGTTGGCCCATTCGAGGGAAGGGCCAAACGGGGCCAGGATGTTGGCGAAGGCGGACTGGTTGTCCTTGAGCGAGGTGGTGACCATGAAAAAGAAGGGGTAGGCCATCACCGCGCCGACGATCGCCAGGAAGGCGTAGAGCAGGAAACGCTGCACCAGCGACATGTTTTGATTGCGACCAAGCATAGATGGGTCTCCCTTCTAGTCTTCGACAACCCAGCGTTGTGACATGCGGAACTGAATGCTGGTGATGATAAAGATGATGGCGAACGACAGCCAGGCCAGGGCGCTGCCGTAGCCCATCTGGAAGCGCTGGAACCCTTTCTGGTACAGGTACATGACGATGGTCAGGGTCGAGTTGGCCGGACCGCCGCGCGTCATGATGTACGGCTCGGCAAAGATCTGCAGCACTTCGATGAGATTGGTGACGAGAATGAAAAAGATGGTGGGGGTGATGAGCGGAATGATGATCTTGCGCAAGATGGTGCCGCGGGTGGCGCCATCTACCAGGGCGGCTTCGGTCAGGCTGTGGGGCACCCCCTGCAGCGCAGCCAGGAAGATCACCATGTCGTAGCCCACCGTGCGCCAGGCGCTCATCAGAATCAGTGAGAAGAGCGCCCAGTCAGGGTCATTCAGCCAACCGATCAGCGGCTTTGCCAGGTTGGCGCCCACGAGCCGATTGATCAGGGTGGTGATGGCGCCCAAGACAAAGTTGATGGCGCCGCTTTGGCGATCGAACACCCACAGATAGACCAGTGAGATGCCAACGACGGATGCCACCACCGGCAGGTAGTAAAGTCCCCGGAAGAAGGTCATGCCGCGCAGTTTGGAGTTGAGCAGATAGGCCAGAAAGAAGGCGGGTAGCACGGATAGGATCAACACCCCGCCGGCGTAGACAAACGTGTTGCGCAGCGCGACCCAGAAGATGGGGTCATTCGCGACGATCAGTTTACCCAGGGCGCCGAGGAAGCCTGCTCCCTGTTCCAGCGCGACCTGATAGGCCTCTGGCTTGAGCTGGAAGCCAAGCGCCTGCACGAAGTTGTCAAGCCAGATGAATTTGGGCGTTGTGAATAGATCCCAGTTTGTCAGGCTGTAATACAAGGATAACACCAGGGGGCCGGCAAAGAAGATCAGGAATCCCAGGATGTTGGGCAGCAGAAAGAGAAACCCTTCCAGGGCCTCGCGCCGCTGCCGAGATGCCGCCGTGGACGTTGGAACCGTGGCCGAAGCTGTCATGGACTTGCCTCCTGGATGAGAGAGATCAGGGATCGGAGATCAGAGATCAGAGATCAGGGATCAGGGACTTCGGGAGTCCGGCGGCGCAGGGCGGGGGGGGGGGCGCCGCGGGGGTGGGACTCCCGAAGTCGGGTCGGTCGGGTTACTTCTTGAACAGAGGGTTGGCGGCTGCGCAGGCTTCTTTGGCGATTTCTTCTGCGGTTGCCTTGCCATTCAGCAGCTTGTCCACGTTGGGCTGGTAGATGGCATCCACGATGTCACCCCAGTTGCCGGTCCACAGCGGAATTTCGGCCACGGCATAGTCCGCGCCCTTGATGAAGGCGGAGTTGTCTGCCGGCGGCTTGGAATCGAGGAACGCCTGCTTGGCGCTGGCGGCCTTGTTGGACGGGATGTTGCTGCCGAGCGCCGCAACCTTCGCCTGCACTTCGGGGCTGGTCAGTTCTTTGATGACCTGCCAGGCCGCATCGGCGTTCGCTGTCTTGCCGCTGACAACGTATGGGCCCCAGAAGAGCCAGGTTTTCTTGCCGCCCGGCCCTTCGGGCATTTCCACCACGCCCCAGTTGAACTTGGCGTTCTGGCGCATGCCAGGGGTCATCCAACGGCCGTTGGGGAACATACCCACCTTGCCGGCCAGGAAGTCGGTCTCGCCGACGCCACCTTCGGCGCCCGGAGGCGGTGCAACTTTGTACTTGTTGAACAGGTCGGACATGAACTGCAGGCCGGTGATGGAGCCAGGCTGATCCAGGCCACAGGCGGTGCGATCGGCATTGAACAGGCTGCCGCCGCCGCTGTAGGCGAAGAAGCCCCACAGACCCCACCAGTTGCTGAAACTGAAGCCGTAGGTGCCGGCGCTCTCATCGCGGATGGCCTGGGCCGCCTTCAGGAAGTTGTCCCAATTCCATTCGCCCTTCGCGGCCTGCTCGGCCGGGTCGGGCAAGCCCTTCGCCTTGAAGAGGTCCATGTTGTAGTAGATGACCATCGTGGAGATGTCGCGCGGCAGGCCCCACAGTTTGCCATCGTGCTGAAGTTCGGCCATCGGTGCATCGTAGTAATCGGTCAGCTTGAACGCGCTGTCCTTGCTGGCCATGGGCATGAGGTCGAGCAAAACACCCTTGCTGGCCAGGTCCGCCGTGCTGGCGCCGGGAATCCAGGTGATGTCCGGGGCGGTGCCGGCGGATAGTTCCGTGGTCAGCTTGTCCATGTAACCCTGAACCGGGGCCGGGTCATAGACCAGCTTGACGTTCGCCAACTTGGCGTCAATTTCGTCGCTGATCTTCTGGTAGACGTTCTGCTCTTCCTGGTTGTCGGGGCGGGTACGCCAGCGGATCGTAACTTCCGCGGCTGGTTGATTGGGCGTTGTGGTGGGCTGTGCCGCGCCGCCACAGGCAGTCAATAAGGTGGCAGCGATGACTAATAGTACGAGCAACTTCTTCATGATGGTAGACGCTCTCTTTCTTGCAGACGCAAACATAAACATGACGTAGCGGTGATTGCTGAGACCACAGATGGTGTCCGCTTCGGCGCAGACATCTGGGGAGTCAGTCGAATCGTTCTCTCTTCTCGCCTGGCATGGTGCCTGGTGTGGGTAATTTTTGCTCCCGGTCAGCCTCCTTTCGTTGTCAAGAGTCAGGTAAAGATCGTAACTTGCCTGGGCGAACGGGGCGTTGTCCAGCGGGCAAGCGGTCTATATCAACGGTAAATGCAGCCTGGCCAGCGGCACGCCCGCGGGCCAGCGCTTGCCTTATGCCAGCGCACGCGTCGAGTTGCGCGGCACAAAGGTGGTGGCCAATACCAGTGGTTCGAAACGCTCTTGGGTCCGTTGCACCAGGTCCAACAGGCGCTCGCCAGCCATGCGCCCCATGGCCAGCGACGGCTGGCACACGGTGGTCAGGCTGGGATGCGAGAAGGCCGCGGCCGGAATGTCGTCGAAACCAACGATGGACAGATCGGTGGGAATCGTCAAACCAGAGGCCTGGGCGTAGGCCATGAAACCGAGCGCCATACGGTCGTTGACCGAAAAGATGGCGGTTGGTCGTGCTGGCTGCGCCAGGATGGACGCGGCCGCGGCAAAGCCGCTCTCCTGCGTAAAGTCGCCGGCGGCGCGCAGGTCGGGCGCGAGGCTCAGTCCATGCTCGGTCAGGGCATCGGTAAACCCCTGGATGCGCCGGCCCACCGCAGTGATCTCCAGCGGGCCGCCGATGAGGCCGATACGACGATGACCGAGGGCCAGCAAGTGTTCAGCCGCGAGACGGCCGCCCAGGTAGTCATCCGCATGAATGGTGTTGTACACACCCAGGGGTGAATGATAGCCCAGGGCCACGGTTGGGTAGGTGCGGTGCCGCAGCTCGGCCGTGATGGGCTGCACGCTCTCCATGCCGACCACGATGGCGCCATCCACATAACGGGTGTGCAGCAGGCGACGTAACCCACCCGCAGCGTCAGCCGCGCCCGCAGTCATCAGAAGGATGCTGTAGTCATGCGTGGTGGCGATGTTTTCCACCCCGCGTAAGAACAGCATCAGGTGGGGGTCTTCGAAAAGATAGTCGGACGCATAGGGAAAGGCCAGCCCGATGATCCCGGTGCGGACCTGATTCAGGCTGCGAGCCGCAAGATTGGGCACAAAATCGAGGTCCGAGACGACGGCCAGCACTTTGGCACGCGTCTTTTCACTGACGTAGGGCGTGTTCGACAGCACCTTGGAGACGGTTGCGGTCGAAACATCGGCTTGCCTGGCTACATCGTAGATCGTCACCGACACGGTTGCGCTCCTGCTGCGTAGCAAACTGCGGCCAGGGCGTCCAACGTGGCGACGCACCCTGGTCATTCCAGTTCGACGCCTGGGCACACGGGCACAGGCGTCGTGGGTTCGTTAAGCGGTTTACTATCGTGTGGAGAAAAGAGCGGCCCTTTCGGAAACCGCTTAACTACGAACAGTTTAGCACACGCAACGCGGTTTGTCAAGACCCAAAAATGAGGAAATTCGACAGCTCACATGGCGCGAAACGCCTATTCATAGCGCAGTGCGTCAATCGGGTTGAGGCGGGCGGCGCGGTTGGCGGGGTAGAGGCCGAAGAAGATGCCGATGCCCAGGGAGACGGTTAGGGCCAGGATGATGCTCTGCGGCGTGACGAGGGCGCGGCTACCCCCCAGCAAGGGTGTGATGATCTGGGCGCCGCCCACACCGAGCAGTACGCCGATGATCCCTCCTGTACTGCTGAGGACGACGGCTTCGGTCAGGAATTGCAGCAGGATGTCGCTGCGTTTGGCGCCGACCGCCTTGCGCAGCCCCACCTCACGCGTGCGCTCGGTCACGCTGACGAGCATGATATTCATGATGCCGATGCCGCCCACGAGCAGCGAGATCGCGGCGATACTGCCCAGCAAGGTGGTGAAGGTACCGCTGGTCTGCGCCACGCTGTCGAGGATGTCGGCCTGGTTCTGCACCGTGAAATCGTTCTCCGCGCCGGTCTGCAGCCCGTGCAGGGCGCGCAGAATCGCGGTAACCTGCGCCTGCGCCAGGTCCATCTCCTCGGCGGTGCGCACCTGCAGGCTGATGGAACGCACTTGCGTGGTGCCGGCGCCGCCCAATTTGACCTGCGCGGTGCGCAGCGGCATGAAGACGGTGTTGTCCTGGTTGTTGAATCCGCTCTGCCCCTTGCTCTTGAGCACGCCAATCACCTCATAGGGCTGCCGGTTGATACGCACCACCTCGCCTACCGGGTTGACTAACGCGCTGCCGAAGAGGTCTTCGACCACGGTCTGCCCCAGAACAACCACCAGCGCCAGGTTGCTGGTGTCCTGCGCGCTGACGAAGCGCCCGCGATCCACGCTCCAGTTGCGTACCGTGGCATAGTCGGCCGTCACGCCGCTGATGCTGGTGTTGGTGGTCTTGCCCTGGTAGACGACGGTGGCATTGGCGCTGTAGTCGGGCGCCACCAGCTTGACGGCGGTAGCCAGGGCACGGATGGCCTCCACATCCTTGTCGGTCAGCGGCCGCGTGTTTTGCTGCAGGCCGCTGCGCGAAAAGCCGAAGTTGGTGCCGGCGCTGACGGTCAGCAGGTTGGAGCCAAGCGCCTGAAACTGGTTGATGATCTGCGCCTGCGCGCCTTGCCCCACGGCCACCAACGCAATCACCGCGGCCACGCCGATCACGACACCGAGCATGGTCAGGATGGAGCGCATCTTATGCACGGTCAGCGCGGTCACGGCCACGCGCAACCCCATCAATAGTTTTCTCATGACGATCTGCTCCTCTCAGCGGCCGATGGGCTGGTTGCGGGAACCGCCGACGTTGCTGCCCTGGCCAGGGCCAACAAGGATGCCGCCGGCTCCGCGCACGCCGAAGGGGTTGGTGGATTGGGTGGCGGCGATCTGGATGACGACCTTGTCACCGGGGTTGAGGCCGCGCACGATCTGGGTGTTGACGCCATCGCTGAGGCCGATTTCGACGGGGACGGCCTGCGGTTCGGCGGTCGGATCGTTGGGGTTGGGGACCAGTACCTGCACCAGGCCGCCGCTGCGTTGCAGGGCCATGGTGGGAACCAGCAGGGCGTTGGTCGCCTGACCGAGTTCCACCTTGACGTTGGCGGTCATGCCGACCAGCAGGGGCAGGTCAACCGCGCCGGTGAGGGTGATGGGAACCGAATAGACCATGACATCGCCCTGCAGCGCGCCTTGTAAGGGCACGGAGGCAACCTGGCCGCGCAAGGTGCGACCGGGGAAGGCGTCGAAGGTGACCTGGGCGGTCTGGCTGGCGGCAACCTGGCGGATGGTGGTCTCGTCCACGGCGGCGACGATCTGCAGCGTCTGCAGGTTGGCGACGGTCAGGATGCGGGTGTTGGCGGCGACGAGATCGCCTGGCTCAACGTGGGTCTGCAGGATGGTGCCGGCGAAGGGGGCCATGATCTGGGTGGCGGCGAGCGCGGCCTCGGCATCCGTCACGGCCAGGCGCTTTTTGTCCAGGTCGGCCTGCGCGGTTGCCAGTTTGACCGTGTCCGGCCCTGCGTCCAGTTGACTGCGGTTCTCCTGCGCCTCGGCCTGGGCGACCTGCGCCTGCTGCACGGCCAGGCGGGCCTTGGCCAGGGTCAGCTTGTCGCCTCCGGCTTGCGCCTCGGCCTGCGCTTCCTGCGCATCCGCCAGGCTGGCCTGGGCCTTGACCACGGCCGCCGCGACCGCCTGTTGATTGAGCTGGCGCTGCGCCTGCACGTGCGCCAGGTCGGCTTGCGCGTCGCCCAGCGCGGTCCGCTCGTCGCTCAACTGCTCGATCTGCTCGGCGTTGGCCTTGCCATTGGCCACCAACGCCATCAGGTCTGTGATACGGCGCTCATGCCAGTTGACGGCGTACTGCAGGTCGCGCTCGCTCTTGGCCGCGGCGTCATGATCGGTCAGGGTTTGCTGCGTTTGCGCCAGGGCGAGGGTGTCCTGCGCATCCTGGACCACGCCGCGCAAGCGCGCCAGGTCGGGCGTCTGCGCCGATTTCAAATCTTCCGCGGCCTGTTGTTGATCGTAGTCCGCTTTCGCCACGGCCAGGTCGGCCCTGGCGCGGGCAAGGTCGGTAACTGGCGCCTGGAGATCGGTCAGGCGTTCCGCGGCCGCCTGCAGATCGCTGCGCGCCTGATCGAGCGCTTGTTGATAGGGCGCGGGGTCAATCGCAGCCAGCACTTGTCCGTTCGTCACGGTGTTGCCCGCGGCCACGGCCAGGGTCAGCAGCTTGGTCGTGCCGCTGAGCCGGGTGAAGGTCAAATTAGCCTGCTGCACCGCCTCCACCTGACCGACGACGCTCAGGCTGGCGCTGAGGTCGCCCACCTGCACATCTACCACTTGCGTGTAACCGCTGCTGGCGGTGGTGGCCCCCCCCTCCCCCCCAGTTTGGGGGGTGCGGCTGCGGATGAATAGAAAGCTGCCCACGGCTACAACAGCCAGCAGGACCAACACCCACGGCCAGAATCGTTTGGATTGTTGCATATGTGCGATTCTCCTGTCAGCGGCCGATGGGCTGAATGCGCGGAGCGTCGCCGCCGACGCCGCGGAAGTTGAAGGGGTTGGTGGATTGGGTGGCGGCGATCTGGACGACGACCTTGTCACCGGGGTTGAGGCCGCGCACGATCTGGGTGTTGATGCCATCGCTGAGGCCGATTTCGACGGGGACGGCCTGCGGCTCGGCGCTGGGATCGTTGGGGTTGGGAACCAGCACCTGCACCAGGCCGCCGCTGCGTTGCAGGGCCATGGTCGGGAACCAGCAGGGCGTTGGTCGCCTGACCGAGTTCCACCTTGACGTTGGCGGTCATGCCGACCAGCAGGGGCAGGTCAACCGCGCCGGTGAGGGTGATGGGAACCGAATAGACCATGACATCGCCCTGCAGCGTGCCTTGTAAGGGCACGGAGGCAACCTGGCCACGCAAGGTGCGACCGAGGAAGGCGTCGAAGGTGACTTGGGCGGCCTGGCCGGCGGCAATCTGGCGGATGGTGGTCTCGTCCACGGCGGCGACGATCTGCAGCGTCTGCAGGTTGGCGACGGTCAGGATGCGGGTGTTGGCGGTGACGAGATCGCCTGGCTCAACGTGGGTCTGCAGGATGGTGCCGGCGAAGGGGGCCATGATCTGGGTGGCGGCGAGCGCGGCCTCGGCATCCGTCACGGCCAGGCGTTTCTTGTCCAGGTCGGCCTGCGCGGTTGCCAGTTTGACCGTGTCCGGCCCTTCATCCAGTTGACTGCGGTTCTCCTGCGCCTCGGCTTGGGCGACCTGCGCCTGCTGCACGGCCAGGCGGGCCTTGGCCAGGGTCAGCTTGTCGCCTCCGGCTTGCGCCTCGGCCAGCACTTCCTGCGCATCCGCCAGGCTGGTTTGCGCCTTGCGCAGTTGGCTCTGGGCCTTGAGCAGGTCGGCCTGCTGTTGCAGCTCGGCGGTGATGCGTGCATCGCGGGCATTCATCATGGTATTGAAAGCCACGCGCAGCCGGTCCTGGTGAAAGGTATCGTTATAGGTTTCGGCCGCCAGGCGCGCGCGCTCGGCCGCGGTCGTGGCCTCGGTCTCGCGCAACTTGTCCAGGCGAGTGGCAGCCGTCCTATCGGATTGCAGTGACGCCAGGCTGGCCTGGGCTTCGTTCAGCGTACGTTGGGCGTCGGTGACCTTGATCGTCAGACTGGCGATATCCGGGTGCAGCAGGTCCGTCAGCGTGTCTTGTGCGGTCTGGTTTTGGAGGTTGGCCTGCGCCACGGCCAGATCGGCCTGGGCGCGGGCGAGGTCGGTCACCGGCGTCTGCAGATCGGCCAGGGTTTCCTCGGCCGCTTGCAGGCTGCTCTTGGCTTGATCCAGGGCCTGCTGATAGGCCGCGGGGTCAATCGTGGCTAACACCTGGCCGGCGGTCACGGTGTGGCCCGCGGCCACAGCCAGTGTCAGCAGCTTGGTGGTGCCGTTGAGGCGGGTAAAGGTCAGGTCTTCCTGCTGTTCCGCTTCCACCTGGCCAACCACACTCAGACTGGCGCTGAGATTGCCCACCTGTACGTCCACAATCTGCGTGTACCCGCTGCTGGCGGCCCCCCCCCCCTCCCCCCCAGTTGGGGGGGTGCGGCTGCGGATGAAAAAGAATCCGCCCGCGGCCACGGCCAGCAAAATGAGCGCCAACGCCCCGTAGCGCGCTGTTTTCATGTCAACTCCCGGCTTTCTGCTGCGCCTGGTCGTCTATTGGCCGATGGGAACAACGAAGTCCCCGCCGCCAGGGCCGAAGCGACCGGCGGGCGCCACCTGCACCGAGCGTGCGGTGATGCTGCCGTCACTGCCCGGCGTACCTGAGACGATGACCGTCTCGCCGGTGGTCAGCTCAGCCACCGTGACCGAGGCATTCTTCTCGATCAACGTTGTTTCGGTAACCTTCACTTGCGTCTGCTTGCCGTCGCTGTCGGTGATGACCAGGACGCCTTCGCCGATCTCAGTAATCTGGCCGAACAGGGAGCCGGCCTGGGCATTACCGCGGCGCTGGCTTCCGGCCTGATTGGGGTCCACGGGGAGACCGCCCACGCCGCCGGGTACGGCGCCAGTGCGGCGGGCGAGGAAATTCGCCTGCGCCTGCCCCTGACCGTAGAGCATGCCGCCATAAAAGCTGCCCCCGGCCACCGCCAACAGGAGAACAACACCCAGGGTGATCTGCAGCGTACGATTCATTGTTTACTTGCTCCTCTGAAAATTGGCGCCCGCTGACGCGGGCAATGCCAACCCTGATTTTAGCATCTCGATGTTAAGATTAGATGAAGATGGTGTTTTTAGAATTGACAACTTTCGGGTCAGAGGGGATTGCACGGCCCATTTGCATCTCTCTCCGATCAGTCTATAATAGCGCCCTGACCGCGAGACACCAACCTTGCGCCGCGTGCATGGGGGTGGTGTCTTTTTTTGGGGAAGGCACCTTATGCTTGTGGCAGAATCCATCAATAGTTTTGGCGCTATGCTCAAATACCTGCGGCGCAGCGCTCAACCAACGCCCTGCACTGCTCTGCTTCGACGATGTTCACCTGGCTCTCGCCGACGCGACCATCATGAGCGTCCTGCGTTTTCTCAGCGCCTCCACACCGGCCACCCTCCTGCTCACCAGCCGCGAAGATGTGATGCTGCCCGCGCTCGCGCAGGTCAACCTGGCAGGGCTGGAACCGGAGGAAGCACAGGAGTTGGTCAGCCGCCTTGATCTGCAGGCGGCTCCGCCGTTGCGCCAGCGCCTGTTGGCCAAGACCGGCCGCAGCCCCATGCTCCTGCGCCTGGCAGCCGGGGGGCTGTTGGGACAGGAAACCAACGCCGCCGACTTCATCGAACACTTGCAGACGCAGCCGCAGGTCTCCGCCTACATCCTCGACACGATGCTGCGCGATCTTTCCCCGGCCGCCGCCTGGCTGGCAGGGCTGATCGCCGTCTTCCGCCAGCCCGTTGACCTCTTCGATGAAACCCTGGGCGACCTGCTGCGCCTGACGCTGCGCATTGGCGAGGCCGAGTCCAGCTATCGCGAGGCGCTGACCCTGGCCGGCCGCCGCGCGTCCGTGCGCGCCGACATTGCCGCACGTTTGGCGCAGAGCCTGCTCCTGCGCGGGCAGGCCGAGGAGGCCCTGCGCTGTTGTCAGACCGCCGCCGCCGATCTGCCGCCCGCGGATGTCGTGCTGCTGTCACCGGCTATCAACTCTACGTTGTGATGGCCGCGCGTTTGCGCCTCGGCCTGACTAATCGGCTGGCGCCGGCCGCGCTGGTGCGCTGTTTGGCGGGGGAGAGTGGCCTCACCTCACCCCCTGGCCCCCTCTCCTCTCCAAGTATGGAGAGGAGAGGGGGAGGAGAGAGTGATTACTTGGTGGGCGGTAGGGCGATTGGGCCGCGTGTGGCTACATCGGCGATGAGGTCGAGTGTTTGTTCGAGATCGCTCTCGACTTGTTTGTTACGCAGGCGCAGGACGATTAGTCCGCGTGCTTCGATTTCTTGCTGTCGGATTTGATCGTAGGCCTGCTGGTCGGGGTGATGATGAACGGAGCCATCCAGTTCGATTACAAGGCGTTTTTCGGCGCAGTAAAAATCAGCGATGTAGCGGCCCAGGGGATGCTGTCGCCTGAATTTCAGGCCGTTCAACATGCGGTTGCGCAGGCACATCCACAGGAGTTCTTCGGCACGTGTTTGCTGCTGGCGCAGCTTGCGTGCCAGTACGACAACATGGCTGGGGACCTTCGCGTGGAGAAGTTTGGCCCACAACTCTGTCTCCGCGCTACTGAGAGTAGGCGCCTCGCCTGCTCCTTCCTCTTCTCTTCGAACTCCGGAATCGGCAAAATCCGTTGTGCTCAATCTTCCCTCTTTTCTCCGAAAGCCCGTTTCGGCAAAACCCATCGCGTCCACACCCCCCTCTCCTCTCCATACCTGGAGAGGAGGAGGAACCGGCGGAGCGGAGAGGCCCCTCACTCCCCTCTCCTCTCCATACCTGGAGAGGAGGAGGAACCGGCGGAGCGGAGAGGCCCCTCACTCCCCTCTCCTCTCCATACCTGGAGAGGAGGAGGAACCGGCGGAGCGGAGAGGCCCCTCACTCCCCTCTCCTCTCCATACCTGGAGAGGAGGGGGGGGGCCCTCCTCCCCTCTGGGGGGGCCCCTCTCCTCTCCAACCTGGAGAGGAGGGGGGAGGGAGGCCCCTCACTCCCCTCTCCTCTCCATACTTGGAGAGGAGAGGGGCCGGGGGTGAGGAGAGGACAAGCCTCTCTACTCCCCTCTCCCCGCCTTCGCGTCCTCGATCCACTTTTGCCATTTCGTATTGTCCGCACCCAACTGGAAGTGGGCTGCGGCCACGCTGGCTCCGTCGAAGGTCACGTCCAGGTGTTCGCCTAAACCGAGGAAGCCCATGTCGCGCGGGGTGATCGTGCCTACCTGCGTCAGCGGCACGTCCAGCAGCAGCTTGTGAAGTTCCTCTGAGGCGGTGGTGATGAAGAGGAACTTCTTGGTCGCCACCTTCTCGTTCTGCTCGAACAACAGCCGCCGCGTGGTCAGGAAGATGAAACCGTCGGGGTCATCGTCGGCCTTCTTGTCGCCATGGCGGAACCAGGAGGCGCGCTCCACCGCCACCGGCGATTCGCCCGGATGCAACTTGAAGGTCGCCTCGCCAAACAGCTTGAGCATGTCAGTGATGTCATCGAGCTGATCTGTGAGCGCCTTGACCTTGTCCGCCGGCGCCTTGAGCAGAGCGGCGATGCTCTCCTCCAGCGCCTTCAGTCGGCCTTCCACCGCCTGCAGCGTGGTCTTGACCACTGCCACCATCGGCTGCGCCACGGTCGGGTTGGTGGACGCGGCCACCATCATCAACATGCGGTTTTCCAGCGGCTGCAAGCTCGACGCCAGGGCAGGCGCCTGCTCGTCCAGTTGTTTGCCGACTGCGCTCTGTGTCTGCGCCCACTCGCTGCTCAAACTGCGCACGCTGACATCGAGAGCCTTGTTCAGCGTATAACCGCGTCCACGCGCGGCGGCCAGCGTGTCAGCCACGCCCTTGACCTGGCCTGCAGTCTGACTGACCTGGCCGCGCAGGTGGTTCAATTTGACCTTGTTCTGCAAGTCCTCATAGCGCGCCTGCAAGTCGTTGATGTCTTTGGCCAGTTGCTCCATCGGGCTGAGGGTGGACGCCGGTGCAGGGGTCTGCGGATTACCTGTTTCAGTTGACATAATGCGATTTACTCCTATGGTTTCTCATCCAGCCAGGGCACCCTGGCCTGATCTTCGACCACAGTATACCGTATCAGCGTAAAGAAATCGTAAAAACGATCAGGCAACCACACGACCGCGCGGGTCTGGGCTTTGTTTTGTTTTGAGTTTGCCGGAGTCAGGGAATGATGAGCAGCGTCACTGATTCAGCGGGCAAGAGGAGCGGTGCATCGAGAGGGGTGTCTGCGATCTGCGTGCTGTTGTGTTGACGATCCAGGCGCCAGGTAGCCGCGGCTGCAGTGGCCGGGTGACCGGCCAGAACGAGCGGGGCGCTGACATCGTGCGGGCTGCGGTTGACCAGGATCAGCGTCAGCGCGCCATCGGCCCGACGCGCGGCCACGGCCAGGACCTGGGGGGCGCGGGTTTCCGCGTAGATTTGTTCTTCGCCCAGGCGGGCATAGAGTGGATAGACGTAGTAGATCGGGCGCGGTGCATCACGGGCCAGCAAGCCAATTTCGCCGCTGCCCGGCAGGGTGGTGAGGCAAAATTGCGCCACGATGGTCGTTTGCTGGCGGATCAGGCGCCCCAGCGCGTCGGCCCACCAGAGCGCGTTGTAGAAGGTTTCGGGAGTCGCCTCACCGCCACTCACATTGGCCCAGTTCGAGTTGATCTCGGTCACGGCTACGGGCAGCTCACGCCCGGTGGTGGCGCGTACCAGTTGTTTGAGCGCGGGAATGAGACGATCGTACTCCTCGCTGCTTGCTAACAGCTCGGCCGCGCCGGGCAGCGCGCGCTGATCGCCGCCTTTGGGGAATGGATAGCGATGCACCGCGACGATCCCCACCAGGTCGCCGTTGGCCTGTAGGAATGAGGTCAGCCAATCGGCGCCGGTGGCGTCTTTGGGATTCGAGGCCAAATCGGCCGTAAACTGATGCGTGTCCGGCCCCACGAAGACGATCTGGTCGTCCACCGCGGCCATGGCCAGGGCTACGGCGCGCCACTCACGGTTGAAGCGGGCCGTGTCGTAGTCCTTGTACAGACTCGGTTCGTTGCCGATGCTCCAGTAGCGGATGGCATAGCCCTTGTCCACGTTGGCATAGCGCACCAGGGCGGCCGCCTGCTCTGGCGAACCGCCGCGCAGGCGCACACTGACGGCCGGCTCGGCCCCGAGCTGGCGCGCCAGGGCCACGAACTGATCGAGCTGCCAGGTCTCGATGTCGTTCAGGTCGCCCCAATTGCCGCCCGGAAAGCGCAGGTAGCCCAAGCCGGCGGCCGCAGCCAATGGCTGCACCTGCGGGTTCAGGAAAGTCCAGGGGCCGTGGTTGCTGCCCAGAACCCAGGGACTGATCGCGCCCAGGCTGCGGCTGGCATCCACAAGGATGGCATTGGCGGGCAGCACCGTGGCGGTTGGCGCTGCGGGAGGAGCTGAGCAGGCCCCCAGCAGCAGCGCCAGGATCAGCAGGGTCAGTAATTTTGCCATGACGTACCCGGCCCTACTTGTCTACGCCGGTGATGACGATGCCCTGCATGAACTGTCGCTGGGCGAGAAAGAAAATGACGACCGGCAGGGCAATCGCCATGATGGCCGCGGCCATCAGCATACCGGGCTGCGTGGCGTAGATGTTGTTGAACTGGGTCAGGGCCACCGAGATGGGATACAGCTCCTCGCGTCCCTGCAGATAAACCAGCGGCTTGAAGAAATCGTTCCAGGCAAAGAAGAAGTGGAACATGGCCACTGCGGTCAGGGCCGGCCACGACTGTGGGATGATGACGTTGAGCAGGATGCGCAGAGGGCTGGCGCCATCAATGGCCGCGGCCTCATCCAGGTCCTTGGGAATGCCCCTGAAATACTGGCGTAACAAGAACACATTGTAGGCGTTGGCGAAGAAGTGCGGAATGATCAGGGGCCACCAGGTGCCGCCCCAACCGATCAGCCGAAAGAAGACGTAGGTGGGGATCAACGTCACTTCGCTGGGCAGAATGATCGTCGCCATCAGGACCAGGAAGATCACATTGATGCCTGGGATCCGAAAGCGAGCGAAGCCGTAGGCCACGACGATGGATGAGAGCAGGGTTCCGATGGTGCCGGAGATGGCGATGATGAAGGTGTTGCGAAACAACAGGCCAAATTTGATCTGGTTCCAGGCCAACGGGAAATTATCGTAGGTCGGATCCGTCTTGTAAACCGCCTCCAGGACGCGCCAGCGCCCAACCCATTGAATCGGTTCGGCCTCCAGGTTGGCGGGGTCAAGGAATTGGCTATCCTCTCGTCCTGCGGTGAGCAGTGCCAACTGGCGGACGCTGCCGTCCGGCATAGGCACATTGAGCAACGGCAGCTGCTTGCCCGCGTAGTCCACCGTCACCGGGCTGGAGGGCAGGAACTGCGAATGAGGGTCCTGAATCTGCTTGAGGCTCTTGAGCGAGGTGACTGACATGTAACCGAGGGGCAGCAGAAACGCCAGCAAAATGAGCAGGCCGAACAGGGTGACGGACCCGGCGCCTGTGAGCTTGCGCAGTTGATGGGCCGGTGTGGCCAGGGAGCGCGAGCGGGTGATGGGTTGAATCTTGGTAGACATGGCCTAATCATTGCCTCCAGCGTAATAAACCCAGCGGTTCTGGGTCTTGAACAGCAGCACGGTGAGTAGGAGGACGACGATGAACATCATCCAGGCCAGCGTGGCGCCATAGCCCATGTCCAGAAAGGCAAAGGCGGTCTTGTACAAATAGAGGTTGTAGAACATGGTGGCGCCGTTCGGGTCGCCGCGCCCGTTGCTGATGATGTAGGCCTGGGTGAAATACTGAAAGGTGCCGATCAGTGAAAGCGTCAGGTTGTAGAAGATGATCGGGGAGATCATGGGCACCGTGATGGAGAGGAACATGCGCGGCGCGGTGGCGCCATCTACCTTGGCCGCTTCGTACAGTTCGGTCGGTACATTCTGCAGGCCGGCCAGCATGATCAGCATGGTGTTGCCGACACCCCAGAACCCCATGATAGCCAGGGCGGTCAGAACCCAATTTTCGTCTTGCAGCCATTGCGGGCCTTGCACCCCGAAAGCCCATTGCAGAAAGCGATTGAGCCAGCCCGAATCACTGTTGAGAATGCCTCCCCAGACCATGACGCCGGCCACAACCGGGATCATGTAGGGCATGTAAAACAGTGTACGGAAGACGTTCTTACCCAAGAGCTGTTTGGCGTTGACGAGCAGGGCGAGACCGAGGGGGAGAATGATACTGAGCGGGACTGAGATCAGCACAAACCGCAGCGTGACGCCGACGGCATTGAACACCTGCGGATCGTCGAAGATGCGACCGTAGTTCTGGAAGGCGACAAAGCGGGTCGCGTCTGCCTGAATCGGGTTGTAATTGGTGAACGACATGACCAGCGAGACAACCATCGGAATGGCTGTGAAGATCAGGAAGCCCACGATCCAGGGGCTGAGGAAGATCAACCCCCAGTTGATCTCACGTCGCTGCCCTGGGGTCAGCGGGCGTTTTGCCGGCGCGGCAGGCTTCGGTTTCGTCAGAATGTTCATGCCTGGCTCCTCCTCAGACAAGAAAGAGAGGCGGGCGGGTCCCTGTGTTTCGCCCGCCTCTCCTCAGCTCAACCACGAAGCGGGATCAGGGTTTTTCCTTGAGCACCTTGTCAAGTTCGGTCTTGAACGTCGCGATGCGCTCGTCGAATTTCAGGTCGGGATTGCTGCGGAAGTCGCTACCGAGCGAACTGAACAGATCGAAGGTCTTGGCATAGTTCGGAGTGCCCAGTTCATGGTTGGGTACGTCCATGAAGGGGATGCTGTCCAGCGCCACTTGCCAGTTGGCTTTCACTGGCGCAAACTTCTCGTCCAGGCTGGCGAAGAAGTCGGTTTGCTGACTCTTGCGGGCCGGCAGACCACCGTAGATCTTGTACAGGTCGGCCGAGCCGGTGGTCAGCATGTAGGTGTAGACCTTGAAGGCTTCCTTCGGGTGCTTGGTGCCGCCCAGAATGGCGAAGGTGTCGCCGTGCATCTTGGAGGTGACCTTGCCGTTGTAGGATGGCATCACGGCGACGTTCCAACTGGGCACGGTGGCCTTGTCAATACAGCAGGTGTACCACAGGTGGGTGGTGGCCATGGCGACCTTGCCGGAGCTGAAGGCGTTGCCCTTGAGCAGATCGCTGTCAATCGCGGCCTGGTTCGGCTGGAAGGGCTGCTTGCCCCACATGCTGTCGTAGTACCACTTCCATGCCGCCACGGTCGTGTCAGGAATGGAGCCGTTGCCGCTGCTGTCCACTGGATAGAAGGCGCCGAACAGCGAACCGGTGGCGCGCGGATGCTCGGACCACTGCGTGATATAGCCGTACTGCACGATGTTCTTGGCGTCGAAGCCGGCCTGGGTGGCGTCATTGCCCTGCGCATCCACGGTCAGGCGCTTGGCTACTTCGGCCACAGTGTCGAAGTTCCAATCCACCTCTTTGCCGTCCAGCGTATACTTATCGCCATACTTCTGGGGCGGATAGGCCAGCTTGGCCTCGTCGAACAGGGCCTGGTTGTAGTAGACGAACTCAGGGAAGATGGCAAACGGCAGTCCGACCAGTTTGCCTTCATCTTTGTAGAACTGCAGGAAGGCCGGGTCAATGTCGCTCGTATCGTAATTCGCTTCTTTGATCAGCGGCTCGATATCGAGGAAGGCGCCGGGGAAAGCGGCGCGGCCGGCCGTGCCCACCGGGCCAACGACGTCGGGCGCGTTGCCGGCGGCAATCTGCGCGGTCAGGTTGTCGCGCGCGTACTTGTTGTCCACGATGATCGGGATGAGCTGAATTTCGTTCTGGGACTTGTTGAACTTCTCGACGAAGTCCTTCTCCAGTGGGATTTGCGCAGGCTGCGCACCCGCGCCCAGGCCAATGTACCAGGTGATCTGCACACGATCCGGCGCCGGCGTGGACGTAATCTCGACGATCGTGGTGGCTTCGACCACTTTCTCCACGATCTTGGTCGCTTCCACGATGACGGTTTCCTTGACAATCTGCACCTGGGGGGTCGGCTGCGCACAGGCGGACAACAAGAGGCCGGTCACAATGACCAGGGCCACCACAACGAACCAACGAGTCTTCATGTTTCTTCTCCCACAGCAAAGCAAAGTAAGTAAATGGGACAAACGTCAAACGGGGGATGAAGAGAATCTCAGCCGTGAACCGGTTCCGGTTGGGGTGTACCTCCTTTGATGTGACGCGTGTGGCTGTCTCTGGCGTCTGGTTGACGCTGCGCCGTCGCAAACCGCGACTGCTGCCCGCAGGATGCGCGTACGACCAACTCGGTCGGAAGTACAATGCGTGTGGCCGTCGCCTCGCCGCCGCGATCGCTATTCCTGAGCCTGTCAATCAGGACCGACGCGGCTGTGTATCCCAATTGATGAATCGGCTGGCGTACGGTGGTGAGCGGTGTTTCCAGGGACGACGCCAGCGGAATGTCGTCGAAACTGACCAGCGCTATATCACCCGGTACCTGCATCCCGGCCGAACGAATCACTTTGAGTGCGCCGATCGCCATGGCGTCGCTGGCGATGAAGACCGCCTGTGGGAGCGAGGCCAGGCTCAGGAGGGTTGACATACCGCGCTGTCCACTCCATTCTGACCAATCGCCTTCCTGCACATACTCAGGCGGAGGCGTTGTGCCCGCAGCGCGCAGCGCCACGCGGAAGCCCTCCAGGCGATCCATGCCGGCAACCATGTCTTGCGGGCCGCTGATGGTGGCAATGCGTTTGTAGCCCAGGCGCAACAGATGTTGGGTCGCCATCGTGGCCCCATGCACGTTGTCTGCGTCTATGGTCGTGATGGGCGCCTCACTCAAGCTGCGTCCGATCAACACGAAAGGGAAGTTCTCTATCAGCAGGCGATCCACGAAGGGGTCCGTTGCCAGCGCCGAGGCCACAATCACGCCATCCAGGTGCCCCCCGCCGACCAAACGCCGAAACGTGGTGGGCGATTGTGCTCTGACGAGGGAAAGCATCAGATAATACTCCTGCTCTTCGCAAGCGGCTGCAATACCCTGGATGAGGATCGGAAAATAGGGGTCGGAAAAAACGGTGGACAGCGCTTGAGGAATGACCAGGCCGATCATCTGACTGCGACGGCTGGCCAGGGTGCGAGCGGCGTTGTTCGGATGAAAACCATGCTCGTGGATCACGCCCCAGACCGCCTCGCGCGTTTCCGCGTTCACATTGGGATGATCGTTCACCACGCGCGACACGGTCGAACGTGATACGCCTGCCAATGTGGCTACTTGTTCCAACGTGAGCGCCATCTGCTTGCCCTCTTCTTGGGAGCGTTACCAGAAATTTCAACGAGAACAGGTCAAAATGCCGCAATGGTGCGCTGCGTGGAGCTGAAAAACCCGACTCAATGACCATATCGTACCATAAAACGGCAGCAGGTCATTCGACGGGGTAAAGGTCTTGGGAGCGCTCCCAATTGCTGCTCCTACTATACTATGTCTGTGGAAATCTGTCAAATCGTGCCATGAAAACAAGAGACCTGCTCAAGCCCATTCAATGGCTCTCGCAGGTCTCCACCTCTCACCCGTAAGGCGCAATCAATTCACCCCTCACGCATCGTTCAGCGTTCCTCGTTCATCGCCTCCCACACCCTCTGTGCGCTGATCGGCATCTGATCAATCCAGACGCCAACCGCATCGGTCACCGCGTTGGCGATGGCGGGCGCGGTGGGCACCATGGCGTGTTCGCCGATACCACGTGCGCCATAAGGCCCGTCGTCCTGCGGCACTTCCACGATGATGGACTCGATCAGCGGCGGTGCATCAATGGTGGTGGCAATGCGGTAGTCGGTGAAGTTTGGATTCAGCGGCTTGCCCTTGACCAGCTTGAGTTCTTCCAGCAGCGCGGTGCTTAGGCCCTGCACCGCGCCGCCTTCCATCTGCGTCCTGACCATGTCCGGGTTGATGGCTTTGCCCACATCGAACGCGGCCACCATGCGCAGCACGCTCACCTCACCGGTCTCGGTGTCCACTTCCACCTCCACCGCCTGCGCGCCCGTGGTGAAATGCACCACCGCGCGCGGCCCCTGACCCGTCTCCGCGTTGAGCGGCGTCACATACTGGGGCATGAAGCGCCCCTTGCCCACCACCGGGCCACCGATCCAGGTGCCATCCGGTCGCTGCATGCCGTAGATGACGATGTTCTTCAGCGGGATGGACTCCTCCGTGGCGTAGCTGACCACCTGCCCTTCGATGATGTCGAGGTCCTGCGGATTCTCACTCCAGGCTTCGGCCACCATGTCCAGGATTTGCATCTTCGCTTCCTGCGCAGCGTTCAGGATGGCGTTGCCCATGCTCCAGGTCAGGCGACTGGCGACAGTCTGCCATTCATAGGGGCTGTAGTCGGTATCCACCGTGTTGACGCGCACGTCGCTGATGGGCAGGCCCAGGCCCTCGGCCGCCAACTGCGCGGCGATGGTCAAGGTGCCCTGGCCCATGTCCACGCCGCCCACGTTGACCAGCGCGGTGCCATCTTCATTGAAGCGAATGGTGGCGGCCGAACCGGGGTTGGGCGGCATGGCCGGCGCCTTCCACATGCAGCCGATGCCCATCCCGCGCACCTTATGCGGACCGCTGGCCGGCCGCGGCTTGCCCCAACCGATCGCGTCGGCCGCCTTCTGAATGCACTGGCTCAGGCCGGTCGGGTGCATGATCATGCCCGTGACCGTTTCCTGGCCCTCTTTGATGCAGTTCAGCAGGCGCACCTGCACCGGATCGAGACCCAACTGCCGCGCGGCGCGGTCAACGTGCTGCTCGATGGCCCAGTGGATTTCGGGCATGCCGAAGCCACGCATCGCGCCGCCGATCGGGTGGTTGGTGTAGACGCACTTCGAGTCGGCCCACACGTTGGGCACATAGTACGGCCCGGTGGAGCTGTAGCCGGCCGCGCGGGTAATGTTGACCCCGTACTCGGTGTACGCGCCGCCATCCCAGTAGTAGGTGTTCTTCATCGCCAGGATGCGCCCGTCCGGCAACATCCCCAGCTTGACGATGGCAACCAGGCCCTGGCGCACGAAGGTGGTGTAGAACTCCTCTTCGCGCGTCATCACCAGTTTCACGGGCCGGCCCTTGGATCGCATCGCCATGCCCACGCACGCGCCTTCCATCGAAACGCCGGCCTTGGCCCCGAAGCCGCCGCCCACGTAAGGCGTAATCACCCGCAGCCGTGAATGGCTGAGGTCCAGGGCCTTGGCGATCAGGTTGCGCTGGGCAAAGGGCGACTGGCTGGAGGCCCAGAGGGTAATCTTGCCGTTGCCGTCCATCTGCGCCACGGTCGCGTGCGTTTCCAGCGGCACATGCTGCACATGCGGCACGCGGTACTTGTGTTCGAAGACGATGCCGCCCGCCGCTTCAACCTCGGCAAAGGCTTCATCCACATTGCCTTTGCGTACCTTGAACCAATTGGAGACGTTGGTTCCCTCCTGCGGAAAGATGAAGGGCGCGTACTTGTAGGTGATCAAGTCTGGATGGAGCAGCGGCGCGTCCGGGCTGGCGCCAAACTCAGGATCGAAAACGCCAGGCAGGTCCTCGTATTCCACTTCGATCAACTTGACCGCCTGCTCGGCAATCTCCTGGGTTTCTGCAGCCACGCCGGCAATCGGCTCGCCGACGAAGCGCACGCGATCCACCGCGAACATCGGCCGGTCGGAGAGATAAAGGCCGGTCAGCCCCGGAAAATCGTTGCCGGTCACGATCACGCGCACGCCGGGCAGCGCCTGCGCCTTGCTCACATCCAGCCGGGTGATCAGCGCGTGCGGGCGCTCGCTGCGCTTCAACAGGCCGTAGAGCAGGTTCGGCCCAAACTGCATGTCGTCCACATACTGCGCCGCGCCGGTCACTTTGGAGCGACTCTCGACGCGTGGAAAACTGGTGCCAACAATCGTTGTTTTTTTGATACTCATGGGTGACGCTCCTTGGCCTCAGGCCACCTGACCGCGCTGCGCCGCGGCTTGCACGGCGACCACGATGCGCGAGTAGCCCGTGCAGCGGCACAGGTTGCCCACCAACGCCATGCGGATTTCATGGTCCGTCGGGTGCGGATTGCGATCGAGCAGCGCGCGCGCGGCAATCAGAATGCCCGGTGTGCAAAAGCCGCACTGCGTCCCGCCCGACTCGATCATCGTCTCCTGCACCGGGTCGAGCTGCGCGTCATGGGCCAGCCCTTCCACCGTCACGATGTCGTGGCCGTCAATTTCGGGCGCCAGCACCAGGCAGGAGTTGACCGGTACGCCGTCCATGAGCACGGTGCAGGCGCCGCATTCCCCGGCCGAGCAGCCGTTCTTGGTGCCGGTCAACACCAGGCGATCGCGCAGCAGGCGCAAGAGGGTGTAATAGGGTGGAACGTCCAGGGAATAACGCTCGCCGTTGACCGTGAAATTTACAAGATATGCCATAAAATCCCTCGTTTGGTAGCCCTAAAAGGGGAGGTGGGCCAGCACGGCCTCGATGGCGCGGCGGGCCAGAACGCGCACCATGGCCTGGCGATAGGCCCCGCTGGCGCGCACATCATCAATCGGACGGCAGGCGTTCATCACCGCGGCGGCCGCAGCGTCCACGGCCAGATCATCCGTCTCCTGGGCGAGCAGCGCTTCGGCGGTCGGCGCCAGCAGCGGTGTGGGACCAACCGAGGCCAACGCGATGCGCCAGGCGCTGCCCGATGGGTTGCTGCGCTGCGGCCAGCCCAGGACGCCGACGCCGATGACGGCGATGTCGCCCACTTTGGTGCGCCCCAGTTTGTTGTAAATGCCAACCGCGCCAGCGGGCGACGCGGGCAGTTCCAGCGCCTGCAGGAATTCACCCGGCTTCAGGTCAGTCTTGCCAGGCCCTCTGAAGAAGTCGAAGAGCGGCAGGCGGCGTTCGCCGGCCGGGTTGTAGATGACGGCGGTTGCGTCATAACAGAGCAGCGCCGGGATGCTGTCGCCGGCCGGGCTGGCGTTGCACACGTTGCCGCCGATGGTGGCGCGGTTGCGTAACTGATACGAGCCGACCGTTTCGCAGGCGTCGGCCAACATCCGGTAATGGGCCAGGATCGCAGGATGGGTCGCAACCTCGTTCATCGTCACGGCCGCGCCCAGGATCAGGCCATCATCGGGGTTGAACGCCACGTCCCGCATACCGGGCAGGCCCTTGAGGTCCACCACGATCTTGGGATGGATGAAATCGCCGCGCATGCGGATGATGAGATCGGTGCCGCCCTGCAAGATGCGCGCGGCGCTGCCCTCGGCCGCCAGAATGGCGCTGGCCTCGGCCGGGGAGGATGGTTTGATATACTCGAATGGTTCCATGAATGTCACCTCGACCATGACAGGCGCGCCGGCCGGGGTAGCCCGTTTGCGGCAGCGGTTGCCGGCCATTCACGCCTAGAGCTGGGGACGCTGGCAGATGCAGTCGCCGTGTTTGGTCAGCGCCTGGGACGCCTTTTTCGCCATCAGCTCGGCGTAGCGTTCATCGTCCACGTAAGCCACGATGCGCGCGATGCACGATTCGCCGTCCACGAAGCGCCAGGGGAAGCAGCCCACGTCGACGCGCTGGTTGAGCAGCAGGTCAATGTCGCCGCCCAGGCATTCGGCATGGATGATGCCGTAGGGGAACATCTCGATGTGCATCAGTTGGTACTTGTCGTCGGTGAAGACGCCGGCCAGGCCCTGGCCGTACTTGCGCTGGAAATGCGTCTCGGCCTCAGCGGCCTGGCGCGGCATCCACTGGCGGATGATGGTGTTCATGGGGTGATCCGCGCTGCCGCAGTCCACCGCCAGCCATTTGAGCTTCTTGGCCTTGCACCATTCGGCGAACTCGCGATCGGGGCCGGGGTGCTTGACCATGTAGCGGATTTCGTCCGCGCGCGGCTGATCCCATCCGTAGCGGTGATAGCCGGTGTGAATGATCAGAATATCGCCCTCATGCACATCCACCCGATCCTCCACCATCTTCGAGGTGTAGATGTCATAGTCGCCGCAGACATCGGACAGATCAACGATGGCCGCGGGGCCGGTCAGAAAATCGAGAGTGAGGCTGGCGATGTCCTTGCCTGGGGTGTAGAAGTGAATTTCGCCATCGAGGTGCGTGCCGAGGTGATTAGAATGGGTGATGATCTGGCCGTTGGCGCCGTTGGGCGCCAGGCGCTTGAAATACTTGATTTGCAGTGGTTCGTAGGTCGGCCAGGCCGGCGTGCCTACACCGAGGGGAATCGAGAGATCAACAAACTTCATCGTTTCGGACCTCCAAGAGAAAAAATGACCCTGACATCAACGCCAGGGGAGTCTTCTGGCAGCCATGAGCGGGATGGGAGGATTATAGCGTCATTCGAGTAACAGGCAATATGACGCAGGTCAGAAAACCGGCTATACGGTTCATCTTTACGCAGAACGTCGTTGATAGGCCTGCAACTCGGCCACGGTCAGGTCCTGGGTATTCACCAAGCGATAGTGCTTTTCGGCTGAGACACCGATTCCCGTCTCAGTTCTCTCAAGCTCAAACAACGCAATCAAGTTGGCGTCCATGAATTGAGTTGCGATCGGTCTACAGATCAGCCCAGGGAACTTGATTTCACACACGGCCATGTCTTGCTCTATCTGGACGACGCCGATTTTGTCCCTTCCACCTTTGGCCTGCACCGGCAAAACATAATGGACGCCGCGCTTATCGATACCGACATAGACCTCGTCCGTCTCAACCTGTCCAAGTCCCCTTACGGTAGTCCGTAGATGGTTCTGCAATGAATAGCAAGTGAGTCCGGTAAAGATATCAATCAAGCGGTTGTAGCGCAGGCGCGCCAGCAGCGACTGCTCGTCATTCAGCGCATAGCGAGCGATGACGCCAGGCGTAGCATCGAGAATTTTCGTTTCGACGAGTATGGCGGATGGCTGAATGGCGGCGCTCGCCGTGAGGGCAATCGTGTAACGCGCACGTCCCGCCGGTCTGATGATCCATTCAGACCCCGGTGGCGCCTTTTCCGTAATGGATTCCGGCAACGCATTACGATAGCGAAAGGTGTACAATATGTCGCCCAGGTTCTTGGGCAACTGGATTCCGAGTCGTTCGGCAGTAATGGCGATGTCCGATCGTTCAAAGGTTACCTCGTTCGCTCCCTCCTGATAGCGGGCCAGAAAGATGGCTTCTATCAACTGGGAGTAACGGTTTGCCGACTGCGTCATAGTTTACCCCTCCTGTGGGCCGTTCCAGCGTAGTACAACGACCTCTTCTCGCAACTGCTCCCTGGTCGCAGTCGCAAAGCGAGTGCGAAACAGATCAATCCGTTGCACTTCATAGCCGAGGGTCTGCGCGATATCCGCCAAGATCTGCCCGGTGCGAATCATAACCCGCAGGTACGATGCTTGGTCGCCGACCACGTAGGCTAACTGAGCCCCCGGACGCAAGACAGGCCGTAAATCCGCCAGATGCCGCGCCATGCCGCCAAAATAGAGGCGCGTGACCTTCGCGTACATCCGCTCGAAACCGGAGTTCTTGCCCAATTCGATGCGGCGTGCTTCGATAGCCTTCGCAATACGGTCGATCTCTGGATGCTGATCGACCCAGGCGTCATCGTTGTCTGCCACGTAGACGCCGCGCGTGTTGGAGCGCAGGAGCGTCTTCTTCAATGACCTTAGCTCGGCCCTGTTTTTGACAAAACCAAGAATGACCGACTCCAGGCGGGTCGTCCGTGTGTAATCTTTCTCGTTGGGATATGGCGGCGAGGTTATGACGGCAGCAATCGAGGCCGGGCACAGGAAGGCCCGTGCGTTGCGCGCGTCTGCCAGGTGTACGACGGCCGGCGGATAGGCTTCACCCGCGACCACACGTAGATCGTTCACCATATTGGCGATTTCAGCCAGCCAGGCGCTCACGACCGGAACATCGTTTTTGAGCTTACCCACGCCGACTTCAGGCCCAAAATGAAGATTGCTAATCTTGAAAACTAAGGCGCTTGCAAGCGCCAACAGACCGTGCCTGAAATAACGCGCGTGCTGTGCTGATTGAGGCAGTCCAGGAGCACCAACGTCTTGTGCAAGGGGAGCGGGCTGATCGAATTAGTAAGCAATAGTCGTTCTGCTTCGGGGTCAAGCCGTCGCAACGGTATGTCCATGTGAGGCGTGGCAAAGGGGGCGTTGTCTCCGATGCCCTGGGCGGCCAAAATGCCTAAGGCCGTGTGCGCAATCTCTTGTGCGGCTAACAGCAACTCGTCAGGCGAAAGCTCCCAGCCGATCTTCACGCTGCTGGCGAAGTGTGCAAACGGGTTAGCTTCCAGACCAATGCCGCTCAGGTGACGACGGCGAGCTTCGATGACGGTCGTGCCGGTGCCGCAGAACGGGTCGAGCACGGGATCTTCAGGGCCGACATTGAAATCATCCAGGTAGTGGCGCACCAAATGAGGTGGAAATGAGAGCACGAAGCGATACCAATCGTGGAAGGCGCGATCCTCCACTGCTAAACGGTTGGCTCTGTCGTTCGACCGTTGATCGCCATTCGCGGCCGCCGGTTCTATGTGCGCAGCCATCGGCCCGGGCAATGATAACTGAGCGGTCGATGGTTGGGTGGTCATTGGCTCACTTCGTGTTGACTCGTGCTGGTGATAGCCGCCCAGTGCAGCCTGCGTCCGACTCTTGGAGATCGGAAGATGAGGTTATGATAGCATAAGCACGCGTTTTTGACGAAACGATTGTTGTAGTTTTCGAGGGAGAAGACTGTTCGTCAGATGGTTTCGGCCTAATGGTCGGGCATACGCGATTTGATGAAAGTGGGCCAACGCGCCGGCCGACTGGCGATGGACGGGCGCTGCGCTTTGTGTGCCGTGGCGGGGCGTGCTATACTGTGGCGCAGAAGCACTACAGGTGTTGCGGAGACGAAGACATGCCGAAGATTGACCATTACGCGCTGCCTGCTGGAGGCGAGGCCAGGGAGATGCTTCGCACAAAGGGCCAATTCTGGACGCCTGACTGGATAGCGGAGGCAATGGCCGAATATGTACTTGCTGAACAAGGTTCGATGCTGTTCGATCCGGCGGTTGGCGCAGGTGCATTCTTTCGCGCAGCCAAGACTGTGGCCGATGAACGAGGGTTTCGCAGTATCGCACTGAGCGGTATGGACATTGACCAAGCGGCGTTAGCGCAGGCCCTTGATTACGGCCTGACTGAGAGCGACCTGGCATTCGTTACCATTGGCGATTTTGTCCTCCAGCCACCCCAGGCGAAGTTCTCCGCCATCGTGGCAAATCCGCCCTACATTCGCCATCACCGCATTCCTCTCGAAACCAAGGAACGACTCAAACGCCTGAGCCTGCAAACCATTGGCAAAACCCTGGATGGGCGCGCGGGTCTCCACATCTACTTTCTGATGCGTGCCCTGACATTGCTTGAACAAGAGGGGCGTCTGGCATTCATTATGCCAGCGGACACCTGTGAGGGTAAGTTCGCCCAGAATTTATGGCGCTGGATCTGTGCGCACTATGCTCTGGATGCCGTGGTGACGTTTGCTTCCGAGGCCTCGCCGTTTCCTCGGGTGGACACCAATCCGCTCATCTTCTTCATTCGCAACTCGGAGCCAGGAACCACGTTTGTCTGGGCGAAGTGCTATGAGCCGCGGACGGACCTGCTCAGGGCGTGGGTGCGCTCTCGTTTTCCAATCGACTCCCAGGAACCTCTGCTTGCAGTTGAGCGCGGTTTGGCGGAGGGACTGTCCACAGGTTTCTCGCGTCCGCCTATTGCGAGCCAGACCGGGTGTTATGTACTCGGAGACTTCGTACACATCGTGCGCGGCGTCGCCACCGGCGCCAACGAGTTCTTCTTCTTGACCGATGAACAAGCACAGAAGATGGGCATCCCGCGTGAGTATTTTGTCAGGGCCGTGGGACGAACCAGGGATGTTCCTACCAACGAAATCACTCAGGAGACGATCGAGTCTCTGTGTGCGCATGGTCGCCCCACGCTGCTTCTGACGCTCAACGGCCAACCCCCAGAGACCTTTCCTGAATCGGTCAGAGATTACTTGAAAACTGGCGAAGCGCTCGGTTTGCCACAGCGGCCTTTGATCTCTCAACGCAAGCCGTGGTATCGGATGGAAACACGCGTCGCGCCCCCCTTCCTCTTTGCCTACCTGGGGCGTCGCCATTCTCGCTTCATTCGCAACACGGCCGGCGTCATTCCGCTGACCGGTTTCTTGTGCGTCTACCCCAAAAGCAACGATCCTGATTACCTGAAGCGGCTGTGGGGGATCTTGAGCCATCCTGACACTATCGCCAATCTAGCCATCGTTGGTAAATCGTACGGTGATGGCTCCATCAAGGTGGAACCTCGTTCCCTGGAGAAATTGTCAATCCCGGATCACGTCATTGCGGAATTTGGTCTGCCGTCGCAGATGCGGCTGTTCGAGCAATCAGTGACCTATGACGCAAGCGCTTTTCTGTGTCGCCGTCCCGCTGAACCCCCACGCAATCCCGGCTCTAATCATCATGCCCCACCCCGCGGATGCCGGCTGCTGCGTCTGCGCTGCTGCGCTCCACCGGCGGCAGGCGGAAGCGGTCGCTGCTGTCGGCCGCATGCAGTGACCGCACGCGGCTGGCCGGCGCAGGCGCTTCACCCAGGATGGTGTCGCTGGCGAAGGCAGCGCCCGGCGCACTTTCAGCAAAAACGGGCGTTTCCGTGGGCGCCGGCGACTCGGGCCGGCCCTGGCCCCAGTAGATCACCTGTTTCCACGCGGCCTGCACATCGTCGGCAAAGATGACGAGCAGATCCCCGGTCTGCGCCGTCGCCAGGGCCGCGGCGATGGCCTCCGTCTCGTCCCAAATCTCGACGATCCGCTCCTCCGCCAGGCCGGCCGCGGCCGCGGCGCGGTGAACCAAGCCCGCCACCTCGCCTGGCGCGCGGCCGCGGTGACTGTAGTCCTCCCGGCAGAAGAGTAGATCGAACGTGCGCCCCGCAATCCCGCCAATGGCCTGAATATCCGCATCGCGGCGGTCGCCCGGCGCGGCCACCACGCCAATCGCGCGGCCTTTACGCGGCAGCGCCTGCACCAGGTCGGCCATGGCCTGCACGGCCGGCGGGTTGTGCCCGTAATCCACGATCACGCGGAAGGGGTGATGATCGTAGACGTTGAGACGCCCTGGCACCTGGAAATGACTGCTGTCGAAGGTGCGCAGCCCCTGGCGAATGTTCTCCACCTTGACGCCGAGCGCGCGCGTAATCGCCGCCGCAGCCAGGGCATTGGCCACATTGAAGCGCGCCCGCCCTTCCAGCGTGGCCGGGATCAGGTGCGACCAGAGCAGCGGAATGTGCTGGTTGCGTTCGTACAGGGTCAGCATCTGGCCGTTCAGCCCTTCTTCCAGCACGATGGCGCGGCCGCCCCGGCGCACATGCGCCTGCACCACCGGATTGCGCAGATCGAACGTGAAGTAGAACGGCTCGCCCTCGCTGCGCTCTGCCATCGCCACAGTCAGCGGGTCATCAGCGTTGAGCACCGCGTAACCGCCCTCCCTGACGACCTCCACCACCAGCGCCTTGACGGCCGCCAGGTCTTCCAGGGTTTCCACCCCTTTCAGCCCCAGGTGGTCGCCGGCCACGTTGAGCACCGCGCCCACATCCACCCTGTCATAGCCCAACCCTTCGCGCAGGATGCCGCCGCGCGCGGTTTCCAGCACCGCGGCGTCCACCAGCGGGTGTTTGAGCACCACGCGGGCCGACCAGGGCCCGGTCATGTCGCCGGACAGATAACGCTCGCCGTCAATGTAAATACCGTCGGTGGTGGTCAGGCCCACGTAATGGCCCGACATCTTCAGGATGTGCGCGACCATGCGGGAGGTGGTGGTTTTGCCGTTGGTGCCGGTGATGGCGGCCATGGGGATGCGGCTGGCCGCGCCAGGCGGGAAGAGCATGTCCATCACCGGCCCGGCCACGTCACGCGGCGTCCCTTCGCTGGGCGCGACGTGCATGCGAAAGCCCGGCGCCGCGTTGACCTCGACGATGCCGCCGCCCACTTCGCTGATCGGATGCGCAATGTCCGGCGTGATGAAGTCAATGCCGGCCACGTCCAGCCCCACCACCTGCGCGGCGCGGATGGCGATCTCCTTGTTCTCATAGCAGATCTCATCGGTGCGATCAATCGCGGTGCCGCCGGTGCTCAGGTTGCCGGTGGAGCGCAGATAGAGCACGCGGCCGGTCGCCAGCACACTTGCCAGCGTCAGGCCGGCCTGCTCCAGCAAGCGCAGGGCCTGATGGTCAACCAAGAGGCGGGTCAGCACCTTTTCATGGCCCACACCGCGGCGCGGGTCGCGGTTGACGATGTCAATCAGCTCCTGCACCGTATGCTCGCCATCGCCCACCACGTGACCGGGCACGCGCTCGGCCACTGCCACCACATGGCCGTTGACGACGAGCACGCGGTAGTCACGGCCGGGGATGAACTTCTCGACGATGACGTAGCTGCGATGCTCCTGCGCCTTCTGGAACGCCAGGCGCACCTCGGCTTCGTTCTGCAGGTTGAGCGAAACGCCGCGGCCGTGGCTGGCGTCCAGCGGCTTGACCACCACCGGGAAGCCGATGGCGTGGCTGGCTTCGGCGGCGGCGCCCTCCTCGTTCACCACGCGCTGCCGCGGCACCGGAATGCCCATATCGTCGAGCAGGCGTGCGGTCAGCTCCTTGTCCTGCGCAATGTCCACGGCAATGTGCCGCGTTTCACTCGTCACTGTGGCCTGGATGCGCTTCTGATACCGGCCGTGCCCGAACTGCACCAGGCTGCCCTCGTTCAGGCGAATCCAGGGAATGTTGCGCTCCTCGGCCGCCTTGACCAGGCTGCCGGTGGATGGTCCCAGCGCGACGCGATCGGTCAGCGCGGCCAGTTCTTCCAGCTCCAGGGTGAAGTTGAACGCGGCGCGCTCCGCCTCCGGCAGGGCGCTGGGCAGATCGGCCGGCAGCAGGCTGCGCAGCACGCGCTCGGCCAGGCGTCCCGCGTCCAGGCCCACCTCCTCCTGCTGGAAGGAGTAGACCACGTGGTAGACGCCGATTTCGCCCGCGCCGCGCGTCTTGCCAAAGGTGACGGGCGTGCCGGCCAGGCACTGCAGCTCGATGGCGACATGTTCGAGCACATGCCCCAGCCAGGTCCCCTCCTCCAGGCGCCGCACGAAGCCGCCGGGCGTGCCGTAGGAACAGCCGTGCTCGTGCAGGGTTGGGATCAGGGCCAGCAGCGCAGCCGTGAAGCCGGGAAGTTCGCTCGTGGGGTAAGCCTCCAGCTCTTCCAGGTCGAGTGTCAGACGGATGACCGGCCGGTAGGAGTAGTAGTTCGGTCCGCGGTAGACCTTGCGTTCGAGAATCTTCATGGGCGCCGTCCTTGTGGTTGGTAGATCAGAGATCGGAGATCGAGTTGAGCCAGCTGGTTCACACGTGTACGATATGCACACCTTCCTCGGACATGTATTTCCGCAGCAGTGACTCTTCAAACGTGGCAACGAGCGCCTGTTTGAAACTGCCGCGTTTGGATGCGTCAATCAAGAAACGAACTAAGGATCGTCGGTTGATGGGGTCCAGGTGTTCTAGCGGCTCGTCAACGAGTAAGAAATCGCTCTGGAAATGTTGGGGGATCGTGTGCACAGCGGGGGGGGGTCTCTTTCGCCACCGCTGAACTGGCTCAAATCAAAAGGCCGGCCCTCACGGCTGGGGGGGGTGGCATACCTTTTTCGTCCAATTTCACCTGCCAGTTCTCTTTGCCGGAAAATGCCGCCCATACTTTGGAAACTTGAGCATAGATGGGCTGCAAATCAGCATCGCGCAAAGTTGCTTGCACTGAGGCTCAGCTGCGTGGATAGCAGCGTGAGAGACCGCATTTCCAGATCAATCAGTGCTCGTCTGGCTTCAGCGACTGTGTTAAATCCAAGTGCCTTTAATCTGCCGTTTATTTCGGCATACTCGGCTCGTTCGTTATCAAGGCGGGCCAGTGCTTCTTTTGCTGCATTCAGTCGTGCGTCCACAACCGATACAACGGATTCTGCTGCGTCTTTGGCTTCCTGGAACAAGGGTATCAACTGCTCCAGCGTAGTATCCGGGGAGATTGACCGAATTCTACCGTGGACAAGTGCATCGTAAATGTCGGATACGCTCTTGGGATCCTCTCTTAACTCGGTAACTCTCTGCCACAGCACATCGGATTGTCGTTCAGTTCCTCCTTGCGGCCTCGCAAGCGTTCGGCTTCTACATCGACTTGCTTAGGTCAATCTGTGATCGCTCGTTCATTGTGATCGGTTTGGCACAGACCGGACAAGGCACCGTTGCCTCTTTGGAAAGATCTTCGCCAGATCATGCGCAAGTCCAGAGCTTATATTCTCCCATGCGCCAATTGCGCCGCTCACCCAGTCAATATGTGCTAGAAGCTCACCGATGTCATTTTCTGCAACGCCCTCCACCTCCTCATAATAGGAAGATATCTGAGGTATTGTGAGCTCCATAAAGAAATCTAAGCCGGGAGGGCGTTTTTGGGCCGTCTGTGAGATATACGTCAGCCACGAGCGCATCCGTTGCAGGTGTTGTTGCTCCTCCTGCTCACGAGCGGCGTGCTGCTGTATCAAGCGCAGATCCGCCAATTGCTGCAACAATTGGTCGCGTCGGGCATCCAGAGCTTCTAGGCGAGAAGCGAAATCCGCGCCATCATTTCCCGGCTTGTCTACGACCGCTATCAACTCCTGAATGGGTGCGATTCTATCGTCTACTGCCTTCTCCGCTTGCGTTATGGCGGCCACAAACTGATCCATCTGGGTCAGGCCAAGGACGTTGCGAATTGCTGACTCAAAGGCCCGGCCAGGCTCGCCTGGTTCATGAAGCGGAATACATCACCTTCGGACATATAGACAATTCGCTGCAAGAAATCGGCCGAAAGTCCCATCGGTCGCTCGACGTACTTGGTAACTAGGGCGTGTGTGCTGGCCAGGACGTGCCCAGATTGGATGTCAATCAGCTTGGCGCTTCCAGCTTTATTGGCCAACTGAGTTCTCTCGATCTGAAACTCCTTACCGCCTACTGTGAAAGATAAGCGGATAAGGGCTGGCTGCTCGGGCTCGCGCATAAATTTACTGGGCTCTTTCACGGTAGTCGGTTCCCCAGTCAGCGCATAGATGATTGCTTCCAGAATCCGAGGTCTTCCCGGCGCCGTTTGGACCCATGAGGAACGTAATGCCGGAATCAAACACAATCTTGCGCGATGTGTAGGCACGCCAATTGATCATTTCCAACGTTGTGATCATATATCACCTCGGCGTATGGGATGAGCCAGTCGAGCGACGAGGTCGGTCGGCTCCGCACCACTCAAGGCGTCTTCCAGTACTTGAAGGACGAGCCGGCGCTCCACAGATAATCTGTACTGCTTGGCAGCTTGGCGTCGTTCGGTGAACTTGTATGACCGGCCGCATTCCCGGTCAATGGCCTCGTCCAGGGCCACCTCGAACAAACGACGAACACCGCCCGGCTGTGGGGCAGGCGCCGATGATTTGTCTATACTCACGTCCCAGTCTCTCACCTGGTTCGTTACGAGTATCCGCAGACGGTAGACAGAGTTCGCACTCGTTCACAAGCAAATTCAACTCCAGTGGATGCTCAGAAGGCGTCGAATGTGGGATGCGGTCAACGGTAACAGCCAACAGGTCGTCGGTCGTCCAGACTAAAATCACGGCCAATGTACTTGGATTTGCTTCCAGCAGGGCAAGCAGCCTGGGCAATTGTTCAATCTCCAGGACTGGCTTACCTTCCGGGGTGTCAATCAACTCAAGACGCACATCATAATCGTCAATCTGCAAGAGGAAGTCGGCGCCCGATTCACCGGCCAGCCGGTTATCGGGAAGGATACGTACTCGCTCTGCCTGGTGACTTTCGACGAATTCATCGGCGAGCAGCCCAATGAGCCGCTCAGTGTTGATGCGGCGTAATATGGCATCATGGCCTGCGACAACCAATGCAAGGGCTTTAAGTTCGCTCAAAGAACGAATCGACTTGAGAAAGATCCTTCGGTCATACGTTGGTGATCCTTGCTTGCGCCTTAATTTGAGCAGACTCAACGAGGCTTGTGGTGATATCCATCAAACTCTGAAAAATCGCTTCTCCTTTTAGTTTTCCTAGATCTTCCCTGGCGACATGCTCTCTCATGTAATACTTGAGCAGTTGCCACATGTCATCTGTCGCAATGCTGCAACTTTGGTGAACCCATTCCAGGTAGGCAAGACTCTGCAGTCCCTGTAGCAGCGACGGATTCGCCCACCGCTGGCGCAGTTCAGCTTTCGCACGACGCGCCCATGTCGAGAAGTCGACAAGATCCTTGTCGTTACTCAGAATATAGACGGATTCCCCTTGATCCGCAAGGTGAAGGCCGAGGGCGACAAGTGACAGATCCGGATCGCTGACACCCCCAGGCCCGATCAGTTTTCTCGGGGCAGTTGGCAACTCACGCAGAAAAGAAAGATATCTGAAATCAATTTGGGATTGGTTCAAGCGGCTACGAACATCCGCTGCAAGATTTCGATAATCGTTTTCATTGCGTCCAAGCACTGAATAAAAGGCCAGCCTAGCAACCGGCTTGTATTCAGCAACCACGCAATCTGTGCAGTGAATGCGCTTATCTGGAGTCAACTCGCCCAGAATGTTGAGTAAATTGCTGATCCATTGACCAGTTTTTGATCAAGCTGCGTCCAGAAACTGGCTTCTATAGGTATCACAGCAGTAGTCTGTGAGCATCGCTGAGAATTATTATCGACTCCGGGTAGGCTAGAACGGATACCCCGATGTGCGCATACGTCCCCTTGTGACCTCCCAATATATATGATCCACTTATCGTTGGGTGCATAGTCCGTACCCGGCGAAATTGCCATCTCATTCGGCACATCCAGGGCCAGCGGGGCATGATCCGTGCATACCTTGGTAGATCGCCATGCGGATGCGCAGGTCAGCCCGTGCTCTCAGCAGGTAACGCAGCGCGGTTTGAATAGTGCCCCCTTCGTTCTGGAAAAGACCGGCCTTGACAAAGTCTTGAATCTGAATCATTACGCCCTCCACGTCACGAGTGTGGAAAAGTCGGCGTTTGGGCGCCTGCCGCGGCATAGATTCTACTGCGAACGGCGACGCTGCGCCAATTCGCGTTCTCACCCGGACAAGCAGGCATCCGATTCTTGCCACGAATAGCACGAACTTGACAAATTGTGCTGCGTGTCGTGCGTGAAATTCGTGGCAGGAAATCGCTGTTGAGCATTGTGCCAATGGGAGTCAGCGGAAAA
>NZ_JADIZS010000019.1:0-19714 GCF_016704685.1 Candidatus Amarolinea dominans
ACCGGGTCGCCGTGGCTGGCGTCCTCGGTGTTGGGGTTCTTGATGTCCAGGTTGTAGCCGCGGGCCTTGATGTCGGCAATGGGCACCCGCCAGGCGTATTCGTTTCTCCTGCCGGTCATGCCACCACGCCTTCTCCAGCTCGAACTCCTCGATGCGGATGGGCCGGGTCTTGGTGTACTTCTTGTAGCCCGGCGGCAGCGGGTGCTCGAAATACCACACCGCCTGCGTCGGCGTGCCCTTGGTGAAGAAGAGCAGGTTGGTGTTGATGTCGGTGTAGGGCGCGAAGACGCCGTTGGGCAGGCGCACGATGGTGTGCAGGTTGCAGCGCTCCAGCAGGTGCTCCTGCAGCCGCGTCTTCACCCCTTCGCCGAAGAGCGTGCCATCCGGCAGCACGATCGCGCCCGGCCGCCGTCGCCTGAGCAGTTGCACGATCAGGGCCAGGAAGAGGTCCGGCGGTCTCCTTGGTCTGGAACTGCGGGAAGTTGCTCCACGCCCGGCTCCTCCGTGCCGCCGAAGGGTGGGTTGGTCAGGATGATGTCCCGCGGTCCGCGTCGCCGTAGCTGCGATAGGGCCGCCGCGCCAGGGCGTTGTCGCGGGCGATCTGCGGCGTCTCGATGTCGTGCAGGATCAGGTTGGTGATGCAGAGCAGGTGCGGCAGCGGCTTCTTCTCCACCCCGCGGATGCCCGGGCCGAGCTTCGCCAGGTCGGCCGGGGTCCCCGCCTGGCGCTTCAGGTGCTCCAGCGCGCAGACCAGGAAGCCGCCGGTGCCGCACGCCGGGTCAGCACCACCTGGCCGAGCTGCGGGTCGGCCATCTCCACCATGAACTGGGTCACCGCCCGCGGCGTGTAGTATTCGCCCGCGTTGCCCGCGCTCTGCAGGTCCGCAGGATCTTCCTCGTAGAGGTCGCCGAAGAGGTGCCGATCCTCCAGCGGTTGAAGTCGATGCCCGCGATCTTGTTGATCACCTGGCGCAGCAACGTGCCCGGCTTCATGTAGTTGTACGCGTCTGCGAAGACTCCCGCACCACGAAAGCCGCGCGGATCATCACCCGGCCCCAGCGCCAACTCCTTTCAGGCCGGGGAACAGACCGTTGTTGATGAAGGCCAGCAGCTCGTCGCCGGTCATCCCCTCGTCATCCCCCGGCCCAGTTGCGCCAGCGCAACCGTGCAGGAATCGGCGAGACGTAATGCGGCCCGATCTCGTACTCCTGCTCCTTGTCGTCAAGATCTTCAGGAAGAGCATCCACACAAGCTGCGAGATGCGCTGCGCGTCGCCGTCCACGCCCGCGTCCTGGCGCATGATGTCCTGGATAGATTTGATCAGGGTGGAAATAGACATGGGATTACGCAGGCTCCTGGTCGGGGGATAGCGCGGCCTCTAAGCTCCTCAATCGTTGGCATACCTGCGCAGGCCCTCCGGCAGCGCCCGCGTCAGCTCATAGGCCGACACGCCAATGGGCTTGCTCCAGATCGGGGCGTACTCCCACGATCACCCGGTTCTTCTCGCGGCACAGGATGGGGCCGATGGCGGGCTGGTCGTGCTCCCCCGCAGGCGGTCATCACCCCCCGACGGGTAGAAGTTCATCTTGCCCGCGTCTTCCGGCTGGAGCGCGCCGCTCTTCAAGTCAATGACCACAAAGCAGTGCAGGCGGAAATGATAGAAGAGCAGGTCGGTAGAAGTCCTGGTCGCCGATCTCCAGGTGGTACTGGCTGCCGACGAACGCAAAGCCGATGCCAGGCTCGAGCAGGAGGCGCGCAGGTGCTCGATCAACGCCGTTCAGATCGCTCGTGGGCCTCCGCACCCAGGCTGAGGAAGTCGAAGGTGTAAGGGTCGCCAATAACTGCTGGGCCAGCTCTGATTGAGGCTGGGCAAGGTGCGTGCGAAGTTGCTTTGGCCGCGCCCAGCCGCTCGTGCAACGCGTGTCAATCTGATGCACCAGGATGTTGCGGCTCCAGCCGTTCTCGATGGCTTTATGGGCGTACCAAGATCCGTTCTGCTTGATCGGCAATGCGATCAAGGCCGGACGTTGTGTCCCCAGGGCAATTGTGCAACAACCTGTTTTCAAGTTGCTCGTCCGGCCACGCCTCAGCGAACGCCCGCATGTACTTCAAGTTGCGCGCGGAAAACCCCTTCATCTCCGGGAAGGCCCGGCGCAAATCCTGCGCCAGCCGGTCAATCACCTTCGCGCCCCATCCCTGCGCGCCCTGCTGGGCCAAGATCTCACGGCCGATCTGCCAGTAGAGCAGTACCAGCTCGCGGTTGACGGAAAGCACAGCCCGCACCTGCGCGCCGCGGATGCGTTCCTGCAAGCCTGCCAGAAGCGCAGCATAATTGAAGGGTATTTCCAGTTCGGAAAAAGGCATGATCGTCTCGCTTTCCAGGCGGCGATAAATCTCCGCGCCAACGCGGCCAGCGCCTCGAAGTAGCGTTTCTTGCCGCCGAACGCCTTCAGGATTTGCACCGGTTGGCCGATCCGGTTCAGCGGCGGCAACTGGAGCACCCCGGCCGCCTTGTTCTCGTCGCGCGCCTCTTCCACGGCCGCGATGCCCTGGTCCGCGTACTTGTCCAGCAGCGCTTCCAACGTCCGCCGCGCCATGCCGCCGTATTCGTCGAACAGGGCGCTGCGGCGCGCGCTGCGCGCGCGCTCGCCCCGCGTCAGCGGCGGCCGGTCGAACGCCACGTGACAGATCAGGTCGAACGGGTCGAGATCGGCGTTGGCGGCCTCCCGCAGCTTGTCCAGCAGGAAGCCCTGCTCCAGCAGCTCGGCCAGCAGCGCGTCCTTGCGCGCCGCTGCGTTCCAGCGGGTCAGGAAATCGTCCAGCGATGCGTACTGGCGGCGCAAATTCTCACGGCTGAACTCGCGGAAGGACGCGGTGCGCAGCTCGCCGTTGCGGTCCAGGTACTGCACCCGTTCGGCCAGGATGCGCACCTCGACGCCGTTTACGTAGTATTTGGCGCGGCGCTGCGGCCGTTCCACGATGCGCGCGCTGGTCTCCTGGCCCTGCCCAACCTGGTAATCGGCGGCCGGGAATTCGGCAGCGTCTGCCGTCTCCGGCGGCACGGCCGGATCGTCCGGCCCCGGCTCGTAGACCTGCACCGGGTCGCCGTCGAACGCGGGGTCGGCGAAGAGCCGGGTCACGTTGCGGAAGTCCATGATGGTGAAGTAGGTCTTGCCAAAGTCCTCGCGGATGCGCGTGCCGCGGCCGATGATCTGCTTGAACTCGGTCATCGAGTTGATGGTCCGGTCCAGCACGATCAGCTTGCAGGTCTGCGCGTCCACACCGGTGGTCATCAGCCGCGAGGTGGTGGCGATGACCGGGTAAGGCTCCTCCGGGCTGATGAAGTTGTCCAGTTCGGCCTTGCCCACCGGGTTGTCGCCGGTGATGCGCATGACATAGCGACGATTCTCATTCACCAGGTCGCCGTTCATGTTGGCGATGGCATGGCGCATGCGCTCCGCGTGCTCGATGTCCTCACAAAAGATGATCGTCTTCTGCATGCGGCCCGTGGCGCGCAGATATTCCGTGACGCGCCAGGCGACGAGCTGCGTGCGCTCGTCAATCACCAGGGTGCGGTCGAAGTCGCGGGAGGTGTACCATTCATCAGGAATCGGCGCGCCGTAGCGGTCGAGCTGACCCTGCCGCGGCCGCCAGCCGTCCACGTCGCGGTCCAGGTCAATGCGGATCACCTTGTAGGGGGCCAGGAACCCGTCGGCGATCCCCTGGCGCAGCGAGTAAGTGTAGATCGGCTCGCCGAAGTAGTCCATGTTGGAAACGTCCTTCGTTTCCTTGGGCGTGGCGGTCAGGCCGATCTGCGTGGCCGAGGCGAAGTATTCCAGCACCTCGCGCCAGGCCGAGTCCGCGTCCGCGCTGCCGCGGTGGCACTCGTCCACGATGATCAGGTCGAAGAAGTCGGGCGAGAACTGGCGGTAGATGTCCTGCCATTCCTCCGTCCCGGAGATCCCCTGGTAGAGCGCCAGGTAGATTTCGTAGGACTTGTCCACCTGGCGCTTGACGACTTTGGTCATCTTGTCGCCGAAGAAGCGGAAGTCGTTGGTCATGGTCTGGTCAACCAGGATGTTGCGGTCGGCCAGGAAGAGCACGCGGCGCACCTTCTTGGCGCGCCACAGCCGCCAGATGATCTGAAACGCGGTGTAGGTCTTGCCGGTGCCGGTCGCCATCACCAGCAGGACGCGCTTCTGCCCCTGGGCAATGGCGCGCACCGTCCGGTTGATCGCCACCTCCTGGTAGTAGCGCGGCGCGCGGCCGTAGCGGTCGTAGTAGTAATCTTCCGCCGCCACCTTCGCCACCTCGTCGGCCATGCCGGTCTGCCGCATGGTGCGCAGCCACAGCGCCTCCGGCGAGGGGAACTCATCCAGCCGCAGCTCGCGTTCCAGCGGCCCATCTGTCAGGGTGCGGTCGTGCTCCATGAAGCCGTCGCCGTTGGAGGTGTAGACGAACGGCGCGTCCAGCAGCGCCGCGTATTGCAGCGCCTGATCCATACCTGCGCTCAGGCTGTGGTTGTTATCTTTGGCTTCGACGATCGCCAGTGGAATGCCGGGTTTGTGTGAGAGGAGGTAGTCCACCGTTTGCGCTCAGCGCTGCGCATGGACAGCGCGCCGCGCACGATGACCCGACCAGCGTCGAGGGTCACTTCCTCGCGGATTTGACCCGGCTTCCATCCCGCGTCCTGGATCGCGGGGGTGATGAAGCGGGTGCGGATTTCCTGTTCGGTCAGCAGCTTCTTGTTCATTTAACGTTACCACGCGTCAGGCGCTGCCGAAGCGCCTGGCACAGCTCTATTTTGCCGCGCCGGCCGGCAGATCTAGCCGTTCGTCCACCCACTCGCGCAGCAGCGCGCTGAACGACTTGCGGGCTGCCACAGCCTCTGCGTGCAGAATGCCTTTCATGAAGTCGCTGACGTAGATCGTGATGGCATTGGGGTGGTCGCCGTTATCGCCTTGCTCGAACCGTTCGAAGTAGTCTGTCGGGTACAGGTAATCCTCACCGGATTCGTCAACGACGCGCAACATCGCCCCGTCGTTCTCGACCGGCGGCGCCAACCTGTAGACCTGCCCTACCTGCAAATCGTCCAGGACATCATCGAACGGTTTTCCATCCTGGTCGTAGATGAACGTTTCGTTCTTGACACAGCGAACGTATTTCATGCGAGCCTCTCCAGCCGATACTTGTCCTTCATGCGCTTTCGCCCAATCCCGTGCGCTTCGAACCAATGTAGCTCCACGAGCCAGGTTTCGCCGTTTTCGTATTCAACGATAGCGTAGCCTTTGAGCTTCCGCCAGTTCCCATGACCGTAACGCCGGTCGAGTTCTCGTCGCACGTCCACGCCACTGCCTTTGGCAATAGTTTGGATGTCCCTGATCTCACTGACGATCTTGAACTTCATTGCTGCGGACTCCGATGTGACCTCTAAACGGCCCTGACCCGGAGATTATACCTGGAACACAGGCCCAGGTCAATCTACCCAAAAGGCATTCTTGATGTCATAGCGGCGACTTGACGCCTTCTTGTTTTGTGGTATGGTCATTCCACCAAACGAAACCATCGAGACTGACAACAAGAAACGATGCCTCGAATCACACCGCCAGAGAGCCCTGGTTGGCGCAATTCGTGGCTTTCTCACCATATCAACTCTCGCTTTTATGGAGGAGCCGCATGAAAGACCTGGATAGGATGGATTCCCAATGGGTTGAGATGGTCGCATCGAAACCGGCACACGTTTTGTTCCGCGGCGGCGCTGAACGCCTGGTTCTCCTGGTGACCATCGCTGTGATGGCGGTAACGTTCATGGCGATCACAGCACTGGCCCCGATGCCCGCGGCCGGCAGCCACAACGGCCGCGCCGAGATCAGCACGCCTGCAGTCTCGAGAGCGTTCTTCCCCCACGTGCCTCACCAGCCCACGCCGACGCCGACGCCAACGTCAACTCCTACCCCGTTGATCGAACTGGTTGGGCAAATCGGCGGTTTCATTCGGGCGGTGGAGGCGCAAGGGGGCTACGCCTACGTCGGCGTTGGACCGCGCTTGCTGATTCTAAATGTCAGCAACCCCTCCCATCCTGTGCTGGTGGGACAAAGCCCTGTCTTGCCTACCTTTGTGAAAAGCGTCAGTGTTGTGGGCGATTTTGCGTATGTAACGAAAGGGTACGGTGGTTTACACATCATTGACGTCAGCGACCCGGCCAACCCCACCCTGCGCGGCGCGTACGATACGCCAGGGCCTGCCTGTGGCATCAGCGTGGTGGGCAGCCTGGCCTATGTGGCCGATGGGGACAGCCTGCAGATCATTGACGTCAGCAACCCGGCCAACCCGTGCTCCGCGGCAGTTATGACACGCCCGGATATGCCTACGGCGTCAGCGTGATGGGCAGCCTGGCCTACGTGGCCGATGGGTATAGTAGTGGTCTGCAGATCATTGATGTGAGTGACCCGGCCAACCCCACCTGGCGCGGCGCGTACGATACGCCAGGGCCGGCTTATGACGTCAGCGTGGTGGGCGGCCTGGCCTATGTGGCCGATGGGTACGATAGTGGTCTGCAGATCATTGATGTGAGTGACCCGGCCAACCCCATCTGGCGTAGCGCATACGATACGCCAGGGCAGGCCCACAGCGTCAGTGTGGTGGGCAACCTGGCCTATGTGGCCGACGGTAGCCGCGGACTGCAGATCATTGATGTGACTGACCCCGCCAACCCCACCTGGCATAGCGCATACGATACGCCAGGGCAGGCTTATGACGTCAGCGTGGTAGGGGATCTGGCCTATGTGGCCGATGAGCAGGGCGGCCTGCAGATCATTGACGTGAGCGACCCGGCCAATCCCGCCTGGCGCGGCGCGTACGCTACCTCAGGGCAGGCCTTTAGCGTCAGCGTGGTGGGCAGCCTGGCTTATGTGGCCGGTGGGCACATTAGCGGTCTGCAGATCATTGATGTTAGCAAACCCGCCCACCCAGTTTTTCGCGGTGCATACGATGCGCCAGGGCCGGCTTATGACGTCAGCGTGGTGGGTGGTTTGGCCTATGTGGCCGCTGGGCGGAGTGGCCTGCGGATCATTGACGTCAGCAATCCGGCCAACCCTACTCTGCGTGGCGCATACGATACACCGGGGTTTGCTCGAGCCGTTAGTGTGGTGGGCAACCTGGCCTATGTGGCTGATTGGGATAGTGGCTTGCAGATCATTGACATCAGCAACCCGGCCAACCCTACCTGGCGCGGTGCGTACGATACGTGGGGGGCTACGGGCGTCAGTGTGGTAGGCGGTTTAGCCTATGTGACCGATTGGGGCGACGGCTTGCAGATCATTGACGTCAGCAACCCGATCAACCCTATCTGGCGCGGCGCGTACGATACGCCGGACGAGGCCTGGGGCGTCAGCGTGGTGGGTGGTTTAGCCTATGTGGCCGATCACATCAGCGGCCTGCAGATCATTGACATCCGCGACCCGGCCAACCCCACCCTGCGCGGCGCTTACGATACGCCGGAGTATGCCAATGAGGTCAGCGTGGTGGGAAACGTGGCCTATGTAGCCGATGGGAGCAGCCTGCAGATCATTGACGTGACTGATCCGGCCAATCCCACGCTGCGTGGCGGGTACGTTACACCAGGGTTTGCCTTTGGCGTCAGCGTCGTAGGCAGGCTGATCTATGTGGCCGATCAGGAGGACGGCCTGCTGATTTTGCGTCTGCATTGCCCAGGTGTCCACAAAGACGGCTTTCATGCGGCCGGCCTGCCGTAGAGATAGGACGGTCAGCGCCGCAGGTGATAGGGCACGTCAATGATGACGCGCTGGAAGCCTTGCCGGCGCCGGCGGTAGAGGAGCGCGGCCTTGAGCAGGCGGGCGGTCTGGTTGTGCAGAATGCCATGCCAGCGTTTCGCCGGGACGAATTCGGGCAGGATGACGACGGCGAGTTGCCCGTCATGGTGCTCGCTATCGGTCGCGTCCAGGTAGTCCAACAGCGGCCCCACGAGCGAGCGGTAGGGGGATGGCACCACGACCAGTGGCACGTCCGGCCACCACGCTTCCCATTCTTGCTGGATATGCGCGCCCATGCCTGGCTCCAGCTCCACGTAGACCGCGGTGATGTCCTGCGCGATAGTGCGCGCAAAGCCCAACGCGTCCACGATGCCGCGATGGATGCCGGAGATGGGAATGACGACGCGCGGTGCGGGAAACGGCTTGAGCGACGGCGGCAGGCCGCGCAGCGAAAGCTGGCTGGCGACCGCGCGATAGTGGCGGCGAATTTGCCCGAATCCGAGGGTGAAGGCTGGAATGACGATCACGGTCAGCCAGGCGCCGTCGCGGAATTTTTCCAGGAGCACCACCAACAGCGTGACGGCCGTGGTCACTGCGCGCCCAAGCCGTTGATCGCGGCCTTGAGCTGCCAGCCGCGCCCGTGCGTCCGCCCAGTGCCGCCCCATGCCGATCTGCGAAAGGGTGTAGGCCAGGAAGGCGCCCACCGCAAAGAGGGGGATCAGCGCATGGCTGTGGCCGCGGGAGACGACGATCAACGCGCCGGTGATCAGCGTCAGCCATAGAATGCCATTGGCAAAGACCAGGCGGTCGCCCAGGCCGGCTAACTGGCGGGGCAAGAAACCGTCGCGCGCCAGCAGCGCGGCCAATTGCGGGAAGCCGGCGAAGCTGGTGTTGGCCGCCACGGCCAGGATCAACAATGTGGTGACCTGGATGACCCAGTAGGCCGGCCCTGTGCCGAGGATGGACCGCGCCAGGGCCGAGAGGATGGTTTCCTGCGGACCGCTGATGACGGCCAACGATTGCGTGATCCAAATGCTGGCCGCGAACAGCACACTCATCAGCGCGGCCATGACCAGAAGGGTGCGGCCGGCGTTCTGGGCGGCCGGGGCGCGAAAGACCGGCACCCCATTGCTGACCGCCTCGATGCCGGTCATCGCGGTGCAGCCGGTGGCGAACGCGCGCAGCAGCAGGAGCAAGGTCAGCGGTTGCAGGGCCGGCGGGGCGGTGGCGGCCAGTGAGACAGGCCCTTCGCTGATCACACGCCAGGCGCCAAAGGCCAACATGGGGAAGTAGCACAGCAAGAACAGGTAGACCGGGATCGTCATCAGGCTGCCGGTCTCACGCACGCCGCGCAGGTTGACCAGGGTGATGACGGCCAGGATGAGCAGGGCCGCGGGCACCCGATACGGCCACAGGGCGGGTGCGGCCGAGGCGATCGCTTCCAGGCCGGCGGTCAGGCTGACGGCGGCCGTCAGGACGTAGTCAACGAGCAGCGCGGAGGCCGCCAGCAGGCCGGGCAAGGTACCCAGGTTTTCCCGCGCCACCACGTAGGAGCCGCCGCCCGACGGGTAGCCGTGGATGGTCTGATAATAGGAAAGGGCCACGATCAGCAGGAGGGCGGTGATCGCCAGGCTGATGGGCCAGGCCTGGCTGAGGCCGACACTGCCCGCGACCACCAGGGCCAGGTAGATTTCCTGGTTCGCGTAGGCGAGAGACGAGAGCGCGCTGGGTGAGAAGGATGCCAGGGCGCGCACTTTGTTCAAGCGTGTCTCGCCGAGTTGTTTGGTGGGAACCGGGGAACCGATGAGAAGATTTTTCAGCGTATCGAGCATGACGAGGTCTTCACCCTCCGTGCATGGAGTATAGCCCATCGCGCCGCGGGCGTCCAGCGGAGAGAATCACGTGTGGGCAGAGCACATGCCATCCCATTGATCAAGTGGCTGGTCCCCTATGCACAAGGCTCACCAGCTTGACTGGTGAGCCTTGTTGCCATCGTCGTGTCGGGGCGAGAGGATTTGAACCTCCGACCTCACGGACCCGAACCGTGCGCGCTAGCCGAACTGCGCTACGCCCCGAACAGGGCAAACTATACCACATTACCCCTGTTCCGCAAAATTGGCCGGCCAACGCGCGGGGCCTATCCTGCCCCGGCGGCCCGCTGACACCATCGCGTTGAGCGTCTTTGCCAAATCAGGGGCCTTATGCTAAACTAGTTTCGTTCGCACGAGGGCCACAAGCCCTCGTTCTTTCTGCCCGCGGCCTGACCGGGGGCAAACCCATAGAAAGGAGGCACGCGGGCCTCTATGAACGAGTACGAACTGATGATGATTGTCCGCACGGAGTTAGACGAAGAGGGTGTCAATACGCTCACTGAGCGGATTGCCGAATTCATTCGCACAACGGGTGGCGAAGTCATCGAAACCCAACTGTGGGGCCGCCGTACGCTTGCATATCTCATTCGCAAGCAGCGCGAAGGAAACTACATCCTGATGCGAATACGGTTGCTACCATCGGCCACAGCAGCGCTTGAACGATCGCTGCGTCTCAACGAAAACGTGCTGCGCCACTTGCTCACCACCAAGCCGGTGTAGGCATATCGGCCTTGAGAACGTCAGCCCTCTCCGGGGCAGCGTACTTCTCCGTTTGGCATTGACGGGGAATGATGATGAGGAGCCAGACACATGCCACGAGGTTTGAACAAAGTCATGATTATCGGCCAGATTGGCCATGATCCTGACATGCGTTACACACCCAGCGGCAAACCCGTGACGTCATTCAGCGTGACTGTAACGCGCACCTGGGTGACGGCCGAGGGGGAACGCCGTGAGGCCACCGAATGGTTCAACGTGGTGGCCTGGGGAAACCTGGCAGAAATCTGTAATCAATACTTGCGCAAAGGCCGGCGCGTCTACGTGGAAGGGCATTTGCAGACCCGGAGCTGGGAAGACCAAACCGGGCAAAAGCACTTCCGCACCGAGTTGGTTGCCAATGAGATGATCATGCTCGATGGCCGCCCCGGCAGCAGCGAAGTTGATTATGCCAGCAGCGATGAAGAAGAGAGCAATTACTAATAGTCTATCCGAATAACTACTTTCGGGCGCCTTATCGAGGCAAATGTCAGGTTATTCGGAGAGGCACCAAGTTAGAGCAGGAGTAAGACTGTGGCTACGAATTTTGACATCGTAGATGATGATTTGGATGAGCCGGGCGATGAGCGCGGCAGTCGGCCGTTCGGTAGTCGCCCTCCGCGCGGCCGTGGCGGGCCGCCCGGCGCCGGCCCTGGCGGACGGCGCTTTGGCGCCGTGCGTCGCCGTGTGTGCGCCTTTTGTGTGGACAAGGTTAAGTTCATTGACTACAAGGCGGTGGATGTCCTGAGCCGCTATGTGACCGAACGCGGTAAGATCCGCCCGCGTCGCAAAACCAGCACCTGCGCCCGCCATCAGCGCGAACTGACGGTCTCGATCAAACGCGCACGCTATCTTGCCTTGCTGACGTATGTCGGCGGGACACAAGGTTAATTCTCTAACCAGGAGCGCCAGGCTGCATGGCAAAGCGAGATCGTTCGGTCAAAGAACCGACCAAAAAACAGACGGCCCTCAACCGGCGCGAGCGTGAGCTACAGCGCCGCGTCCTGCTTGGCGTTGGCATTACCGGCGCCCTTGTGGTCATTCTGCTGGCGACCGGGCTGCTGCAGCAGTTAGTCCTGATCCCCAATTCGCCCGTGGCCAGCGCCAATGGCGTAAAAATCACGACCGACCGCTATCAGGCCCGCGCCAAATATGAGCGGGCGTTACTCGTGAATCAACTGGCGCAATACCAGCAGATTCAGGAACAGCTCGACCCAGGCGGAACAAACAACTTCTTCGGCTCCCAGATTCAACAGCTTGAGCAGCAGTTGAGCAGTCCGGAGACGTTGGCGCTGAGTGTGCTCGACAACATGATTGATGAGACACTGATTCGTCAGGAAGCCGCCAAAGCGCGGCCTGAGCGTGGACCCCGCTGACCTGCAGAAGGAAGTCCAGAAGAACTTCGGTTACGAGCCAGACGCGACCCCGACTCCGATCATGACGCCAGCTACGATCACCTCGACCCAGGTGGTGACAACCTCTGCCGGCGTGACGGGGACCCAGGTGGTCAGCGTCACGGTGACGCCTGCACCGACCGCCACCCCGTACACCGAAACTGAGTACCAGCGTATCTACAAAGAGACGTTGGACAATATCAAGCAGTCCTCTGGCGTGACCGAGGCCGAGTTCCGCGCCCTGACGGAGAGTCGCCTGTTGCGCACCAAACTGCAAGAGATGGTGACCGCGGACGCGCCCACGACCGAAGAGCAGATCAAGGCGCGGCATATCCTGGTTTCGGTGGCGGACACCGCAACCGATGACGAGAAGAAGGCAGCCGATGAGAAGATCAAGGCCGCGCTGGCGCGTCTCAAGAACGGTGAACTCTTCGACGCGGTGGCGAAAGAGGTCTCCGACGACAGCACGGCCGCCAATGGCGGCGACCTGGGCTGGTTCGGCAGGGGGCGCATGGTGGCCGAGTTCGAGGACGCGGCCTTCAAGCTCGAGGTCGGCCAGTTCAGCGACATCGTGACGTCGCAGTTCGGCTATCACATCATCATGGTGACGGAGAAGGACCCCGCCCGCGCCCTGGATGAGAGCGCCCTCGGCGCCAAGAAGGATCAGGCGTTCGAAGAATTCCTGACCAAGCTGCGCGATGAGAGCACGATCGAACGGACGTGGAATACCAGTAAGATTCCGCCCACGCCGATCGGCGGCTAGTTTTCTTGCGCCACACCACGTAAAGAGAGAGCCGGGTTTCCAAAGAAACCCGGCTCTTTTCTTCTGATGCGATCTGCAGAATGGACTAACCCAGACGCTTCTTCGCCTCAGCGGTCAGCGCCGGCACGATCGTGAACAGGTCGCCGACGATGCCGTAGTTGGCAATGCCAAAGATGGGCGCTTCGGCGTCCTTGTTGATCGCCACGATGACCTTGGACGACCCCATGCCGGCCAGGTGCTGGATGGCGCCTGAAATACCGCAGGCCACATACAGATCGGGGCGCACGGTCTTGCCGGTTTGCCCAACCTGGTGCTTGTACGGAATCCAGCCCGCATCCACGGCCGCGCGGCTGGCGCCCATGGCGCCGCCCAGAGCATCGGCCAATGCCTTGATCGGCGCAAAACCTTCCCGGCGCCCTTGACGCCGCGACCGCCGGAAACGATGATGCGCGCATCGCCCAGGCTGATCTCGCCACCGCCGACCACCTCGAAGCTGTTCACGCTGGTCCCGGCCTGTCCTTCGGCCAGCACCGGCGCCACCTTGACTACCTTGCCCACCAGACCCGGATTGGCTTCGGGCGCCGGGAAGGCGATTGCGCACGCTGGCAATCTGCGGATCGGCTTTGCTGACCACATCCACCATGATGTTGCCGGAGTAGATCGGCCGCGTCGCCAGCAGGCGCCCGTCACGCAGCGCCAGATCGAGCACGTCGGCCGCAACGCCTGTGTTCAGATCGCAGGCCACTGCACCGCTCAGGTCGCGGCCCGCGCCCACTGGCCGGGAAGAGCACGATGGTCGGCTTGACCTCGCCAATGACCTTCTTGATCACCTCGGTGTACGGATTGAGACGGAACGATTTCAGGCTGGGGTCATCGCACACGTAAACGGTGTCGGCCCCATAGCTGATAGCCGCCGCGGCCGCGGCATCCACACCGCTGCCCAGGACAATGGCGCCGGTTGTGACGCCCAATTCGCTGGCCAAGGCGCGCGCCTTGCCCAAAACTTCCACGAGGTGCTGGTCGGTCTGCCCTCGAACTGTTCGACCCAAATCATGACTGACATAGTGATGTCCCCCTTCCTTTAGAGTACCTTGTCGGCCAGCAGCCGATCCATCAGGATGGAGGCTTGCTGCTCCACAGTGTCGGCCTTGATCATGACGCACTCGGTTGCGCGTGCCGCTGGCTTGCGCATGTCAACCCAAACCATGACCGACCCGGCCTTGCCCACCTGACCCGCGCTCAGGCCCAAGTCACCCCCGGTCCAGGACGGAATGATGGCTTTGTTGGCCTTGCGGATGCCCATGAAACTGGGATAGCGTGGTTCGTTGATCTCGCGGGCCACGGAGAGCACCGCGGGCAGCGTGGCTGTGGTCGTCTCTTTTCCTCTTCCATGCTGCGCTCCACGGTGATTTGCCACCGCTGATGTCAACCACCTGAGTGACGCCGCTGAGGTAGTTGGCGCCCAACAGGCGCGACAGCCCCACCGACACCAGGCTGCTATTGCCATCCACCGCCTGTTTACCGGTGACGATCATCGGCCGCGCCATTCTTCTTGATCGCGGCTGCCAGGACACGGGCTGTTGCCCAGGCATCGCCATCTTTGAAGGCCTCGTCGGACAAGAGCACCGCATTGGCAACGCCCATCGCCAGCGCAGTGCGCAGCGCGGCGACCGCCTGTTCCGGGCCGATGCTCACCGCGGTGACATCACCGCTGAAACGCTCGCTCAGACGGATACCCTCTTCCAGGGCAAACTCATCCCAGGGGTTGACAACCATGGTCACGCCTAACTCGCCTGACTTGACACGCGCCAAATCAACCTTTGGGGTAATTCCGCCGTGTCAGGCGTCTGCTTGACGCAAACAACAATCTTCATACACCTCTCCCTTTGATTGGCCGGGGAATCGTGAGTATGAATTATGGATGATGCACCCACTCAAGCGCGATCGCAAAGTCACAAGTTTAACATCATCGCGGCTGCCTGCCATGAGGAAAATCATACAGAGGCAGTATATTAGCGGGCAGGCGCAAGGCCGTGCCCTACTCTCGACGTGCCAGGAAGGTGACCTCTTGCAGAAACAGGCTCTCTCCTTGTTGTGACACCGGCCCATCCGTGATGATCAGGCGCTCACGCGTGGTCTGATCGTACATGCCGCACACCAGGGTGTAGGTGCCGGGCGCCATGTCGGACGGCAACAGCAAGCGGTGTTCGTCGCGGATCGCCTGCCCAGGCACCCAGATAGAGGTGGAAGCCAGCCCCTCCGCGGGTTCGCCGTCGTGTTGCGCCACGATATTCCCACTGCGGTCGAGCAGATGAACGAACACCGTGTAGTCTGTGTCAACGTAACGGTGGCATGCCACTGCAGGATGACCTCCAGCGCGGTATCTGAGCGGCGCAGCGAATAGCCGAGCAGAAGGATGCGATCGCCCAGTTCCACGTTCAGCGGCCGTTCGGGGTCCGTGGCCGGTCGGGCGACATCGGGTAACATGCCGATCTTGCCCAGGGTCAGGGGCGGCGCCATTTCTTGCACTGCGCCGGTGACCTCGTGTGTGCGGTACATGCCGGCCAGTATGGTGTAGGCGCCAGGCTGCAGCGAAGATGGCAGGGTGACGGTGAAGACATCGCGCAGCAATTCGCCCGGCCGCCACAGGCTGGTGGGGTAATAGGCGCCGCCGGCCGGATGATCATTGCCCTGCGCCACCTTGTCGCCGGACGCAGCGAGTAATTGCACGAAGCCGGTGAAGTCGGCATCCAGTTTTGCTGCGGCTGCCAGTAGAGCGTGACGACCAGGGCGCCTCCCGGACGCAATTGATTGTTGGGATCGGCGCCATAGCCGATCAGGCGCAACGTCGCCCAGGCCCAGGTCAAGCGGGCGCTCCGGGGTGCGCGTCACCGCCGGCCCATTCCGCGCACCACCTGCCCCGTGGCGGTCAGGTCGAACTTCACATCCAGGCCCGGCATCGGTTTGATCAACACCACCGGCCGACCGCCGCCCAGACTCAAGGCACTCTCCACGACACGGGCCACATCGCTAAATCCCGAACCGGGCATGATCTGTGGGAAGAGGCCGGTCAGGTCTTGGTGCTGGCCCCGCACGAGCTGGTAGTACCAGAGCGGCGTCATTTCATCACGGTCGTTGCTGACCAGGATGGCATTGGCCGGGATTGGTTGGCTGAGAATCTGCTCCCACCACACCGCCGCCTTGTTCTGCTGGCTCAGGTCAAGCAGGGGAAAGCGCCAGACCAGCCACGCGAGAGGCCACACGAGCGGGATTGCCGGCACGATCAATGGCAGTCGCCCGATCTGGCCGCGCGCCAGCCGCGCGCCCGTTTGCACCAGCGCGGCCAGTCCGATCGCCAGCCAGATGCCGAGCACCAGGTAGACCGGGATGTACAGGACGGCGATGTCGCCGATGCCATAGAAGAGATTGAAGGCGAGCAGGCCCAGCAGGCCGCGCGCCGGTCAGGGTCAACATGCCCGCGGCGTTGGCGCAGAAGCAGATGGAGCACGCCCAGGGCCGCCAGTGCCAGGCCTGCGGCGCCACCGTTGCTCTCTGGCCCGGGTTAGCGCTTGGGGCAACCGCGCCAGCGCAGCCTCTGCTGTGCGCAAGGCGCCGGCAAAGGCACGCCGGTGGTCCATTGCATGAAGCCGCTGAGGCTCGATTCGTACAGTTGCAGCGCATGGCCGTTGCTCAATTCCACGCGGGCGTAGGGTGAACTGCGCACGCCAGGGAATGGTCAGATAGAGCAGCAACGGCAGGCCGGCGCAGAGCAGCAGGATCGTCAGGCGACGCAGCAGCAGGGCAATGGCGGGTTGCACGCGCAGCATGAAGAGCATGACGGCCGGGGCCAACAGCACCGTGGTCTGATGATGCGTCAGGCTGAGGCCGAACATGACGCCAGTGGCGTTGAGCCAGCGCCCCGCCGTGGCCTGACCGGCGCGTTGGGCGGCCGCCCAACGCAACACCAGATAGATGACGGCCAGCATCAGCACCGCGTTGAGGTGTAAACTTCGGCAATGACCGCCTGCGACCACCAGGTTGGGAGACCGCCAACAGCAGTGTGGCAACACGCCGCACAGCCACCGGCTGCCTGTTGACTTGGGTGGGGGAGGACGCGCAAGAGCAGGTGCTGCGTCACCAGGAAGAAGAGGCTACGCGACACCGCCCCACAGCACCGAAAAAGGCGTTGACCCGCGGGCCGGTTCGGGCCACCACGGCGTTGCCTGCGTCCACAGCCAGCCCAGGCGCCAAACAACGGGTAGCCGGTCGGGTGGATCAGGCCGCCGATGGGCAGGGCAAATTGCGCTCACCGGAATCGCCGAACAGCAACCCCGGCGCCATCGTGGCCCGTACAACGCCCAGCCGCCGACCATCAGCGCCAGGGCCAGCCAGCGCTGCGCCGGCGGCCCATCCACCGACCTGGTTGTTGCCTCGTCCAGTTTTTCCATGCTCGCGGTTCATCCTCACGGATGCATTTTCCATCCTGACGCGCAGCCCACGGGGAAATGGGCCTTGCCTGGGTTGCGCGACCTGCGGCGCGTTTGCATGCGCCAGGTCGCCGGATCGAGTCACAACGCTCACTGCACCTACCCAGTCCAGGGCGAAGGGGGCGCGGCAAGGCGTCGCCGCCCACCTTCAGATAGGCATCGCCGGGCGCCCGGGCTATATGGCGCCGACGCCATTCCCCGCTCCTTGCACACCGATCGCGGACAAACTGGCGCCAAACGCGCCGCCAGATCGGCCGGCAGCCCCAGAACGCCCCAGGGCTGCGCATGCCGCCGCGGTCAGGTGCCGCGACGGCATCTTCTTTCGTGGCAACCACCACCACCGCCCGGCCGGCACCTGCGCCAGGTAGGCGGTCAGCGCCTCGGCCTCGAAGTCGTTGGCCGCAGTGTCGAGCCGCGCTTGTCCGGCAGCGCCCGTCTTTTCATCCAGCACCGCCAGGTTGATGCGCGGCCGGCCGAGGCATCGAAGCGCTCGCCCTCTGGCCCGACCAGGGTAATGAAGGCCTTCGCTGAAGGCATGCACCTCGATGATGACCGGCGCAAGCCACGCCAGTCGCACCGATCAGGGCGCTCTCCGGCGGCGCGTTGCGGGGCCTGCGTCCAGCCGCTGGTCAGGCTGATGATGCTGGGGCCGCTGCCCCCGTCTCCTGGACATCGGGCACGTCGAACGTCAGCTCCTGCCAACCTGGCGTCAGGCTGCGCTGGCCCCAGGCGCAAGCGTTCAGAAAAGCCACCGCCAACGTTTGCCCAGGGCCGCCGGGGTAGCTGTAAGGCGTGACCCGCAGCGTCAGCCGCAGCTTCTGACCAGGCTGGCTGCACCGGCAGGAAGGGCTCAGTCTGGCGGCCGGTCATCCAAACTGCGCTGGCGCCGGCCAGATCGGCTTCATCCACATCCCGGTGGTCGCCGCGGTAGGGCAGGGTGTCCCGGCCGCCAAAATCGACATTTCCTCGAACGGCAGCGGCGGGGGCGCCTGCACCCGGCAGACCTGCACGCCATCGGCCTCGAAAATGGGCTGAGGATCAACCGGCAGCACCTGCAGGGCATAGTCCCGCGTCGCCTGCCAGGTGTCCCATACGGATAGCGTCCTGGCACCGGCGGGTTGACCACCAGGTAACGCACGTTGAGCAGGCTCACCAGCGCCGCGCGGCTGATCGCGGCAGCCTGATTCGCGAGGCGCGGAAGCGCGGGCGGGCGACACATCTCCAGGCCGGTCAACGCCTGGAAGAGCGGCAGGCGCTCGAAAATGGTCGATCCTGAAGGGCGGATTGCGCACCGCGTTACCGCCGATGATGGCTGACCGTGGAGATGTTGGTACCACTGCACGCGTGTATCTTCGGCCCCGGGAGACACGAAAGCCGTTGCGCCAGCCCGCGGCAGGAGAGCACCGCGCAACGGTCCCGGCCCCTGCGCCAGTTGGCTGTAGACGGCCGGCGGCGTGTCGGTCAGCGGCAGGGGCCAGGCGAGATGCTCCGAAGAGCACCGCGGCGGCCAGCCACACCGCTCAACCCGCGATCAAAAGAGGCCGGGCCGGCCCCGCCACCCGCGTGCGCAGATGTTGACTGCCCACCGCGCCCACTGCCAGCGCCAGCATCAGCGGGATGCTAAGCGGTTGGGCGTGCGGTTGGCGTTGATGAACGGCAGGTAGTGCGCAGGGCAAACGGCAGCGGGAGGTGACGCCCTCCGGCAGCAGGTTGTCCAGGTTGAAGCGCCACTGACGTTGATTTGCGCAAGGGGCCGGAGCGAGAGCAGCGAGCCTGAGCAGGGCCAGGCCGATCCAGCAGCCAGCGCCTGCCAGGCTGCCGGCCGGACTTGCTCCCAGCGGCGGTCAGGCCGGCCACGAGCGCCAGCGCCAGGTCACGATGCCCACGAAGCCGGCAGGCAAGCCGACATCGCTGAAACGGCGCTGCCGGTTTCAGACGCGCAGCGCCTGCGGCCAACTTTGCCCCAGCAGGGGATGCGCCCCCGGGTGAGAAAGCTCGCCAGGTCGTTGGAGAGTCTGAGCGCATCGCCCCAACCCTCCAGGCCGTGCAAGCAAGGAGCATCTCGCGCACGGTGGGCAGCAGTAGATAGCCGCTGACCAGCGCGGCCGACCGCCGGCGAGGGCCAATCGGGCCAACGGTTGTCCCCAGGTCGGGCGGCGGGCAGGCGGCGCGGCGTTGGCCGGGGCTGCATGGGCAGTAGCACCAGCAGCGCCAGCGCCAGAAGATGGCAAAGGTCATGTTCGGTGAGCAGGAGGAAGCCGCTGAAGAGGCCGGCCAGCACGGCCGCGGCGGCGGCTGGCCGTCGGCCTGCTGCCTTGAGAAACTCGACAGGGCAAAGTGGGCAGCCATTGCACGCTGGCGATGTTGTAATGACCGAGGGCCTGGTAAACGGCCCGGTTGGCGCCAAACGCGTAGATCAGCCCGGCCAGCAGCGCGGGGAAGAGTGGCGCGGGCGGGCGTTGATCCGCCGAGCGCAGCAGCCAGCGAGTTAGAAGAAACGCGCCGTAGCCGCTCGTCAGCGTGGCGAACCAGAGCATCAGGTTGCTGGCGAGGGGCACGTTGCCCGCCAGTTGCAGGGGCAGGCCCAGCACGGCATGAAAAAAGTTGTAGGTGTAGGAGAATCAAAGATCCAGCCAATGCGGATAGAAGAGCAGATGGGTGTGCAGCGGGCT